>NZ_JBIBKS010000005.1:0-153908 GCF_042959345.1 Streptomyces sp. NPDC007905 | reverse complement strand
CCGCCATTGCCCGTGCCGCTGCCGGTGCCGCTGCCGCCGTTGTTGCCGCCATTGCCCGTGCCGCTGCCGGTGCCGCTGCCGCCGTTGCTGCCGCTGTTGTCCGTGCTGCTGCCGGTGCCGGTGTCGCCGTTGCTGCCGCTGTTGCCGCCATTGCCCGTGCTGCTGCCGGTGCCGCTGCCGCCGTTGCTGCCGCTGTTGCCGCTGTTGTCCGTGCTGCTGCCAGTGCCGCTGCCGCCGGTGCCGCTGCCGCCGTTGCTGCCGCTGTTGTGTGGCTTGTTGGTCTTGTCCGCGTCCGGCCCGTTCGTGCGCGCCAGTTGCGCGGCGCAGTAGGCGGCGATGTTCTGCTCGCCGCCCGCGGCCGTGACGAGCCGCTGCCAGGCCGTGGCGTCCAGCGCCTTGCCGTGGTCCTTGACCTGCTCATAGGCGCGGCAGTGGGCCAGGGTGTCCTGGGCGGTGGCCGGGTGGTCCGGGCGCACCGAAGGGGTCACGGACGCGGGGGCCGCCGGGTTGGCGGCCGGCTGTCCCGGGGCGCTCGCGGAGGGGTGGGCAGGGCGCCGGTCACCGCCGGCGTCGTGCCCCTCGGATCCGGCGGAGCCGATCGCCGCGAAGGCGACGCCGCCCAGCGTGAGGCTCGCGAGGAGCACGGAGAGCGTGGCCCTCAGCGAAAGCCGCGCGCGGCGCTCCTGCCGGGGTCGCCAGTCGTCCCGACGCCGAGTCCGCGTCCGGTGCGCCCCGGAGTCCCGGGCGGTGCGGAACGCGGCCACGGCGCGCTCCTCGGCCTCGGGGTCGACAGCGTCCAGCCGCAGAACGGCGGCGAGCCCGGCCTCGAACTCGGCGTCCCCGTCGGCCGGCACCGGTCCCACGACGAGGCCGCCAGGGTGCACGTGCCGGCGTCCGGGCAGCCCGTCGCCGCTGTGCCGTTCACCCATGCCCGTTCCCGTTCCTGGTCCGTCCAGCCCGGTCCCTCTGACCTGCCGGGGGCCTCGCCCCACTGGTTCTCGTCGATGTATACGGCCGGTGGCCGTCGCCGTTCATTTCGACTCCCCGAGCGTCCGGGAGCCCTCATCCGTCACACCCGCGTCCGCGCAGTCCTGGACGCCCAGTTGGCGGGCGAGACGTTTCAGTCCGCGGTACGCGGCCGTGCGGACCGCGCCGGGGCGCTTGCCGAGGACGCGGGCGACGGCGGGGGCGTCGAGACCGACGACCACCCGCAGCAGGACGGCCTCGGCCTGGTCGCGCGGCAGCCCGCGGACCAGCTCCAGTGCGCGCACGGTGGACAGGGCCTCCAGCGCCTGCTCGTACGTGCTGTGCGGTCCGGGCAGGTCCAGTACGTCCTGTTCGAGCGCCGTCGCCCGGGGCCGTACCCGCTGTCTGCGCAGGTGGTCCAGCGCCCGGTGCCGGGCGATGGTCGCGGTCCAGCCGCGGAAGCCGGCGCCGTCGCCCCGGAACCTCCCGAGGTCGCGGGCTATCTCCAGCCAGGCATCGGAGGTCACGTCCTCCGCCTCGTCGCCGACGATGCCGCGCAGATAGCCGAGCAGGCCCGGCTGCACGATCCGGTAGGCCACCGCGAACGCGGTCTCGTCCCCGTCCTGGGCCCGCGCGACGGCCGCGCCCAGCTCCCCGTCGCGCGCCTGCAGGCGACGGGGTTCTTTTCCCTGGCCCAAGAACCGTCCCCGTCCGTACCCCGCCCGGGCCCCTGCCCGCGCTCGCACCGAATCCGCATCGTGCGACACGGCCGCCCGTGTCCTCACCGTGATCAGCGTCGGAGCTCACAGATTTGTCACAGCCCTCAGCGGTCGCGCCGCACACGGCGGCGGCTCCGTCAGCCGATGGCGATACGCGGATGCGCGCCGGGCGGATACGGGCGTCTCGGGCGAGGATCCGCGCGGCGCGCGGCACGCCGTGCCCGTGCCCGCCGGCAACGGCCCGGCCGTCTCCTGACCGTTCCGGCGATGCCGGCCGAGTGACGTTTGGTCAGAACCGAGCGCTGTGTAAGTGGCACCTGTGACAGGTGGTGCCGCGCGTCTTCGGTCACCGGGACACCAACGCCACCGCCTGCCCCGGCGACAACCTGTACAAGAAGCTGTCCCTGATCGCCACGCTCGCCAAGACGCCGGGCGTCTCGCACGCCCTGCCCACCTCGGACGTCGACCGGGACGGCCTGCCCGACCTGGTGGCCGGCACCCCGAAGGCGAACTCGGTGACGGTCGTGCCGGGCGGGACCGACGGGCCGGTCACCTCGAAGAAGGTCACGCTCACCCAGAGCAGCCCGGGCGTGCCCGGCTCCTCCGAGTCCGGTGACGGCTTCGGTGCGGCGACCGCCTGGGGCGACGTCAACGGCGACGGCTACGCCGACCTCGCGATCGGCGCGCCCGGCGAGGACGACACCAGCGGCCACGCCGATCGGGGCGCGGTGACGGTCCTGTACGGGCCGGCCCTGAACTCCGGCGTCTCCTACACCACTTCGGGCAGTGTCACGGCGACCGGCGCCAACCTGGGCTCCACCGTCGCCGTCGGTGACTTCAACGGGGACGGCAAGGCGGACGTCTTCGCGGCCGGCACCGGCAAGGGCGGCAACTGGAACGTCCGGCTCACCGGTGGGGCCACCACCTCCGGCACGCTGACCACGGCCACCGGCTCGGTCGCCTACCTGGACGCCGCGACCGGCGACTTCAACCGGGACGGCTACTCCGACGTGGCCCTCAACTACCGGGACGCGGGCGGCATCGGGCGTGTGGTCCGGTTCGCGGGCTCGGCCGACGGCCTGACCAAGGTGGGCGTCATCTCGGTGAAGGGCGGCCGGTCGGTCGCCGCCGGCGATGTGGACGCCGACGGCTACGACGACGTCGTCATCGGGCAGCCGTACACGAGCGAGTCCGGCGGCAAGGCGGGCGGCCAGGTCACGCTGGTGCGCGGCTCGGCGACCGGCTTCACCACCACCGGCATGACCACGATCCACCAGGACACCTCCGGGGTGCCCGGCGCCGACGAGTCCGGCGACGCGCTCGGCGCCTCCGTCTCGATCGGCGACTACGACGGCGACGGCCACCCCGACGTGCTCGCGGGCGCTCCCGGGGAGGACATCACCCGTGATGTGGTGAACCGCTCCAACGCGGGTTCCGCGATCCTCGTCAAGGGCAGTGCCACCGGCCTGACCGGTTCCGGCACGGTCGCCGTCTCCCAGGACACCTCCGGCGTGCCCGGCTCCACGGAGACCGACGACAAGCTCGGCTCGTCGGTGTCGCTGACCGATCTCTCCGGGTACGGGCGTGCCGACCTGACGCTGGGCGTCGCGGGCGAGGACGGCGGCGACGGCATCCTGATGTACCTGCCGAGCAACAGCACGGGGCTCGGCTACGCGCAGACGACGGTGCTGAGCAAGACCGTCCTCGGGACGCCGACCGACGCGGCACTGGGGACGACCCTGACGCCGTGGCGACACCGTGATCCGTCCGGCCGGGGCCCGCTCGAGCGAGGGGGTCCCGGCCGGACGCGTCTCAGCCGGAGGCGGTCGCGTCCCGGCACAGCAGGCGCAGCGAGCCCTGGCCGGCGAAACACCGGCGGGCCTCGTCGAGGGGGTCCCACAGCCGGCCGTCGGGCGTGCGGATCCAGTGGTCACCGCCGCTCGCCCACCACTCGGCGCCGGTCTGGCGCACGACGACCTCGCCGGCGTAGGCGCCGAAGCCGCGCAGCACGGTCTCGACCGCCGCGTACGGCGGTCCCTCGCGCCGTATCTCCTCGATCATCCGGTCCACCCGCCACAGGCTCTGCGCCGAGTAGTCGAGCCGCACCCGCGCGCCCTCGCGCATGGTCGCCACCGCGTCCGCCGCCCACCGCACGGGCTTCGCCGCGGCGTGCGGCCTGGTCTCCTGCTGTGCTGTCACGTAGTGCGCTGTCACATAGGAAAGAGCGGGCGCGGCCGGGCATCCGTCACGCGGATCCGGGCCGTTTCCGCAACCGGCGCAGGACCGCCGCACGACGGTCACAGGACTCGCCCGTGAGCGGAGGTTTGAAACCCGGGTCAGCGGCGGCCGCGGGCCCGGCGGGAGACCACCGCGCGCAGCACCCGGCGGCCCTCGACGGACACGTCCAGGGCGCCCCGCAGGCCGTTCGTGCCGTGCTCGGCGAGGAGTTCCAGGACGGCGACCTGGCGCCGCAGCTCGGCGGCGACGAGCGGGGACACGTCCTCGGTGCCGCCCGCACGCCCGGCCTCCAGGGCGTCGGCCGACGAGGTGCCGTCGGTGGCGGGGTCGAGGAGCCGGTGGATGCGCAGGGAGGCGACGGAGCAGGCGTCGGCCCAGGCCCGTACCGCCTCGGCGGTACGGTCGGCCGGGGCCGCCTCCAGCATGCGGCGGGCGAGCAGCGCGGCCTCGTCCTCGCCGGACTCCGCCGAGCCGAGCGCACCCCGGGCCTTCTCCAGGCTCCCGGCCCACTCGGAGCCGTCGGCGAGGCTCGCCCACAGCGGGCGCAGCGCCTCGTCGTCACCGCCCAGCAGGGGCACGCACCGATCCAAACAAGCCAGCCCGCTCGCGGCCAGCCCGCGCTCGTCGGCCTGCGCGATCAGTTCCACCAGGCTCATGGAAGCCTCCCTCGCCAGGGCGCCGTCTTTACGGAGCCCGCACTTCCCCTTACTGCGTGCGACGGCGAGAGAGTGTCACAGCAGAGGGTTTTCAGCCAAGAGCCGGGACGGTATCGGTCGGGCGAGCGCCTTCTGGTGCTGCATCCGGGTCAGCCTCAGGACGAGGAGGACGGCGAGCCCGGCGGCCACGATGTCGATGGTGTCCACGACCATCCCCTGGAGCGCGGCGTCACGGAACTGCGCCGCGGTGCGCGCCGAGTCGTAGCCGTCCGCGATGAGCGTCTCGGCCGTGGTGGCCAGCAGCCACAGCGCCCACCAGGCGTTGACCAGCCCGTGCCGGGCACGCCCGCCGCCGGACCGGCTGGCGTCCCAGATGTCCAGGACGATCCGGCGCGGGTACCAGAAGCCCGCCAGAGGCACGATCCAGCCCGCGATCACCCACGCGCGCGGCTTGCGGTGACCGTCGGGGCTGAACACCTCGGCGTTCAGCCGCAGCCGGTACAGCCAGCAAAGGAACACGACGCCGCACGCCAGCCACACCGCCGTCTGCACGAGCCCCGCCGCCATGTACAGGGTGTCCGCCCGGTGCGCGGGCCCGGACATCGGCGCCGCCTCGAAGGAGGAGGCGCCCGCCGCGAGGTCGTCCGACACCCGGTGGACGTCGAGGCCGGCCCCGAGGGCGAACACATCGCTCAGAACGACCAGCCCCAGCAACGCGACGGTGGCCTGGCCCAGCCCGAGCGGTGAGCGCAGGTGCGGATGGTGTGGAACGGACATGACCGAGACCCCCGTGTCCCCCGTGTGTATGTGGTGCGGCACGCGGAAGATACGGTTCGTCAGCCCCGTGCGTCCACTCGGGGGGCTCAGCCCAGCCGGTCCGCCAGCGCCTTGAACTGGGCCCAGGACAGCGCGGGTGCGCCCGGGGCCCACAGCTTCTGCACGGTGGCCCTGAGCGGCATCCGGATCCCGGCGGCCACCTGTGCCTCGGTCTGGGCGGTGGGCACGTCGGACCACACCGCGAACGAGCCGCCGAGTATCTGCGCGTCGTAGTGCGCCGGTACCGCGACCGTCTTGCGCAGCACCCGCGGGTTCCACTGCTCGTAGATGCGCTGCCCGGTCGGATAGACGAAGGTCTGCGGCTGCCCCAGGACGTAGTACAGGAACTCGTCGTTGTAGTTGAGCACCGTGCGGCCCGCGCTCAGGTACTCCACCGGCTGCCGGGCCCCGTTCTCCTTGCCGGTCCAGTAGGCGACCTGGAGGTCCTTGTCGGGCTGCACCGAGGTGTTCCGGAAGAAGCCGTCGTTCCACACCCGCATGGTCCGGTCGTGGGCGCGCACGGTGGCGGCCCGGTCGTTGAGCCAGCCGGTCGCGAGGTCGGCGACGGTGGCGCCGGAGCCGTACTTCTGCTGGGCGGCGGTCGCCAGCTGCGGGTACGAGGCCTGCGGGTCGGCCACGGTCAGCGCCTGGTACTCGTCGCCGCCGAGGTGCCACTGGCTGCCGGTGAACAGGCCGGCGTACTCGTTGAGCAGGTCATTGACGATCTTCGCCGAGGCGTCCTTGGAGATGTCGATCGCGCCCCGCGTCGCGACCCCGCTCACGTTGCGCAGCTGCAGGTCGGGGTGGGCGGCGATGACCGCGCCCAGATGCCCGGGCGAGTCGATCTCGGGCACCACGGTGATGTGCCGGGCGGCCGCCAGATCGACGATCTGCTTGACCTGGGCCTTGCTCAGGTGGTCCTTGGAGACGATCTCGGGATGGCTGCTGGACTCGATCCGGAAGCCCTGGTCGTCGGAGAAGTGCAGCCCCAACTCGTTGAACTTCAGGTCGCCCAGCTCGCGTATCCGGTCCTCTATCCAGGACGCGGTGTACGGCTTGCGCGCCACGTCCAGCATGAAGCCGCGCACCGGTTTCGCGGGCTCGTCGCGTACGACGCCCTCCGGGGCCGTACCGCCACCGTGGACCTCCTGCTTGAGGGTGCGGGTGCCGTAGAAGACGCCCGCGTCGCCCGGCCCGCTGATGTCGACCCGGCCGCCTCGGACGGTCATGGTGTACGACTCCGGGTTCCCGCCCCCGTTCCCGAGCGCGAGCCGGACGTCACCCGAGCGCACGTCGTCCTTCTCCCCCGCGTACGACAGCCCCAGCTCGCCGGCGATCAGCCGTCCCTCGTCGGCCAGCTCCGGATCGCTCACCACCACCCGCTCGCCCCGCTGCGCCCGCCAGCCGGGACCGCGCGCCGGGGTGTGGGAGCGCACCGCGGGGATGGTGCGCGGCGCCTGGGAGAGCGGGTAGGACCGGCTCGGGGTGGGGCTGCTCGGCGTGGTGGCGCGAGGGGACGCGGAGTCCGCGGACGCCCGCCCCACGCCTTCCTCCGGTCTGCCGCCGTCCGCCGAGGCCCACACGCCCACTCCCACGCCGAGCGCGACGGTACCCACGAACGCGGCGGCCACGACCGCCTGCTTCCGCCTCACCTGCTGCGCCGAGGCCCGGCGCCTGTGCTGGCTCACTCAGCCAACGTACGACCGATCGCCGGATCGTTCGTCACCGAGACGTTCTGAAACTCTCCCGTCCGAGTGAAATTCAGGCATCCCTCGGACACACAGTGACCACTCTCGATAATGTGACGACGCCCCTTTCACGGCATCCCCCCTGCCACACCACATGTGACGCGAGGACCCACGCTGCCTGCGCACCGTCTCCCGTATCTCCCCAAACCGCTGGACGCCTTCAACGCCGCCCCCGCCGACGAGGCCCGCGCCCTGCTCCTCCACTGCCTGCACAGCCTGCGCTGGGCCCGCCGCATGGCCGACCACCGCCCCTACCCCGACCTGGACTCCCTCCTGGCAGCGGCCGACGAGGCCGCGTACGACCTGTCCCCGGGCGATCTGGGCGAGGCCCTGGCGGGCGAGTCGCTTCCCGAGCTGCCGGACGACACCTACTCGGCCGCCCACATGGCCCTGAGCGCGGCTCACGCGGCCTATGAGGCTCGATTCGGACACACGTTCGTCATCTGTCCGGGTGATGTACACCCGGACGAGGTCATCGACCGGATCCTCGAAGGCATCCGATCACGATTGACGAACGATCCCGAAGAGGAACGGATCGTGGCGGCGGACGAACTCCGGCGCCTTGCCAGAACCAGGCTGGCGACCTGCCTGAGGGGCGCGGGGCCGCATCCATCAGCGGCTCCACCGCGGGGCGTGGCCAACCCCAATGCATCCGCACCCGGCAAATAACAGGGCAACCCACCCTCGTAGCCGCTCCCCGCTAGCCCAACCGCGTGCCACTTTGATCACACAAGTAGGCCCCCCGTAAGCCTCACCGCACCACACGGATACGATGCTGGGGGCCGGTGGACCGTACCCGGCCGGGCCCGACCGACAGTGAAGCCGGCGCGGCCCTAGTCCCCGCACCCGGAGGGTTCTTCCGTGCCGGCTGGAACGCTGTACCGCGGCCGGGAAGGAATGTGGTCCTGGGTGGCTCACCGAGTCACCGGCGTCCTCATCTTCTTCTTCCTGTTCGTTCATGTGCTGGACACCGCACTCGTCCGTGTCTCCCCCGAGGACTACGACAAGGTCGTAGCCACGTACAAGACGCCGATCGTCGCGCTGCTGGAGTACGGCCTCGTCGCCGCCATTCTCTTCCACGCGCTCAATGGCCTCCGCGTCATCGCCGTCGACTTCTGGTCGAAGGGCCCGCGCTACCAGAAGCAGATGTTCTGGACCGTGATGGGTGTCTGGATCGTCCTGATGGCCGGGGCGATCTACCCGGTCCTCGGCCACGCCGCCCGTGTCCTCTTTGGGAGCTGACGCCGATGTCCACGACTGAATCCCCCGCCTCCGGAGTCGGCCCCGTCGAGGGCGCTCCGGTCTACTCCGTCGACAACCCGGCCCCGCTGATCGAGGCGCCGCGCAAGCGCACGAAGAAGTCCCCGAAGTCGACCCGGGGCAACTTCGAGCTGGCGGCCTGGCTCTTCATGCGCCTGTCCGGCATCGTGCTGGTCGTCCTCGTGATCGGCCACCTGCTGATCCAGCTGGTGCTGGACGGCGGTGTGTCCAAGATCGGCTTCGCCTTCGTGGCCGGCCGCTGGGCGTCCCCGTTCTGGCAGGTCTGGGACCTGCTGATGCTGTGGCTCGCGATGCTGCACGGCGCCAACGGCCTGCGCACGGTCATCAACGACTACGCCGAGCGGGCGAACACCCGGCTGTGGCTCAAGGGCCTGCTCTACACCGCCACGGTGTTCACCATCCTGCTGGGCACGCTGGTGATCTTCACCTTCGACCCGAACATCCGCTAGGCACGGGGCTGCGAGAAACATGAAGATCCACAAGTACGACACCGTCATCGTCGGCGCCGGCGGCGCGGGCATGCGCGCGGCCATCGAGGCGACGAAGCGCAGCCGCACCGCCGTGCTGACCAAGCTCTACCCGACCCGCTCCCACACGGGCGCCGCGCAGGGCGGCATGGCCGCCGCGCTCGCCAACGTGGAGGAGGACAACTGGGAGTGGCACACCTTCGACACGGTCAAGGGCGGTGACTACCTGGTCGACCAGGACGCCGCCGAGATCCTGGCGAAGGAGGCCATCGACGCCGTCCTCGACCTGGAGAAGATGGGCCTGCCGTTCAACCGGACCCCGAACGGCACCATCGACCAGCGCCGCTTCGGCGGTCACAGCCGCAACCACGGCGAGGCCCCGGTCCGCCGGTCCTGCTACGCCGCGGACCGCACCGGCCACATGATCCTCCAGACGCTGTACCAGAACTGCGTCAAGGAGGGCGTGGAGTTCTTCAACGAGTTCTACGTCCTGGACCAGCTGATCACCGAGGTCGACGGCGTCAAGAGGTCGGCCGGTGTCGTCGCGTACGAGCTGGCGACCGGCGAGATCCACATCTTCCAGGCGAAGGCCGTGATCTACGCCTCCGGCGGCTGCGGCAAGTTCTTCAAGGTCACGTCCAACGCGCACACCCTGACCGGTGACGGCCAGGCCGCCGTCTACCGCCGGGGCCTGCCGCTGGAGGACATGGAGTTCTTCCAGTTCCACCCGACCGGCATCTGGCGCATGGGCATCCTGCTGACGGAGGGCGCCCGTGGTGAGGGCGGCATCCTCCGCAACAAGGACGGCGAGCGCTTCATGGAGAAGTACGCGCCGGTCATGAAGGACCTCGCGTCCCGTGACGTCGTCTCCCGCTCCATCTACACGGAGATCCGCGAGGGCCGGGGCTGCGGTCCCGAGGGCGACCACGTCTACCTGGACCTCACGCACCTCCCGCCGGAGCAGCTGGACGCCAAGCTCCCGGACATCACCGAGTTCGCGCGCACGTACCTCGGTATCGAGCCCTACACGGACCCGATCCCGATCCAGCCGACCGCGCACTACGCGATGGGCGGCATCCCGACGAACGTCGAGGGTGAGGTCCTGGCGGACAACACCACGGTCGTCCCGGGTCTGTACGCGGCCGGCGAGGTCGCCTGTGTCTCCGTGCACGGCGCCAACCGCCTCGGCACCAACTCGCTGCTGGACATCAACGTCTTCGGCCGCCGCGCGGGCATCGCCGCCGCCGAGTACTCGGCGAAGGCGGACTTCGTCGAGCTGCCGGAGAACCCGGAGTCCCTCGTCATCGAGCAGATCGAGCGGCTGCGCAACTCAACCGGCAACGAGCGGGTGGCCACGCTCCGTCGCGAGCTGCAGGAGACCATGGACGCCAACGTCATGGTGTTCCGCACCGAGCAGACGATCAAGACGGCGGTCGAGAAGATCGCCGAGCTGCGCGAGCGCTACAAGAACGTGGCGATCCAGGACAAGGGCAAGCGGTTCAACACGGACCTCCTCGAGGCGGTCGAGCTGGGCAACCTGCTCGACCTGGCCGAGGTCATGGCGGTGTCGGCCCTGGCCCGCAAGGAGTCCCGCGGCGGTCACTACCGCGAGGACTACCCGAACCGCGACGACGTCAACTTCATGCGCCACACCATGGCGTACCGCGAGGTCGGCGCCGACGGCTCGGAAACCGTCCGTCTCGACTACAAGCCGGTCGTCCAGACCCGCTACCAGCCGATGGAGCGTAAGTACTGATGGCAACCCCCGTTCTGGACAAGGAAGACGCGGCCGGCCGGCCCGAGCCCGGATTCGCCGACTCCCCCTACATCACCGTCACCTTCCGGGTCCGCCGGTTCAACCCGGAGGTCTCGGCGGAGGCGACCTGGGAAGACTTCCAACTGGAGATCGACCCGAAGGAGCGTGTCCTCGACGGCCTCCACAAGATCAAGTGGGACGTCGACGGCACCCTGACCTTCCGCCGCTCGTGCGCGCACGGCATCTGCGGCTCGGACGCGATGCGGATCAACGGCAAGAACCGTCTTGCCTGCAAGACGCTGATCAAGGACATCAACCCCGAGAAGCCGATCACGATCGAGCCCATAAAGGGCCTGACGGTCCTGAAGGACCTGATCGTGGACATGGAGCCGTTCTTCCAGGCGTACCGGGACGTCATGCCGTTCCTGATCACCAAGGACACGAACGAGCCGACGCGCGAGCGTCTGCAGTCCCCCGAGGACCGCGAGCGCTTCGACGACACCACGAAGTGCATCCTGTGCGCCGCGTGCACGTCGTCCTGCCCGGTGTTCTGGAACGACGGCCAGTACTTCGGTCCGGCCGCGATCGTGAACGCCCACCGCTTCATCTTCGACAGCCGGGACGAGGCGGCCGAGCAGCGCCTGGAGATCCTCAACGACCGCGACGGCGTGTGGCGCTGCCGCACGACCTTCAACTGCACGGACGCCTGCCCGCGCGGCATCGAGGTCACGAAGGCGATCCAGGAGGTCAAGCGCGCGCTGATCACGCGTCGCTACTGAGGTCGTCCGCAGTACGCCTGCGAGGGCCCCGTTTCCAGCCGGCAGCTGGAAACGGGGCCCTCGGGCATATGCCCGTACCCAGCCGGCCCCTGCGCGATCCCGGAACCGGCCGGTCAGTGCGTCCCACGGCCGTTGCGCCATGCGGACAGCGTCCCCTCCCCCGGCCTCTCTCCCTCCAACGAGTGACCCCGTTCCCCCCTCTCCGGTCAGCCCCCTTGGCCGTTCCCGGAAGACACCTAATCTGATGGCATGTCAGACGAAGAGTCGTACGAGCTGCTCGGGTTCGACAACGTGCTGCTGCCCGTCGGGGACCTCGCGGAGGCCGTCGGGTTCTACGAGCGGGCCGGGTTCACCGTCGGATTCCGGTTCGACGAAGGCGGGATCGCGCAGCTGAAGGTGGGCGGCGAGACGCCCGGCATCCTGCTGCGCGTCGAGGACGGGCTGGGGCACCGGCCGCCGCCCTGGCCCTCGGCGCGCCTGTGGCTGGAGGTGCCGGACGCCCGAGCGGCCGCGCAGGAACTGGCCGCCGCCGGAATCGCGCCGCTGGACGAGGTGTCCTCCGTGGCCACCGGCTGGACGGTCGAGATCGCCGACCCCTGGGGGAACATCTTGGGGTTCACGGACTACAGCAAGCGCCCGGCGCTGGGCCGCAGGGGCTGAGACGAGGATCTTCCCAGCCTTGAGTTGAACATGTTCAAAAGCAGGTCTACAGTCATGCCTGTCAGCGTTTTGAACGCGTTCAAGAAGGGGTGGGGCATGGACCGCACCGTCATCGCCTACGTCATCTACCTGGCCGTCAGCATCGCGCTGACCATCTGGGTGGCCCGCACGCTCAGCCGCAACGGCCGCGTCTTCCTGGCCGACGTGCTGCGCGGCAACGAGAAGCTCGCCGACGCCGTCAACCACCTCCTGGTGGTCGGCTTCTACCTCGTCAACCTGGGCTTCGTGGCGCTGTACCTGAGCGACAGCGGGGACATCGACGACACCCGCGGCATCTTCGAGGCCCTGTCGGCCAAGCTCGGCGTGGTGCTGCTGGTGCTCGGCGTGATGCACCTGGGCAACGTGTACGTGCTCAACAAGATCCGCCGGCGCGGGCTCCTGGAGCGGGAGCAGCAGCCCCCGGTGAACCCCCAGGGCTGGCTCCCGCCGACCGTCGGGGCGTGACCACCGTGACCTCCACCGAGGGCCGGGGCGCCGCCGGCGTCCCGGTCCGCGGGCTCACCGTCCTGTACGACGCCGAGTGCGCCCTCTGCGCCCACCTGCGCGGCTGGCTCGTACGGCAGTCGCAGCTGGTGCCGCTGGAGCTGGTTCCGGCCGGGTCCGCCGAGGCCCGCCGGCGCTTCCCGGGGCTCGACCACGCCGCCACCCTCGACGAGATCACCGCGATCGGCGACGCCGGACAGGTCTACCAGGGGTCCCGCGCCTGGATCGTCGTCCTGTGGGCCCTGCGCGAACACCGCCCGCTCGCCCACCGGCTGAGCACCCCGGCGGGGGCCAGGCTGGCCCGCGGGGCGGTGCTGGCGGCCGCGAAGTGGCGGGGTGCGCAGTGGGGCGGACAGCGGATCTACCGGAGGGCCGACGGGTGGTCGTACCACCCCAGCCGGGGCTGGACCCATGAGCCGCCGTCCTGCTCCGAGGGCGCCTGCGCCACTGGTTAGGCTCCTACCGTGCCCGCGAAGAACGACGGCCCCGAGGCCGGCCCCCAGAGCAAGTCCGAGCAGACCCGTGCGCTGATCCTGGAGACCGCGATGCGGCTCTTCCAGGAGCGCGGCTACGACAAGACGACCATGCGGGCCATCGCCAAGGAGGCCGGCGTCTCCGTCGGCAACGCCTACTACTACTTCGAGGGCAAGGAGCACCTGATCCAGGGCTTCTACGACCGGATCGCCGCCGAGCACCAGGTGGCGGTCCGGAAGGTCCTCGACCGGGAGACCGACCTGGAGGCACGGCTCGCCGGCGTGCTGACCGCGTGGCTGGACATCGCCAAGCCGTACCACGAGTTCGCGGTGCAGTTCTTCAAGAACGCCGCCGACCCCGACAGCCCGCTCAGCCCCTTCTCACCCGAGAGCGAGCACGCCCGCGAGCAGGCCATCAGCGTCCACCGCGAGGTACTGGCCGGGTCCAGGTCCAAGGTGGCACCCGAGCTCCGGGACGTCCTCCCGGAGCTGATGTGGCTCTCCCAGATGGGGCTCGTCCTGTACTGGGTGTTCGACCGGACCGAGGGACGTGAGCGCAGCTACCGGCTGGCGCGCCGGGGGGCACGGCTGACCGCCCGCGGGGTCGCCCTGGCCCGCTTCCGGGTGCTGCGCCCCCTGGTGCTCGAAGTCCACGAGCTGTTCACGGACTTCCTGCCGGGCATGACGAAGGCTCTGCCGGACCCGGGGTCCAGGGCGCGACGCGAGGACTGACCGCGCCCCGGGAAGGAGTCGCTCAGATCCACTGCAGACGCCACAGGCGGAACACGCCCGTGCCGTCCGTCAGGTACTGGCCGCCGCCGACGTCCTCGGTGCTGACCACGTACTCCTTGCGCTGCCACAGCGGGATCAGCGGCACGTCGGTCGCCACGTCCGCCTGGATGTCGCGGAAGTCGCCCGCGGCCCGCGTGCGGTCGGCGTACTGCTGGCTGTGCAGGATGAGGGTGTCCACGAGCTTGTTGCTGTAGCCGGTGCTCATGGTGGAGCCGGTGCCGACGAGCGGGGAGCCGAAAGTGTCCGCGTCGGGGTAGTCGGCCACCCAGCCGACCGCCCAGGCGTCCATCTTCCCGGTGGCCCAGCGCTTTTGGAAGTCGGTCCACTCATAGCCCCGGACGTCCACCTTGAACAGGCCGCCCGCCTCCAACTGCTTCTTCAGCTCGGCGGCCTCCTCCGCACCGGCGCCCCGGTTCTTGCCGTAGCCGAAGGTGAAGTGCACCGGCAGGGTCACCCCGGCCCGGGTGAGCAGCTCCCGCGCCTTCGCGGTGCTCTGCGTCGGGTAGTCGTCGAAGAAGGACGTGGTGTGGCCCGTGATGCCGGTCGGGATCAGCGCGTACAGGGGGTCGACCGTGCCCTCGTACACCTTGGTGGCCAGCCGCTCACGGCTGACCAGCCAGGCCATGGCGCGGCGCACGCGCACGTCGTGCAGCGGGGAGTTCGCGCGGGTGTTGAGGTAGAGGTTGCGGGTCTCGGAGCTGTCGGACTCGGTGACGCGCTGCTTCGGGTCGCTCGGGTTCAGCTCGGAGAGCACGTTCGGCGGCAGCGTCCGGGTGGCGACGTCGACCTGCTTGGCCTTCCAGGCGCTGCTGAGCTTCTGGGAGTCGGCGTAGTAGCGCAGCTCGATCGGGCGGCCGGTACCGCTCAGGTAGCCCTTGTAGTTGTGGTACGGCTCGAGGACGGCCTTCTTGTTCTTCGTGTACGAGGTCAGCGTGTACGGGCCGGTGCCGTCGACACCGGTGCCGGTGCGCAGCGCGCCGGCCGGGTAGGCGTCCTTGTCGACGATCGAACCGGCGCCGGTGGCGATCTTCAGCGGGAAGGTGGCGTCCGGCGAGACCAGATGAAAGGTGACCGTCGTCGCGCTGTCGACGGTCACCGAGCCGAGGGTGGAGAACAGGGACGCCGGACCGACGTCGGAGTTGATCTTCTTCACCCGTTCGAAGGAGTACTTCACGTCCTCGGCGGTCATCCTGCGTCCGCTCGGGAAGGTGATGTCGTCGCGCAGTCGGCACTGGTACGTCTTCAGGCCGCCGCCCTCGAAGGCGCAGCCCTTCGCCGCGTCCGGGACGGGTTCGACGCCGCCCGGCTCGAAGGTCAGCAGCGTCTGGAAGACGTTGCTGAACAGGGCCCAGGAACCGGCGTCGTAGGCGCCGGCCGGGTCCAGTGACGTGACGGCGTCCGTCGTGCCGACCGTGATGGTCTTGTTCTTGTCCTCTTGCGACGGCAGTAACTGCCGGCCGCCGATTCCCACGACGGCGAGTACGAGCAGCGTCACGAGAATACGCATGCGAACAGATCGCATGGTGGTGCCCTCCCCCGGCCCTCCAGGGCCCTACCCCTGGCAGCACAATGTCGCCACACCCCTAAGTGACGCGGCTCACCCAATCACACGGCTTTCACCGGGGGGAAGGGCTTTCTGACCAGATGGGCAAGAACTTACCGAGGCGTTGTTTCGACCCGGTTTCACAGCACCTTCACAGGCACGGGGGCGGTGTTGGTCAGGCGCGTGTGGCGGCCAGCTCGATGACCGTCACGTCCGACGGCGCCCCCACGCGCGTGGGCGGCCCCCAGGCTCCCGCGCCCCTGCTGACGTACAGCTGCGTGTCGCCGTAGCGTTCGAGACCGGCCACGGTCGGGTTGGCGGCGGCCGCGATGAGGCTGCCGGGCCAGAGCTGGCCGCCGTGGGTGTGGCCGGAGAGCTGGAGGTCGACGCCGCGCCGGACGGCCTCGTGGATCTGCACCGGCTGGTGGGCGAGGAGCACGCACGCGCGCGCCGGGTCCCGGTCACCGAGCGCCTTCCCGAAGTCGGGTCCCTGGCCCTCGCTCTCGCCCTGCAGGTCGTTCACCCCGGCCAGGTCGAAGTACGGCAGTTCGGTGCGGGCGTTCTCCAGCGGGTGCAGACCGAGGGTCCGTACCTCGGCGACCCACTGTTCGGCGCCGGAGAAGTACTCGTGGTTGCCGGTGACGAAGTAGGCGCCGTGCCGGGCGGTGAGCCGGGCGAGGGGCGCGGCGGCCGGGCCGAGGTCCTTCACGCTGCCGTCCACCAGGTCACCGACGACCGCGATCAGGTCGGGCTGGGTGGCGTTGACGGTGTCGACGACCCGCTGGGCGAACCCGCGGCCGAGGACGGGGCCCAGGTGGAGGTCGCTGACGACCGCGATCCGGAAACCGTGCGCGGCGGGCGGCAGCTTGGCGAGCGGCACAGTGACACGCTTCACACGCGGCCCGCGCAGCACACCGTAGGTGCCGTAGCCGACGGTGCCGACTGCGGCGGTCGCCGCGGCCCCGCCGACGACCCGGGAGACGAAGAGACGGCGGGAGGGCGCGGGCACTGCCTCCCGCGCCGCCCGCGGGGCCTCCGGTTCGCTCGCCACCCACAGGGACTCCGGCTCGCTCGGAGGCGGCCCCGCCGGTACGGTTTCCGGCTCGGGTACGGGGGTCGCGGCGCGCGCCCGCCGCTCCAGGAATCGCCGCAGCAGGGGCCGTACGACCTCTCCCGCCACCACCGCCAGCAGCAGGTACAGCGCCAGCGCCATCCACAGGAAGCCGGGCCAGGCGAGTGTGCGCTGCAGCCAGAAGGAGGCGCCGGAGCGTTCGGCGACCAAGGCCGTGATCATCAGGAGCGGGCCGGCGACGAAGACCGCCGTGCCGGCGCGGCGGGCGAGGCCCGGGCCGCGGGTCGTGTCACGCACCAGGCGGCGCCACACGTACCAGTGCCCCAGCGCCACAACGGCGAGGGCGACCAGCGCGACGAGGACGAAGACGATGACCACGCTGCCGTAACCCCCGCTATGACGTGCGGCGCAGTGCGCGCAGTCCGCGCAACCCGATGACCCCGATGACCGTCCCCAATACGAAGGAAACGACCGCCAGCAGCAGGTGCACCCAGAAGTACGCGGTCGGGTGACCGTCGTCGAAGGCGAGCCCGCTGCTGTCCTTGACCAGGTTCTTGACGAAAGTGACCCAGATGACCCAGCTCCACACCCCGAAGGCGAGCAGGAACCAGGAGACCGGGCGGCTGAGTTTCACTGGGACTGACCTTTCCACGCAATGCCGGGCACCCGCGGGCGGCCGGGGATCCGGCCCGCCGCACAGCAGCAATCGGATGCAGTGCCCCCCGGATGAGCACAGCATGGGACCAGTATCGCCGTCCGCCGTGCGGTTGCGTGTCCGGGGTGGGGTGCTGGGCGGGACTTCGCGGCGCGTGCCAGGTACGTTCTCGACCGTGCCCGCACCCAAGAAGACCGTCAGGCGATCCCTGCTGGTCACCACCGCCACGCTGCTGTCCCTCTCCGTCACCGCACCCGCCGCCCTCGCGGCCCCGACCCCCTTGACGAGCCCGACGGCCACTCCCCCGGCGCAGATGTCCCAGGTCGGCGGCGCCCGGCTGGGACAGCCCGGGACGCAGGTGAACCTCGCCGAGGGCGTGCCCGTGCTCCCCAAGGACATCACCGCCCGCTCCTGGATCGTCTCCGACGCCGAGTCGGGCGAGGTCCTCGCCGCGCACAACGCGCACTGGCGGCTGCCCCCGGCGAGCACCCTGAAGATGCTGTTCGCGGACACCGTGCTGCCGAGGTTCCCGAAGACGACGGAGCACAAGGTGGTGCCGTCCGACCTGGCGGGCATGGGTGCCGGCTCCAGC
The DNA here is from genome assembly GCF_042959345.1 of Streptomyces sp. NPDC007905. NCBI lineage: Bacteria > Bacillati > Actinomycetota > Actinomycetes > Kitasatosporales > Streptomycetaceae > Streptomyces > Streptomyces sp. NPDC007905. The sequence continues at coordinate 136,152 of NZ_JBIBKS010000005.1, read as the reverse complement.
GTGGTCGGGATAAAGGAGGGCCACAGCTACACCGTTCACGACCTGTGGCTCGGCGTCTTCCTGCGTTCGGGCAACGACGCCGTGCACGTGCTGTCCGCGATGAACGGCGGTGTCGCGCAGACCGTCCAGGACATGCAGGAACACGCCGACGAACTGCAGGCCCTGGACACCCACGTGGTCAGCCCGGACGGCTACGACGAGCCGGAGCAGGTGTCGTCGGCGTACGACCTGACGCTGTTCGCCCGCTCCGGACTGCAGAAGAAGGACTTCCGCGACTACTGCTCGACGGTGAGCGCGACCTTCGGCTCCGCCGAGATCCGCAACACCAACCGGCTGCTGAGCGGTGACACCGATGTGCCCGTCTACCAGGGCATCGCCGGTGTGAAGAACGGCAACACCACCCACGCGGGTGCCACCTTCACCGGCGTCGCCGAACGGAACGGCAAGGTGCTGCTGGTCACGGTGATGAACCCGGAGAAGCACGAGCACAACGAGGTCTACAAGGAGACCGCGAAGCTGTTCGACTGGGGCTTCCAGGCGGCCGGCAAGGTCCAGCCGGTCGGCGAGCTGGTCCCGCCGAAGAGCGCCGGCAGGCCCACCGACCCGCCCGGCGCCACCGCCCCGGTCGGACAGGCCCAGGGGACCGGCGGGTCCGGCTCGGTGGTGAGCGCCACCACCGGGCACGACTCCGGCGGTGTCGGGACCGCCCTGGCCGTCGCCGGCGGGCTGCTGGTGCTGCTCGGCGGCGCGGTGTTCCTGGTCAACCGCCGTTGGCCACTGCCGGATCTGATGCGCCGTCGGACGCGGTCCTGACGTCCTGCGATGCGGTCTCCTTGCTCTGCGTCGCCGTCCAGGCGGCGCAGAACAGGACCAGCTTCGCGGTGAAGTTGATCCACAGCAGCAGGGCCACCGGGACGCCGAACGCGCCGTACATGCTCTTCGCGGCGACTCCCTGGATGTAGCCGCTGAGCAGCAGCTTCAGCAGCTCGAAGCCGACCGCGCCGGTGAGAGCGGCCACCAGCAGGCGGCGGCGCGGGGGTTCGACGCCGGGCAGCAGGGTCAGGACGCAGAGCAGGACCAGGAAGTCGGCGAGCACGGCGACGGCGAACGCGGCGGTGCGCAGCAGCACACTGCCCCAGCTCATCCGGTCGATGCCGAGCTGGTCGGTGATCCAGCCGACCATGGCCGAGGCCACGGTGGAGATGGCGAGCGTGGCGACGACGGCCCCGCCGAGACCGACCAGGATGCCCGCGTCCTTGACCCTGGCCATGAGCGGGTTCTGCTCGCTGTCGGGCAGCTCCCACACGGTGCGCAGGCAGTCGCGCACCTGCCCGACCCAGCCGATGCCGGTGAACAGCAGCACGGCGCCGGCGATGACTGAGACGGTGCCGGCGTTCTGCACCAGGGAGTTGATGTCCAACTGGTCGGAGAGTCCGGGGATCTGCTCGGCGATCTTGTTCTGCAGGTTCTTCTGCTGCGACTCGCTGAGCGTGGCGGCGGCGATCGCCCCGGCCAGCGTCAGCAGCGGGAACAGCGCGACGAAGCTGACGAAGGTCATCGCCGCGGCAAGCCGCGTCCACTTCACCCGGTCCAGACGCTCGTAGGACCGCCAGGCGTGCGTGAGCGTCAGCCGGGTGACGATCGGCCCGATCCCGGGAAGCTTCTTCAGCCAGTCCATGATCGGACTGTGCCCGCTCCGAGTGAGCGTCAACACCGCGTTTCTTCGGCAAGACGGTCATATGCGGGCTATACGGTCAGTTGTCATGAAGGATGCGACCGACCTGCCCCAGTCCCTGCTCGTCCTCGGCGGCACGTCCGAGATCGCGCTGGCCACCGCCCGCCGCCTGATCGCCCGCCGCACCCGTACCGTGTGGCTGGCCGGCCGCCCCTCGCCCGCCCTGGAAGAGGCCGCCGGGCACCTGCGCACCCTGGGCGCCGACGTCCGCACGGTCGCCTTCGACGCTCTCGACCCCGAGTCCCACGAGGCGGTCATCGACAAGGTGTTCGCCGAGGGCGGCATCGACATGGTGCTGCTCGCCTTCGGCATCCTCGGCGACCAGGCCCACGACGAACGCGAGCCCCTGCGCGCGGTCCGGGTCGCCCAGACCAACTACACCGGAGCCGTCTCGGCCGGCCTGGTCGCCGCCAGCGCCCTGCAGACCCAGGGCCACGGCTCCCTGGTGGTCCTCTCCTCCGTCGCCGGTGAGCGCGCCCGCCGCGCCGACTTCATCTACGGCTCCAGCAAGGCCGGGCTCGACGCCTTCGCCCAGGGCCTCGGCGACGCGCTGTACGGCACCGGCGTGCACGTCATGGTCGTACGCCCTGGGTTCGTCCGTACGCGGATGACGGCCGGCCTGGTCCCGGCGCCGCTCGCCACCACCCCCGAGGCGGTCGCCACGGCCGTCGAACTCGGCCTGCGCCGCCGCTCGGAGACGGTGTGGGTACCGGGCGCCCTGCGCCTGGTGATGTCGGCCGTGCGGCACGCGCCACGTGCCGTGTTCCGGAGACTTCCGCTCTGACCGTGCGGGGCTACCGGCTGGCGATCGTCCCGCGCTCGACATCGGCCTGGCCGCCCTGCGGCGGCACCACGGATCCCCCGAAGGTGTACTCCCGCAGTTTGCGCCACACGCCGTCGGGGCCCTGCTCGTAAAGCGCGAACCCGGTGCACGGCCACTCGGCCTCGAAGCCGGCCAGCTCCGCGAAGGCGCGGTCCATCGCCGCCTCGTCGATGCCGTGCGCGACCGTGACGTGCGGGTGGTACGGGAACTGCAGCTCGCGCGCCACCGGCCCGGAGGCGTCTCGGACCCGCTGCTGCAGCCAGGTGCACGCCTCGGCGCCCTGGACCACGCGGACGTAGACGACCGGCGACAGGGGCCGGAAGGAGCCGGTCCCGGACAGCCGCATCGGGAACGGGCGGCCGGCCGCGGCGACCCCGCTGAGGTGCGCCTCGACAGCGGGCAGGTCGGCCTCGTCCACCTCGGTCGGCGGCAGCAGGGTGAGGTGGGTGGGGATGCCGTGAGCCGCGGCGTCGCCGAAGCCCGCGCGCCGCTCCTGGAGCAGGCTGCCGTGAGGCTCCGGGACCGCGATCGACACGCCGATCGTTACGGTCCCCACGTCGTCTCCTGTCGTCGCGTGCTGTCTTCTCGGTCGTCTTCGTCCGTGCCGTCGGCTATCGACTGTACGGCCACGGATGTCCTGTGGGCAGGCGCAGCAGAAGTGATGTGCAGCGCTCTGCCCTCTCGGACACGTGTGCGGCGTGCGCCGCGGTGCTCCTCGGTGCCGCCGGGCGCCTCCTCGTGCCCCCCGGGCGCCTCCCCGCGCCCCGGGGTGCCCGGGGCGCCGGTCAGTGCTTCGCCGGCAGGAAGCCCACGCGCTCGTACGCCTCGGCGAGCGTCTCCGCGGCGACGGCGCGCGCCTTCTCCGCGCCCTTGGCCAGGATCGAGTCGAGCGTCTCGGGATCGTCCAGGTACTGCTGGGTGCGCTCCCGGAACGGCGTCACGAACTCGACCATGGCCTCGGCGAGGTCCGTCTTGAGCGCGCCGTAGCCCTTGCCCTCGTACTGCGCCTCCAGGTCGGCGATGCCCGTCCCGGTGAGGGTCGAGTAGATGGTGAGCAGATTGCTCACGCCCGGCTTGTTCTCGGCGTCGAAACGGATCACCGTGTCGGTGTCCGTGACCGCGCTCTTGATCTTCTTCGCCGTCGTCCTCGGCTCGTCGAGCAGATTGATCAGGCCCTTCGGCGTGGACGCCGACTTGCTCATCTTGACCGACGGTTCCTGCAGGTCGTAGATCTTCGCCGTCTCCTTGAGGATGTACGGCTTCGGGACGGTGAAGGTCTGGCCGAAGCGGCCGTTGAAGCGCTCGGCGAGGTCACGGGTCAGCTCGATGTGCTGGCGCTGGTCCTCGCCGACCGGCACCTCGTGGGCCTGGTACAGCAGGATGTCCGCGACCTGCAGGATCGGGTACGTGAACAGACCGACGGACGCACGGTCGGCACCCTGCTTGGCCGACTTGTCCTTGAACTGGGTCATGCGGCTCGCCTCGCCGAATCCGGTGAGGCAGTTCATGATCCAGGCGAGCTGGGCGTGCTCGGGGACGTGGCTCTGCACGAAGAGGGTGCAGCGATCCGGGTCCAGTCCTGCGGCGAGCAGCTGCGCCGCGGCGAGGCGGGTGTTGGCGCGCAGCTCCTTCGGATCCTGCGGCATCGTGATCGCGTGCAGGTCCACGACCATGTAGAACGCGTCGTGCGACTCCTGCAGGGCCACCCACTGGCGGACGGCGCCCAGGTAGTTGCCGAGGTGGAACGAGCCGGCGGTGGGCTGGATTCCGGAGAGCACGCGGGGTCGGTCAGTCGCCATGTCTCTCATTGTCTCAGAGAGCTCGAGGGGGTTCGGTGCGTGGGGAACCGCGGACCGTGTGGGACCGGTCGCGCAGTTCCCCGCGCCCGTTCAGGCCGGCTCAGCCGAGGTCGATCTCCGGGTAGAGCGGGAACGCCGCGACCAGGTCCGTGGCTCGCTGGGCGATTTCCTGCGCCACCTTCTCGTCCAGCACGTGGGCCGCCTTGGACGGGGCGCCCGACTTGGTGGTGCCCGGCTCGGTGGTGGTCAGGACGCGGTCGATGAGGCCCGCCACCTCGTCCATCTCCGCCGTGCCCAGGCCGCGGGTGGTGAGGGCGGGCGTGCCGATGCGGATGCCGGAGGTGTACCAGGCGCCGTTCGGGTCGGCCGGGATGGCGTTGCGGTTGGTGACGATGCCCGAGTCGAGCAGGGCCGTCTCCGCCTGGCGGCCGGTGAGGCCGTAGGAGGTGGCCACGTCGATCAGGTTGAGGTGGTTGTCCGTGCCGCCGGTGACCAGGGTGGCGCCGCGCCGCATCAGGCCCTCGGCGAGAGCGCGGGAGTTGTCGACGATGCGCTGGGCGTAGTCCTGGAAGGAGGGCCGGCGGGCCTCGGCGAGGGCGACGGCCTTGGCGGCCATGACGTGCGGGAGCGGGCCGCCGAGGACCATCGGGCAGCCGCGGTCGACCTGGTCCTTGAGGGAGTCGTCGCACAGGACCATGCCGCCGCGCGGGCCGCGCAGGGACTTGTGGGTCGTCGTGGTGACGATCTGGGCGTGCGGGACCGGGTCGAAGTCACCGGTGAGGACCTTGCCCGCGACCAGGCCCGCGAAGTGGGCCATGTCGACCATCAGGGTCGCGCCGACCTCGTCCGCGATCTCCCGCATGATCCGGAAATTCACCAGACGCGGGTACGCGGAGTAGCCGGCGACGATGATCAGCGGCTTGAACTCACGGGCCTGGACGCGCAGGGCGTCGTAGTCGATGAGGCCCGTGGCCGGGTCGGTGCCGTAGGAGCGCTGGTCGAACATCTTGCCGGAGATGTTCGGACGGAAGCCGTGGGTGAGGTGGCCGCCCGCGTCGAGGGACATGCCGAGCATGCGCTGGTTGCCGAAGGCCTGGCGCAGCTCGGCCCAGTCGGCCTCGGTGAGGTCGTTGACCTGGCGGGCGCCGGTCTTCTCCAGGAACGGGGCCTCGACGCGGTCGGCGAGGACGGCCCAGAAAGCGACGAGGTTGGCGTCGATGCCGGAGTGCGGCTGGACGTAGGCGTGCCGGGAGCCGAAGAGCGCCTTGGCGTGCTCGGCGGCCAGGGACTCCACCGTGTCGACGTTGCGACAGCCGGCGTAGAAGCGGCGCCCGATGGTGCCCTCGGCGTACTTGTCGCTGAACCAGTTGCCCATGGCCAGCAGGGTGGCCGGGGAGGCGTAGTTCTCGGAGGCGATCAGCTTGAGCATCTCGCGCTGGTCGGCCACCTCCTGGCCGATGGCGTCGGCCACTGCCGGCTCGACGGCGCGGATGACGTCGAGGGCGGCACGAAAGGCGGTGGACTCGGTGGAGAGGGGCTGCTGCTCTGGCATGGGGACCTCCGGACGGCGTGCGTTCAGCGTTCACGTTCGGCCCAGGCGCACGGCACTGAATTCCCGCTCGGGCCGCTCCCCGATGGTCCGTCCCATCCCAGCGCGCCAGTCACGGCCCGTTGATCAGCCTACCGGGCGCGCCGGAGCGGGAGGTCCCGCGTCCACCATGCGAGCGAGGATAGGAAGGGGCTCACCGTCTTTTCCGGGAGAGGCCGTGACCACTGCTGAAGACCTCATCGCCGCCGCCGAGGCGCACAGTGCGCCCACCTACCATCCGCTGCCCGTCGTCGTGGCCACGGCGGAGGGGGCGTGGATGACGGACGTGGAGGGGCGGCGGTATCTGGATCTGCTGGCCGGTTACTCGGCGCTCAACTTCGGGCACGGCAACCGGCGCCTGGTCGAGGCGGCCAGGCGGCAGCTGGAGCGGGTGACGCTGACCTCGCGCGCCTTCCACCACGACCGGTACGCGGCGTTCTGCACGGAGCTGGCCGAGCTGTGCGGCATGGAGATGGTGCTGCCCATGAACACCGGCGTCGAGGCCGTGGAGAGCGCCGTGAAGACCGCCCGGAAGTGGGGGTACCGGGTGAAGGGGGTGCCCGCGGAGATGGCGAAGGTCGTGGTCGCGGGCGGCAACTTCCACGGCCGTACGACGACGGTCATCAGCTTCTCGACCGACCCGGAGGCCCGCGCGGACTACGGGCCGTACACGCCGGGGTTCGAGATCGTGCCGTACGGGGATCTGACGGCGATGAAGGCGGCGATGACCGAGAACACCGTCGCCGTGCTGCTGGAGCCGATCCAGGGCGAGTCCGGGGTGATCGTGCCGCCGGCCGGCTATCTGCCGGGGGTGCGGGAGCTCACGCGCGAGCGGAACGTGCTGTTCGTCGCCGACGAGGTCCAGTCGGGGCTCGGGCGGACCGGGCGGACGTTCGCGTGCGAGCACGAGGGCGTCGTACCCGACGCGTATGTGCTGGGGAAGGCGCTGGGCGGCGGGATCGTGCCGGTGTCGGCGGTGGTGTCCAGCGCAGAGGTGCTCGGGGTGTTCCGGCCGGGCGAGCACGGGTCGACGTTCGGCGGGAATCCGCTGGCCTGCGCGGTGGCGCTGGAGGTGATCGCGATGCTGCGCTCCGGCGAGTTCCAGGCGCGGGCGGCGGAGCTGGGCGAGCGGATGCACCGGCAGCTCGCCGGGCTGCTCGGCACCGGCCGCGTGACGGCGGTGCGCGGGCGGGGGCTGTGGGCGGGCGTGGACATCGCCCCGGGACTCGGCACCGGCCGGGAGGTGTCGGAGCGGCTGATGGACCGCGGGGTGCTGGTGAAGGACACCCACGGTTCCACGGTCCGGATCGCCCCGCCGCTGATCATCGGCGAGGAGGACCTGGACTGGGGGCTCGCCCAGCTGCGGGCGGTGCTGGAGGTCTAGCGGCGCTCCCCTAGAGTCGCTTCGTGCTCTGGGGAATGGTGTGCGCGCTGGCCGCGGCGGTCTGTTTCGGTACGGCGACGGTGCTGCAGGCGGTCGCCGCGCGGGAGGCCGGTACGGGCGGGGGCGGCGAGGCGGCACTGCTGCTGCGGGCCTTGCGGCAGTGGCGGTATCTGGCCGGGCTGGCGCTGGACGGGCTGGGCTTCCTGTTCCAGATCGCGGCCCTGCGGTCGATCCCGATCTACGCGGTCAGCGCGGCACTGGCGTCGAGTCTCGCGGTGACGGCAGTGGTCGCGGCGCGTCTGCTGCGGGTGTGCCTGAGCGGCACGGAGTGGGGCGCGGTGGGGGTGGTGTGCGCCGGGCTCGCGATGCTGGGGCTGGCGGCCGGGCCGGAGGGAGCCGAGGGCGGGCCGGACGCCCTGGGGTACGCGATGCTCGCGACGGCGGTCGGCATGCTGGTGCTCGCGCTGCTGGGTGGCCGGCTGTCCGGGCGCATGCGGGCCCTGGTGCTGGGGCTCGGGGCCGGTTTCGGTTTCGGCGTGGTGGAGGTGTCGGTCCGTCTGATCGACGATCTGGCGCCGGTGGCCCTGCTCACCGATCCGGCGGCCTACGCCCTCCTGATCGGCGGAGGTGCCGCCTTCATGCTGCTGACCTCGGCCCTGCAGCGCGGATCGGTGACGACGGCGACGGCCGGCATGGTGATCGGCGAGACGATCGGCCCGGCCGCGGTAGGCGTCATCTGGCTCGGCGACCGCACCCGCGAGGGCCTGGCCTGGCTTGCGGTGCTCGGGTTCGCGGTGGCGGTGGCGGGCGCGCTGGCGCTGGCACGGTTCGGGGAGGCGCCGGCCGCCGGCGGTAAAGCCGCGGAGGCCGCCGGCCCGCTGGGCTGACCGGGCCCCCCTTCCCCGCCGCTCCGACGGTGCGGAGGCCGCCGGCCCGCTGGGCCGACCAGGCCCCCTTCCCCACCGCTCCGACGGGTCTCGTCCTCGAACGCCGGACGGGCCGAGGAGGCGCGGTCACGGCAACACCTTGCACAACGCCTCCAGCGCCCCCGCCCACGCGCTGTCCGGCGGCGTCCCGTAGCCCACGACCAGCGCGTCCAGCGGCTCGGCGACAGCCTGCTCATGACGGTGGAAGGCGAGGCCGTGCAGGGCCAGCCCCTGCCAGGTGGCGGCCTGGATCACCGACTGCTCGGTGCCCGGCGGCAACCTCAGCACCGCGTGCAGCCCGGCCGCGATCCCGGTCACCTCGATGCGGGAGCCCTCGGGTGCGCGGCCGGCGACGGCGGCGGCGAGGGCGTCCCGGCGGCGCCGGTAGCGCAGACGGGAGGAGCGCACGTGGCGGTCGTAGGCGCCGGAGGTGAGGAACTCGGCCAGGGTCAGCTGGTCAAGCACCCCGCAGGTGTCGATAGGTCCCTTGGCCGCGACCACCTCCTCCACCAGGGACGGCGGCAGCGCCATCCAGCCCAGCCGCAGGCCGGGGGCGAGGGACTTGCTGGCGGTGCCGAGGTGGACCACGTGGTCGGGGTCGCGGCCCTGCAGGGCGCCGACGGGCTGGCGGTCGTAGCGGAACTCGCCGTCGTAGTCGTCCTCCAGGACCAGCCCGCCGGTCCGGCGCGCCCACTCCACGACGGCGGTCCGCCGGCCGGGGTGCAGGGGTGTGCCCATCGGGAACTGGTGCGCGGGGGTGACGAGCACCGCCCCCTCGTCGCCCAACGCGCCGGTGTCCGTGCCCAGTTCGTCGTACGGCAGCGCGCGGGTCGCCAGACCCGCGCCCTTCAGCAGTCCCCAGTGGACGTCGAGCCCGTACGACTCCACCGCCACCGTCCGCACTCCGCGTGCCCGCAGCACGAGGCCGAGGAGGCGCAGGGCGTGCGAGAAGCCCGCGGTGATCACGATGGTCTCGGGGTCGGTGCGGACGCCCCGGGCGCGGGCGAGGTAGCCGGCGAGGGCGGTGCGCAGTTCGGGGCGGCCGCGCGGATCGCCGTAGCCGAGGGCGTCGAAGGGCGCGGTGGCCAGGGCGCGGCGGGCGGCCTTGAGCCACTCGGTGCGCGGGAAGGCGGCGAGGTCGGGGGTGCCGGGGACGAGGTTGTAGAGGGGCCTTTCCGGTTCGCGGCGCCGGGGTGGTGCGGTGTCCGCCGGCGGGAGGGCCGCCCGCTCGCCGACCCGGGTTCCGGAGCCCTGGCGGGCAGTGAGCCAGCCTTCGGCGACCAGGTCGGCGTAGGCCTCGGCGACGGTGTTGCGGGCGATGCCCAGGTCGGCGGCGAGGCTGCGGGAGGAGGGCAGCCGGGTGCCGGGGGCGAGGCGGCCGGTGCGGACGGCATCGCGCAGCGCGTCGGTCAGACCGCGGCGCAGCCCGCTGGACCCGGCCGGCTCCAGGTGCAGGTCTACCCCCAGAGTGGCCCATGAATTCGCCATGGAAATGGACCATACTCCTGGGCTTCCTCGCTCCTAGGGTCGAAGCATGACCACTGCACAGGAGACCGTCGAGTACGCCGCCGAACAGGCCCCGCGGCTGCGCTGGGCGCAGCACGCGCCCGAGGTCTACAAGGCCATGATCCGCCTGGACACGGCGGCCAGGCAGGGCCTGGACCCGACGCTGTACGAGCTGGTGAAGATCCGGGCCTCGCAGCTGAACCACTGCGCGTTCTGCCTCGACATGCACACCAAGGACGCGCTCGCGGCGGGCGAGAGCGTGGAGCGGATCGTGCAGCTCAGCGCATGGGAAGAGTCGCGGCACTGCTACACCGGCAAGGAGCTGGCGGCGCTCGAGCTGACCGAGGCGATCACCGTGCTGACCGACGGCTTCGTGCCGGACGAGGTCTACGAGAGGGCCGCCGGGCAGTTCGAGGAGGCCGAGCTGGCCCAGCTGATCGCCGCGATCACGGTGATCAACGCGTGGAACCGGTTCGGTGTGAGCACCCGGATGACCCCGGGCCATTACCGGCCGGGCCAGCACCGGTGAGCCGCACCCAGTTGCTCGACCGCGAGGTCGGCCGATGAGCAAGGCAGACCTGTTCCGCGCGCTGCACCTGAAGCGCGCCCAGGGTGACCCGCTGGTGCTGCCCGGCCCCTGGGACGCGGCCAGTGCCCGGGTGCTGGTGGAGGCCGGGTTCCCCGCCCTGGCCACGCCCAGCGCGGGCGTCGCCGCCTCCCTCGGGTACGAGGACGGGGCGACCCCGGCGGACGAGATGTTCGCGGCGGTGGCCCGGATCGTGCGGGCGGTGGACGTGCCGGTGTCGGCGGATGTCGAGGGCGGGTACGGGCTCGTGCCGAGGGAGCTGGTGGAAAGGCTGCTGGAGGCCGGTGCCGTGGGGTGCAACCTCGAGGACTCGGGCAACGGGGGTGTCCTCAAGGATCCGCACGAGCACGCCGACTACCTCGCCGAGGTGCGCTCGGCCGCCGCGGACCGGCTCTTCGTCAACGCCCGCGTCGACACCTTCGTACGGGGCGACGGCGATCCCCGACGGGCCATCGAGCGGGCGGCGTTGTACGTGGCGGCGGGCGCGGACTGCGTGTATCCGATCCTCGCCCCGGTCGACGTACTGCCGCTGCTGCGGTCGGGCATCCAGGGGCCACTGAACATGGTGGCCCGGCTGGACGGCGCGGGCCCCTCGCCCGCCGTGCTCGGCGAACTCGGGGCCAGCCGCGTCACGTTCGGACCGGGACTCCAGCGGCGGGCCACGGCCGCTCTGGGAGAGATCGCCGCCCGGCTCCGCTGATCCGGCTCAGGACAGCCACCGCTTCCACACGGCAGGGTGGCTGTCCACCCACTTCTTCGCCGCCTCCTGGGGCGAGAGCTTCTGGTCGGCGATCATCAGGGAGACCTCGTTCTGGTCCTCGGTCGTCCACTGGAACTTCTTCAGGAGGGCCGCCGCCTTGCCGCCGGACTTGGCGAAGCCGGCGTTGAGGTACTTCTGCAGCGGGGTGTGCGGGTAGGCGCAGGCGACCTCGGCCGCGTCCGCGTCGCAGCCCTCCTTGTACGGCGGCAGCTTCACCTCCGTCATGGGGACCTTCCGGAACAGCCACTGGGGTGAGTACCAGTAGGTCAGGAAGGGCTTCTTCTCCTTGGCGAACTGCTTCATCTGGGTGATCTGAGCCGCCTCGGAACCGGCGAAGACGACCTGGTAGTTGAGCTTGAGGTTCTTCACCAGCGCCTTGTCGTTGGTGACGTAGGACGGGGAGCCGTCCATCAGCTGGCCCTTGCCGCCGCTCTCCGCGGTGCGGAAGAGCGAGGCGTACTTGTCGAGGTTCTTCCAGTTGGTGATGTCGGGGTGCTGCTTGGCGAGGTAGGTCGGGACGAACCAGCCGATGTGCCCGGTCACCCCGAGGTCGCCGGCGTGCGCGATCGTCCTCTTGTCCTCGACGTACCGCTTCTCCTGTTCGGGGTGGCCCCAGTCCTCCAGGATCGCGTCGACCCGGCCCTGGCTGAGCGCGTCCCAGGCGGGCACCTCGTCCACCTGGACGGTGTCGACGCGGTAGCCCAGCTTGTGTTCGAGGAGGTACTGGGCGACGGCCACGTTGGACTGGGCACCCACCCAGGACTGCACGGACAGGGTCACGGACTTCGCGCCGTGCGCGTTGGCGAACGGCGAGGCCTGTTTGGTCATGTCGGCGGCACCGCAGCCGGTGAGCAGCGCGAGCGCGGACGCGCCGGCGGCCACCGTGAGGGTCGTACTGAAGCGCATGTCACGCTCCCTTCTTCGGGCGGCGTTCGGTCGGCTGGGTCACCCGGTCGAGCATCAGGCCGAGGCAGACGATGGCGGCACCGGCGACCAGGCCGGTCGCCAGGTCGCCCTGGGCGAGGCCGAAGGCCACGTTGTAGCCGAGGGCGCCGCCGCCGACCAGGCCGCCGATGATGACGACGGCGAGGACCAGGACCACGCCCTGGTTGACGGCGAGCAGCAAGGACCGCCTGGCGAGCGGGAGCTGGACCTGCCACAGCTGCTGGCGGCCGGTGGCGCCGAGCGAGCGCGCCGACTCCAGCGCGGCCGGGTCGACCTGGCGCAAGCCCTGCGCGGTGATCCGGACGACGGCCGGGAGGGCGTAGACGACGGCCGCGGCGACGGCGGGCGCGCGGCCGACCCCGAACAGGGCGACGACCGGGATCAGGTACACGAACTGCGGCATGGTCTGGAAGACGTCCAGGACCGGGCGCAGGGCCCGTTCGACACGGTCGCTGCGGGCGGCCGCGATACCGGTCGCGAAGCCGAGGACGAGGGTGACGGCAACGGCGGCCAGCACCTGGGAGAGGGTGTCGAGCGACGGCCCCCACACCCCGAGAACGCCGATCGCGGCCATGGCGAGGACGGCGGTCAGGGCGGTGCGCCAGGTGCCGATCAGCCAGGCCGTCGCGGCCACGACGAGCAGCACCGACCACCACGGCAGCCACTGCAGACCGGACCGCACGGGGTCCAGGATCCAGGTGGTGAAGTGAGCCGCCCAGTCGGCGGTGCCGCCGATCACCGGGACGCCGGAGTACAGGTGGGCGGTCATCCAGTCGACGGCGCGGTTGACCGGTTCGGCGATGTCCAGGGTCCAGGAGGCGGGCCAGTCGAGGCGGCCGAGGAGGCGGGCGGCCACGGCGACGGCCACGGTGACGGCGAGGGCGTACGGGCGGCCGATCGTCCGGGAGCCGGTGGTGCCGTCTCCGGCGGCGCCCGTGACGCGGTCCAGGACGACCGCGAGCAGCACGATCGGGATGCCCGCCGCGAGGGCCGCGCCGACGTCGACGGAGGCGAGGGCCTGGTAGACGCGGTCGCCGAGGCCGCCGGCACCGATGACGGAGGCGATGACCGCCATGGACAGCGCCATCATGATCGTCTGGTTGAGGCCGAGCAGCAGTTCCTTGCGGGCCAGCGGGATGCGGGCGGTCAGCAGCCGCTGGCGGGCGGTGGCGCCGAGCGACTCCACGGCCTCCAGGACCTCGGGGTCGGCGCCGCGCAGGCCGAGCGCCGTGAGGCGGGCCATCGGCGGGGCTGCGTAGACGACGGTGGCGAGGACGGCCGCGGGCACGCCGATGCCGAAGACCAGGACGACGGGGAGGAGGTACGCGAACGCCGGGAGCACCTGCATGGTGTCCAGCACCGGGCGCAGGGCGCGGTCCAGCCGGTCGGAGAGCCCGGCGGCGAGGCCGAGCAGCGCGCCGACGAGCACGGAGGCGATGACCGCGACCACCATGAGCGCCAGGGTCTGCATGGTCGGCACCCACATACCGAGGAACCCGCAGGTCAGGAAGGCGACCGCGGTGCCGAGCGCGAGGCGCGGGCCGCTGAGCCGCCAGGCGGCCAGGGCGCCGAAGACGGTGACGCCGGCCCAGCCGGCCGCGAGCAGCGTGAGGTACACGGCGCGTACGCAGAGCACGACCGCGTTGCTGATGTAGCCGAAGAAGTACAGGAACAGCGGGTGGCTGTCCCGGTTGCCGATGACCCAGTCACTGGCGCTCGCGAGCGGCTTGGACAGGTCGACGGTCAGTGCGTGCGGCCAGCTGCCGCTTCCCCAGCGGCTGTTGACCAGGGGGACGAGGACCGCGGCCACGACGGCCAGCGCGAGCAGCTTGTGCGTGGCGGGCCTGCGCAGGATGCCGGGGAGCCCGGGGCGGGAGGTGGACGTGGTGGTGATCGTCGCCATTACGCCGTCTCCTTGGGCCGCTCCGTTCCGGCCACGACCGCGAGCAGCTGCTCGTGGTCGACCACCCCCAGACAGCGGCCCCGGTCCACCACGCGGGCCGCGGATCCGGTGCGGGCGACCGCTTCGATGGCCTCCGAGACCGTCGCGTCCGGGGCCAGGGCGGGCCCGTCGACGGCCTCGTCGGGGGTGGCGGGACGCATGGCCGTACGGCAGGTGACGACCTGCTCGCGCGGGACGTCGCGGACGAACTCGCGGACGTAGTCGTCGGCCGGGGAGCCGACGATCTGCTCCGGGGTGCCGAGCTGGACCACGCGGCCGTCGCGCATCAGGGCGATGCGGTCGCCGAGCTTGAGGGCCTCGGAGAGGTCGTGGGTGATGAAGACCATCGTGCGGCCCTCCTCGCGGTGCAGGCGGACCACCTCGTCCTGCATGTCCCGCCGGATCAGCGGGTCGAGGGCGCTGAACGGCTCGTCGAAGAGAAGGACTTCGGGGTCGACGGCGAGGGCGCGGGCGAGCCCGACGCGCTGGCGCTGGCCACCGGAGAGCTGGCCGGGGCGGCGCTTCTCCATGCCTTCCAGCCCGACCTTGGCGACGACCTCGGCGGCACGCTCGCGTCGCTCGGACCTCGCCATGCCCTGGATCTCCAGGCCATAGGCCACGTTGTCGAGGACGGTGCGGTGCGGGAGCAGACCGAAGTGCTGGAAGACCATCGCGGCGCGGTGGCGGCGCAGCTCGCGCAGCCGGGTGCGGTCCATGGAGCGGACGTCCTCGCCGTCGATGGCGATGGTGCCCGCGGTCGGCTCGATGAGCCGGGTCAGACAGCGCACCAGGGTGGACTTGCCGGAGCCGGACAGGCCCATCACGACGAAGACCTCGCCCTTGCGCACGTCGAAGGAGACGCCCTGGACGGCGGCGGTGCAGCCGGTGCGGGAGCGCAGGTCGGCGGGGCTGAGCGCGGCGAGTTCCGGGTCGGCCGGGACGCGGTCGGCCTTCGGGCCGAACACCTTCCACAGGCCTTCGACCGAGAAGACGGGGGTCTCGGCGGGGGTGTCGGTGGGCGGTTTGCGAGTGGGCACCGTGAGAGTCATCGGGCCTCACCTCCGATCAGTTCGACGGCCTTCTCCCCGACCATGAGCACCCCGATCATCGGGTTCACGGCGGGCATGGTCGGGAAGACGGAGGCGTCGGCGATGCGGATGCCGTCGAGGCCTCGGATCTTCAGTTCGGGGTCCACCACGGCGAGTTCGTCGTCGACGGCGCCCATCTTGCAGGTGCCGGCCGGGTGGTAGACGGTGTGCGCGACCTTGCGGGCGTACTCGCTCAGCTCGGCGTCGCCCAGGATCTGCGGGCCGGGGCAGACCTCGCGCTTGAGCCAGCCGGCGAGCGGCTCGGTCCTGGCGATCTCGCGGGCGATGCGGATGCCGTCGACCAGGGTGCGGGCGTCGTAGTCGTCCTCGTCGGTGAAGTACCGGAAGTCAAGGGCGGGCTTCACGGACGGGTCGGCGCTGGTCAGGAACAGGCGGCCGCGGCTCTTGGGCTTGGGGATGTTCGGGGTCATCGAGACGCCGAACTCCGGCCGCTCGTAGCCCAGTCGCTCCGGGTTGTCCGTGAACGGGATCTGGTAGAAGTGGAACATCAGGTCCGGGCCCTGGTGCTCGGGGTCGCGGCGCACGAACAGGCCCGCGTCGGAGTCCATCGCGGAGTTCTCCGGGATCGGCCCGTGGGTCTCCCAGACGATCACCGACTCGGGGTGGTCGAGCAGGTTCTCGCCGACCCCCGGCAGGTCGTGCACGACGGGGATGCCGAGCGCCTCGAGGTCCTCGCGGGGGCCGATGCCGGAGTGCAGCAGCAGGCGCGGGGAGTCCACGGCGCCCGCGCACAGGACGACCTCGTTGCGGGCCCGGACCAGCAGCTCCTCGCCGTCCTTGGTGCGCACGTGCACGCCCTCGGCGCGGGTGCCGTCCAGCTCCAGCTTGCAGGCCCACGTCTCCAGGAAGATACGGAGGTTGGGGCGCTCGTCCATGACCGGGTGCAGGTAGGCCACCGAGGCGGAGGAGCGCTTGTTGTCCTCGGGGTGGTACGCGAGGTCGAAGAAGCCGGTGCCCTCGGTGAACGGCTTCTTGTTGAAGCCCTCGACGCGGGGGACGCCGAGCGCCGACTGGGCGGCGTCCACGAAGTCGCGGGCGATGGCGTTCCGGTCCTTCTCGTCGACCGGGACGATGTGGTTCTTCAGGCGGGCGAAGTAGGCCTCCATGGCGACGGCACCCCAGCCCTTGGCGCCGGCCGCCTCCCACTCGTCCCAGTCGGACGGGAGCGGCTTGAAGGAGATGAGGGTGTTGTGCGAGGAGCAGCCGCCGAGGACGCGGGCCCGGCTGTGCCGGATGTGGGAGTTGCCGCGGGGCTGCTCGGTGGTCGGGTAGTCGTAGTCGAGGTCACCGCCGAGCAGGCCCATCCAGCGGCGCAGGGTCAGCACGTCGTCGCGGCCGACGTCGCTGGGGCCGCCCTCGATGACGGCGACGGTGACGTCCGGGTTCTCGGTCAGGCGGGAGGCGATGACGGAACCCGCGGTGCCACCGCCGATGACGACGTAGTCGAATTCGTGGGTGTGATCGGGCATCGGGTGGTTACTCCTGGGGGGTGGGAGGACGGGCGGAGTCCGGGAGCGGGGATGTGGGGCCCCGCTCCCGGGCTCGTGCTCTGCGGGAGGTGCACCCGGCCGGGGATCGAGGAGTCGGGGGTCGAAGAGGCCGGAGACCGGGGAGCCGGGGTCAGCCGGCGAACCAGCGCACCGGCTTCGGCGCGAGGTTCTGGTAGATGTGCTTGGTCTCGCGGTACTCGGCGAGACCCGCCGGTCCCAGCTCGCGGCCCGTGCCGCTCCGGCCGAAGCCGCCCCACTCCGCCTGCGGCAGGTAGGGGTGGAAGTCGTTGATCCAGACGGTGCCGTGGCGCAGCCGGCCCGCGACCCTGCGGGCCTTGGAGGCGTCCGCGGACCACACGGCGCCGGCGAGGCCGTACTCGGTGTCGTTGGCGAGGAACACGGCCTCGTCCTCCGTGCGGAAGGTCTCCACGGTGAGGACCGGGCCGAAGACCTCCTCACGTACGACCTTCATCTCGCGGTGACAGGCGTCGAGGACGGTCGGCTCGTAGAAGTAGCCGCTCTCCGGACGCTCGGGTGACGGCTCGGGACGCCTGCCGCCGCAGCGCAGCACCGCACCCTCGGCCAGCGCGGAGGCGACGTAGGCCTCGACCTTGGCGCGCTGCTGCTCGGAGACGAGGGGGCCGCACTCGACGCCGTGCTCGGTGCCCCGGCCGAGGCGGATCTGCCGGGCCCGCTGGGCGAGTTCGGCGACGAAGCGGTCCCTCAGCGACTCCTCGACGATGAGGCGGGCGCCGGCCGAGCAGACCTGGCCGCTGTGGATGAAGGCGGCGTTGAGGGCCTGGTCGACAGCGGTGTCGAAGCCCTCGTCGGTGGCGCAGGCGTCGGCGAAGACCACGTTGGGGTTCTTGCCGCCGAGTTCGAGGGCGACCTTCTTCACGGTCGGGGCGGCCGCCTGGGCGACCTTGGTGCCGCTGGCCAGTCCGCCGGTGAAGGAGACCAGGTCGACGTCGGGGTGCTCGGCGAGCCGGGCGCCGACCGTGTGACCGGGGCCCGTGACGAGGTTGGCGACACCGGCGGGCAGACCGGCCTCGGCCAGGAGACCGACCAGCGCGATGGTCGTCATCGGGGTGATCTCGCTGGGCTTGATCACGAATGTGTTGCCCGCGGCGAGCGCCGGGGCGATCTTCCAACTGGCTTGGAGCAGCGGGTAGTTCCAGGGTGTGATCAGTGCGCAGACGCCGACCGGCTCATGGACGACGACACTGTGGATGTCGGGTGAGCCCGCGTCGACGACCCGGCCCGGGGCCTCGGCCGCGACCAGGTCGGCGAAGTAGCGGAAGGCGTCCGCGACGCAGTCGATGTCGACGCGGCCCTCCTCGGCGGTCTTGCCCGCGTCCCGGCTCTCCAGCAGGCCCAGTTCCTCGCGGTCGCGCACGAGGAGGTCGGCAACGCGGCGCAGCAGGGCGGCGCGCTCGGCGACGGGTGTGCCGGGCCAGGGGCCGTGGTCGAATGCCTGGCGCGCGGCGGTCACCGCGCGCTCCGCGTCCTTCTCGTCACCCTCCGCCACCACGGCGAACGGCCGGGCGTCCGCGGGGTCGAGGATCTCGCGCGTGGCACCCGAGACCGCCCGCAGCCACTCGCCTCCCGCGTGGATGGTCGCCTGGACCTGTCGTTCCGTTCTGTCCGCCATGATCGGTATTGCCTTCCGTTCCTGTTCCGTTCCCCTATGTCACAGACGTGTCACGGTCGGGGACCGCCACCACCTGCCCAGAGCCCTTCGCTCGCATGCGCAATCGGGGGCCGAAAGTAAGCGGCGTCACTGAAAGGACGGGGGAAATCGGAAGAAAAGGCGCAAGGCGAACCGAGTAGCGCTCCTGACCGGCTACGTGCAGGAGGTGTCCGTGGGGGCTGCTCCGGTCCGCTCGCGCGGATCGCGTACAGCGTGCCGTCGGCCGCCCGGAAGCGGTGGTCGACGACCCGGCGGGCACCCTTGTCCGGGTCGTCGTAGCGGTACGACAGCTCGGCCCAGGTGTCACCGGAGCGGCGGGCGAGAGCCCGGTAGCCGGGCTCGCGGGCGTAGCCGTAGCCCGGGTCGTTCTCGGCGAGGTCCAGGGATTCGGTCACGGTGGCCTCGGCCAGCTCGAAGATCTGCAACTGGCGGCCGTCGGACGGGGAGTCGTAGAAGACCACGGTCGCCTTCTCCCCCTGCTTCTGCCGCCGGGCCCAGCCCTCGGGGACGGAGAGGGTGTAGCCGACGGGGTCGCGGACGAGGCGGTAGCCCGCGGCGGTCGTCTCCTTCGGGACGGACGGGGTGGTGGAGACGGGTGAGGCGGTGGAGGCGGGCGCCGAGGCGGAGACGGTGACGCCGGTGGCCGGAGCGGATGCCGCCGGGGAACCGGTACCGGCGCGGTCCCGGCCGAGGTACCAGACTCCGAAGCCGGCGCCCGCGCCGACCAGGGCCATGGCGGTGACCAGGGCGATCAACCGGCCGCCGGGGACCCGCCGAGGGGCGGGGACGGGGCCGTACGACGGCGGGGGCACCGGTGCCGGTACGGACGGGCCGCCGGCGTGGGTGGGGGCGGTGGCCCAGGTCGGCGGCGGAGGTGCCGGGGGGCCCGCGGGGGCCGCGGGCGGTGGCAGCGGGCCGGTCCGCGTCTCCTCGTACGCCCAGGGCGGCGGCGTGACCGGCCCCCCGGGTGGCCCGGCCGCCCTGCCTCTCTCCTCACCCGGCTCGCGCTCGGGCCCCGGCTCGCGCCCCTTCTCGCTGTTCCACCCGCTCCAGCCGCTCATCACGAACCCCCCGAAACACCCTCCCTGTACTGCTTTCGACAGTAGCGGTGAAAACGGGCGCGGGCCCCGCTCCGGACGAAACCGGAACAGGGCCCGCGCAGGCTCGCGGCGAAACCGCCGGAGGCAGGCTCAGATGAGACCCAGGGAGCGGACCGCCTCGCGCTCCTCCTCGAGCTCCTTGACGGAGGCGTCGATGCGGGCGCGGGAGAACTCGTTGATGTCCAGGCCCTGGACGATCTCGTACGTGCCGTCCTTGGTGATGACCGGGAAGGAGGAGATCAGGCCCTCCGGGACACCGTAGGAGCCGTCCGACGGGATGCCCATCGAGGTCCAGTCGCCCTCGGCGGTGCCGTTGACCCAGGTGTACACGTGGTCGATGGCGGCGTTGGCGGCGGAGGCGGCCGACGAGGCGCCACGGGCCTCGATGATCGCGGCACCGCGCTTGGCGACGGTCGGGATGAAGTCCTCGGCCAGCCACTTCTCGTCGTTCACGACCTCGGCGGCGTTCTTGCCGGCGACCGTGGCGTGGAAGATGTCCGGGTACTGGGTGGCGGAGTGGTTGCCCCAGATGGTCAGGCGCTTGATGTCGGCGACCGTCGAGCCCGTCTTCTTCGCGAGCTGGGTCAGCGCGCGGTTGTGGTCCAGGCGGGTCATCGCGGTGAAGCGCTCGGCCGGGACGTCCGGAGCGGCGGCCTGCGCGATGAGCGCGTTGGTGTTGGCCGGGTTGCCCACGACGAGGACCTTGATGTCGTCGGCGGCGTGGTCGTTGATGGCCTTGCCCTGCGGCTTGAAGATGCCACCGTTGGCCTCGAGCAGGTCGCCGCGCTCCATGCCCTTGGTGCGGGGGCGGGCGCCGACGAGGAGGGCTACGTTGGCGCCGTCGAAGGCGACGTTCGGGTCGTCGGTGATGTCGATGCCCTGCAGGAGGGGGAACGCGCAGTCGTCCAGCTCCATGGCCGTGCCCTCGGCGGACTTGAGTGCCGGGGTGATCTCCAGGAGGCGCAGCTTGACCGGCACGTCCGCGCCGAGCAGCTGGCCGGAGGCGATGCGGAAGAGCAGGGCGTAACCGATCTGGCCGGCCGCGCCGGTGACGGTGACGTTCACGGGAGTGCGGGTCATGGCGTTCTCCGTATGACAGCTGGCGGTGGGGCTTTCGCTGCCCCGTGCGGATGATCGATCTCTTGGCATCAAGAGAGATCCAGCGGTCAGGCTATCGCGCATCCGGCATGCGAGACGTCCGGGGCCCTGTGGCTCACCCCACAAGCCGGATGTCACGGGTCACGAAGAGGCGGCCGCCCGTCCGGGAGAGAAAGGACGGGGACGGCCGCCGGTGGGGGGTACCGGCTTACCGGACTCCCGTGGGGGTACGGTTCGCGTGCCCAGGATCCGGCGGGCCATGCGTCCGTCCCCGGAAATCCGCCCGAATTGGTTCGCCCGCGCCGCCACCCCTCGCTTCCGCTCTCCGCTTGCGGTCTCCGCTTCCGCTCCCCGCTGCGGTCTGGGCGTCCGCTCTCCGCTTGCGGTCGTCGGTTCCGCTCCCCGCTGCGGTCTGGGCGTCCGCTCTCCGCTTGCGGTCGTCGGTTCCGCTCTCCGCTTGCCGCCTTGGCTTCCGGTCTCAGTTCGTGCACCCCGTCCGCCCGGAGGCGAGGGTCGCGCAGGCCTTGGCCTCGGCCGCGTCCTTCACGGCGACCATCGGCGTGTACGCGATGGTGTCCCCGGCGGTGGTGATGTCACCCGTCTGCCGGGCCTTGCCCGCGGAGAGCCGGACCTGGTCGCCCTTGGCACCGCCGGTGATCCTTCCCCAGGCCGTACCGCAGGTCTTGCTGTAGCGCACCTCCAGGGCGGCGGTGCCGACGGTGGCGGTCTTGGCGGTGGCCGCCAGGTCGCCGCTGCATCCCATGGCCTCCGCGTCCTTGCCGGTGCAGGAGGAGCCGCTGCACTTGACCCCGGCGGGCAGGCTGGGGTCGGTGCTGGCCGTCGGGGAGGGCGACTTGGCGGCGCCCTCGTTCTTGCCGCCGCCCTGGTGGGTGAAGAAGAAGACGGCTGCGACGACGACGAGGACACCGACGACACCCGTGAGGAACATCGTCAGCCGCCGCTTGTCCCCCTTGCCGGTGGCGCGGCCGGTGGGCCGCGGCGCCTGCGGCTGCCCGTCGTCCGGGTTCGGGGTGCCCGGGGTCCGGCCCGGACCGTCCGGCGGGGGCGCGGGCCGCGCACCGGTCGCGGGCCGGGCGCTCGCCGGTGAGGGGCCCTGATAGCCCGCCACTCCCCAGGAATTGGCCCCGGAGGCCGGGGCGCGGTCCGCGTTCTCCCGTCCGTCGGCGTCGGACGCCGTCGGCTGGGGCGGGATCGTCGGTGCGATGGCCGCCGGGCCGGCGACGCCCGGGGGCGCGGTGGTGCCGGCGCCTCTGTGGGCCGTCTTGGTGCCGCTCGTCGCCTCCGCCTCGGCCGCCCCGAACTCCCCCAGCGCGGCGCGTGCCTGGGATATGCGGATCTGCTCCATGGTCCGGTCGTGCCGCATCTCCGCCCGGCTCCAGGCCCGTTCGGCCAGCTCCCACATGGTGGTGAGATGGACCGGGCTGGTGCCGGTGACCTCGGCGAGCGCGACGATCGCACCCTTGGGCGCGAGCAGCCGGCCGCCCAGGTAACGCTCCCAGGACGTCCTGCTGTAGCCGGTCCGGTCGGCCAGCGCCGCGATGCTCAGGCCGCTGCGGTCCACGAGCCGCCGCAACTGGCTCGTGAACTCCTTGATCTGCGGATCCAGCTCATTCGGCAAGGTTTTCCATCGAGGCATTGCTTCCCCCCTCTTTCCCCCCGGTTGGTGCTGTCGGTCCCCCGCGCCGTTCCCGCAGGTGACTTCGCCGGTCCGGTCCGGTCCCCGGTCCGGCACCCGTTCTGGCTACCCATGGGGATGCGCTGACTAAGGATCCCAGTTCCCGGAGTGGGGGCGCACAGGAGCATCTGTCCCGTCGGTCGTGCACCCGCTTGCACGGGGTCTTCGTAACGTATCCCCGGTTCGTCGGGTATCGACATGGTCGGCACACATGTGGCAGCGCGCGGACACCGTGGCGGAACGGTCACTTCCGTGCCACAACGCGCGGACAGCCGTTGAACAGGCGGTTCATGGCACGGAAGGCTGGATCCCGACGGCGGCTCGTCCTTGCTCGGGGGAGGGGACGGGCCGCCGTTCGCGCGGGCCACCCGCCTCGCGGGGCGGCGCTACTTGGTGAGCGTGAAGTGCAGGGTGTCCTTCAGGAACGGGATCTCCAGCCACGCATGGGGCTGGGCCATCATGGCCAGCAGAACGATCGCGAGGCCCAATATCCCGTACGTGGCGATGTCCGTGAAGCGCGAGCGGACGGCGAGCATGCCGACGCTCGGCACTGTCCAGCGCAGGACCGCACCGGTCAGCAGGCCGGCTCCGACCAGCAGGCTGCCGAAGCGGAACACGTCGAGCGCGGTCAGCAGCAGGCCGAGCGCGACCGTGGACAGCACGACGAGCATGGGCCACTGCCGGGCCGGCGCCGGGGCGTCACCGGGTGCGGCGCGGCCGCCGCCCTCGGGGCGGGCGGTGTCCTTGGTGAACAGCGGGAAGCGGCGCGTGACACGCCGCGGGCGCCCCTCGGCGTCGGGGGCGCTGATCGCGTCGCGCACGGTCGGCTCCGTGCCGTGGGTGTCCTCAGCCGGCACTGCGCTCCGCCGCCTCGACCACGTTGACCAGCAGCTGCGCCCGGGTCATCGGGCCCACGCCGCCCGGGTTCGGGGAGATCCAGCCGGCCACCTCGGTCACGCCCGGGTGGACGTCACCGACGATCTTCCCCTCGGCGTTGCGGGAGACGCCGACGTCCAGGACGGCCGCGCCCGGCTTGACGTCCTCGGGGCGGATCAGGTGCGGGAAGCCGGCCGCCGCGATGATGATGTCGGCCCGCTTGAGGTGGGCGGACAGATCACGGGTGCCGGTGTGGCACTGGGTCACGGTGGCGTTCTCGCTGCGCCGGGTGAGCAGCAGCGGCATCGGACGGCCGATGGTCACGCCCCGGCCGACGACCACGACCTCGGCGCCCTTGATCTCCACGCCGTGCCGGCGCAGCAGGGTCAGGATGCCGTTGGGGGTGCAGGGCAGCGGCGCCGGCTCGTTCAGGACGAGGCGGCCGAGGTTCGTGGGGTGCAGGCCGTCCGCGTCCTTGGCCGGGTCCATCAGCTCCAGGATGCGGTTCTCGTCGATGCCCTTGGGCAGCGGCAGTTGGACGATGTAGCCGGTGCAGGCCGGGTCCTCGTTGAGCTCGCGTACGACCGCCTCGATCTCCTCCTGGGTGGCCGTGGCCGGCAGCTCCCGCTGGATGGAGGCGATGCCGACCTGCGCGCAGTCGCGGTGCTTGCCGGCGACGTACTTCTGGCTGCCGGGGTCGTCCCCGACCAGGATCGTGCCGAGGCCGGGCGTGACGCCCTTCTCCTTCAGCGCCGCCACGCGGGCGGTCAGATCGGACTTGATCGCGGCTGCGGTGGCCTTGCCATCGAGAATCTGGGCGGTCATGACACCATCCTCGCGGATGACCGGCTCCGGGTTCCAATCCGGGTACCCCCTGGGCCGACCCCCGCGTGCGGTCCGGACGCCCGTGCTTGATCGACGATGTTGCACTTGCACAACAGCTGACGAATCCGGCTGGACAAGAATCGGCCTCTCCCATGACGATGAACGGCGCAGTATCGCGGTCCGGTTGGGGGGCAAACCGCTCAGATCCTGAAGTTCCTCCGTTCCTTCCGCGTCGTCCCGCAGTGTCAACGGAGGAAACCCGCCATGAGTTTCGGCTCGCCCAACAGCCCCTATGGCCAGCCGCAGGACCCGCAGCAGGGCTACGGCTACCCGCAGCAGCCCGGTTACCCGCAGCAGCCCGGTTACCCGCAGGCGCCGCAGGGTGTCCCGCCGCAGCAGGGCTACGGCTACCCGCAGCAGCCGGGTTACCCGGGCTACCCGCAGCAGGGCGGATACGGCTACGGCGCCGAGCCGCCGTACGCGAACTGGGGACAGCGCTTCCTCGGCACCCTCGTCGACGGCCTCGTCTTCGCGGTGCCGTACATCCTGGTGATCGTCGGCCGGAACAACGCCGCTCTGTCGGCGATCGGTGGGCTCGCCATCATCGCGGTCGCGATCTGGCAGCTGATCCAGGAGGGCCGTACGGGCCAGACGATCGGCAAGAAGGCGCTGGGCATCCGCCTGGTGAAGGAGGACACCGGCCAGCCGCTCGGCGTCGGCATGGCCTTCGTCCGCCGTCTCGCCCACTTCCTGGACAGCCTCGCCTGCTACCTCGGCTGGCTGTGGCCGGCGTGGGACTCCAAGCGCCAGACGTTCGCCGACAAGGTCTGCGGCTCGATCGTGATCCGCACCCAGTGAGCTGAGCACCTGAACGACGAAGCGGCCTCCGGCCCCCTGCTGAAGGGAGCCGGAGGCCGCTTTCGGTTGCCCGCGGGCTCAGGGGCGCAACGAGCTCAGTGGAAGAAGTGGCGCGTGCCCGTGAAGTACATGGTCACGCCCGCCTTCTCGGCGGCCTCCACCACGAGCTCGTCGCGGATCGAGCCGCCCGGCTGGACGATCGCCCGGACGCCCGCGCCGATGAGGATCTCGGGGCCGTCCGGGAAGGGGAAGAAGGCGTCGGAGGCCGCGTAGGCGCCCCGGGCCCGCTCCTCACCGGCCCGCTCGACGGCCAGCTTGCAGGAGTCGACGCGGTTGACCTGGCCCATGCCGACACCGACCGAGGCGCCGTCCTTGGCGAGCAGGATCGCGTTGGACTTCACCGCCCGGCACGCCTTCCAGGCGAAGGCCAGCTCCTTCAGCTCCTCGGGGGAGAGCGCCTCGCCGGTGGCCAGCGTCCAATTGGCCGGGTCGTCACCGTCAGCCTGCAGCCGGTCGGTCTCCTGCAGCAGCACGCCGCCGTCGATCGGCTTGACCTCGACCGGGTTGGCCGGGCCGTTCGGGGCCTTCAGGACCCGGATGTTCTTCTTCTTGGTGAGGGCCTCCAGGGCCCCCTCCTCGTAGCCGGGCGCGATGATGACCTCGGTGAAGATCTCCGCGACCTGCTCGGCCATCTCCTTGCTGACCGGCCGGTTCACGGCGATGACACCGCCGTACGCGGAGACCGGGTCGCAGGCGTGCGCCTTGCGGTGCGCCTCGGCGACATCCGCGCCGACCGCGATGCCGCAGGGGTTGGCGTGCTTGATGATCGCCACGCACGGCTCGTCGTGGTCGTACGCGGCACGGCGGGCGGCGTCCGTGTCCGTGTAGTTGTTGTACGACATCTCCTTGCCGTGCAGCTGCTCGGCCTGGGCCAGGCCGGCGCCGCCGGCGTCGACGTACAGCGCGGCCGGCTGGTGCGGGTTCTCGCCGTAGCGCAGGGTGTGCGCGCGCTCCCAGGTGGCGCCGAGGAAGTCGGGGAACGGCGACTCGTCCACGGGCGCGTAGGAGGAGGCGAACCAGGAGGCGACGGCCACGTCGTAGGCGGCCGTGTGCTGGAAGGCCTCCGCGGCGAGCCGCTTGCGGGTGACGAGGTCGAAGCCGCCGGAC
Source organism: Streptomyces sp. NPDC007905 (assembly GCF_042959345.1). Taxonomy (NCBI): domain Bacteria; kingdom Bacillati; phylum Actinomycetota; class Actinomycetes; order Kitasatosporales; family Streptomycetaceae; genus Streptomyces; species Streptomyces sp. NPDC007905. Next base: position 110,249 of record NZ_JBIBKS010000005.1, on the reverse strand, counting down.
TGCGCGGCGGCCAGCACGTCGGCGTACCGCTCGGGGCTGGTGACCACGGCGACCGAGGGGTGGTTCTTGGCGGCGGCGCGGACCATCGAGGGGCCGCCGATGTCGATCTGCTCCACGCACTCGTCGGGCGAGGCGCCGGAGGCGACGGTCTCCCGGAACGGGTAGAGGTTGACGACGACCAGGTCGAACGGCTCGACGCCCAGCTCGGCCAGCTGCTCGCGGTGGCTGTCCAGCCGCAGGTCGGCGAGGATGCCCGCGTGCACCCTCGGGTGCAGGGTCTTGACCCGGCCGTCCAGGCACTCGGGGAAGCCGGTCAGCTCCTCGACCTTGGTGACGGGGACACCGGCGGCGGCGATACGGTTGGCCGTGGAGCCGGTGGAGACGAGCTCGACACCGGCGTTGTGCAGTCCGCGCGCGAGGTCTTCGAGGCCGGTCTTGTCGTAGACGCTGACGAGCGCCCGGCGAATGGGCCGCTTGGTGCTCTCGGCGGTGGCGGTCACTGGATAACTACCTTTCGTCCCTCAATGCGGTGGCCGTTGCGGGCGAGCCGCCCCACGACCTCGACGAGCAGCCTTCGCTCGACTTCCTTGATGCGCTCGTGCAGCGCGCTCTCGTCGTCCTCGTCCCGGACCTCGACCGCGCCCTGGGCGATGATCGGGCCGGTGTCGACGCCGTCGTCGACGAAGTGGACGGTGCAGCCGGTGACCTTGGCGCCGTACGCGAGCGCGTCGCGCACGCCGTGGGCCCCGGGAAAACTGGGCAGCAGGGCAGGGTGCGTGTTGACGAACCGCCCGCCGAACCGCGCGAGGAATTCCTTGCCGACGATCTTCATGAACCCGGCGGAGACCACGAGGTCGGGCTCGTGGGCGGCCACGGCACCGGCGAGGGCCGCGTCCCACTCCTCCCGGCCGGCGAAGTCCTTCACCCGGCACACGAAGGTCGGCAGCCCGGCCCGCTCGGCGCGGGCGAGCCCCTCGATGCCGTCGCGGTCGGCCCCGACGGCGACGATCCGCGCGCCGTACGACTCGGCTCCGGTGCGCTCGATCTCGTCCAGGAGCGCCTGCAGATTGGTGCCGGATCCGGAGACCAGCACGACGAGGCGCTTGACCGCTTGGCCAGCGGGGGTGGCGGCCACGGTGGGGCCCTTTCTCGGGGAAGCGATGTGTCCAGCCGACGGTTTGTACAGTCGTACGAATGCTTCGCGCCCCGGGATACGGGGAAGTCTACGAAACGGCCGACCGTCAGCAACGATACCGGCACTCCCGAAGGCCCCCCCGGGACGGGGGCGTGGCCGGAAGGTAGCGTTCGGGAGGGCTCGAGTAGGAGCTGCCTCGGGAACGCGGTCGTCGTGCGGTCCGTTCAAGGGGTGGAAGCCCACGTCGCACAGCCGTATTCACCAAGGGGAAGACGCTCTTTTGATGCCCGACCGCAGCCTGCGACTCCTCACGTTCCCGCCGCGTCCGGCCGAGGGAGGCGAGCGTGGCGCCGTGCTGCTGCGGGAGCGGCCGGCCTCGCCGCCTCAGGCACCCCAGGGCGGTCGGGACGGCGACGGACGCGGCGGTGAGCAGCAGGACGACAATCCGTTCGCGCCGCCGCCCGAGGGCACCCCGGACCGGCCGTGGCAGCCCCGTCACCCCGAGGGGTCCTCGGGCTCCGGTTCCTCAGGCGGCTCTCCCCGGGGCAGCCAGTGGAGCGACCGCCAGCCCGGCCGCTCCCCCGGCGGCTTCGGCGAGCGGCCCGGCGGCGACCCCGAGGGCCCGGGCGGCCCGACCGGCCCCAACCTGCGCTGGGACCCGACGGACCCGGCCCAGCGCCGCGCGCGCTACGCCCTGCTGTCCGGCATGTGGGCCGTCTTCTTCGCCCTGTTCAGCTGGCCCTACGTGGCCCTCCTGCTGGGCTCCCTGGCCCTGTACTGGGGCATCAGTGCCCTGCGCGCCAAGCCCCGCACCCCCGAGCCGGAGACCCCGCCCTCCACCCCGGGCGCCCGCCCGCAGACCACGGCGGCGATCAGCGGCCTGGTCACGGCCTCCCTGGCGCTGGCCCTGGTGGGCACGACCTTCGCGGTGCAAGTGGTCTACCGCGACTACTACACGTGCGTCAGCGACGCCCTGACCCACGAGGCCAAGCAGTCCTGCGACCAGCTCCTGCCGAAGGAGCTGCGGGGGGTGCTGGGGGTCGGGAACAGCTGACGGGTGACGGCCTACGGGGTGCCTTCCGAGTCGGGCTCGGCGGGCACCTCGGCCGTGTCCGTGGGGGGTGAGGGCTCCTTCCGAGACGGCTGGTCGGCCGCCGGGGACGGCTCGGTGGGCGGGCGGTGTGCGTCCTGCGGGGACGGCGGGTCCTGCGGAGCGGGCCGGTCGGCGTGTGCGGAAGGACCGGCGGACGGGTCGAGGGGCCGGCCGGCCGGTTCCGGGGGCGCCGAAGCCGCTCGCAGGGCCGTCCAGCGGGAGGCTCGGGAGAGGTCGTCGTGCTGCCAGGCCGAGGGGAACGGGTCCTGCGCGGGCAGGAAGTCGTAGAGCTCGTCCTCGGCGGGCTCGGTGAGCGCCGGGGCCGGGCGGCTCGAGCCTTTCGCCGCCTTCCCGGACGTGTCCTTCGCCGTCTCCTTCGCGGCGGACTTCAGGGCGTCCCTCGCGGTCTCCTCGGCTCCCGGCTTCGCCGTCGTCCTGCCCGGCTCCGTCCCCTGCTCCGGGACCCTGCCCCGCGTCCGCCGGCCCCACAGCAGCAGCCATGCCCGTACCGTCAGCGTCACCGGCATGCCCACCACCGTGATCCAGGCCCCGGCCGCTCCCCCGCTCTGCCACCACACCGGGCCGAAACGGGCCAGCGCGGCCACGCCCAGTGGGCCGCCGGACAGCTCGGCGAGGAGGGCGAGGAGCGCCGCGCAGGCCAGCGCCGAGACCACCAGCACCCCGGCCGTCCGCCCCGCCGACCAGGGCACCGGCGACTCGGCGGCCCCCTCTTGCTGCGCCTGCTCCCCGCGCCGAACGGCCGCCCGCGCCACGAACCAGGCGACCGTCACCCCGGCCGCCACCGGCACCAGCCCCGCCGCCCAGTGGAGCCGCGTTCCGGGGCCCGCGTCCGGTACCGCGGCGAGCAGCGGGAAGGGGGGCAGCAGCGGGGCCGGGTCGGAGGCGAGGGGGTGCACCAGGTGCCCGGTGCCGAGGGTGAAGCCGGGGCCGAGGGCATAGGACGCCGACCACATCGCCGCGTTGGGGATCAGCGCGACCACGAGGAGCAGGACGGCGAACCGGCCGGTCCAGCCCTCCGTCAGCTGCAGGAAGGACGCCCGCGCCGCCGGTCCGTGCAGCACCAGCGACACCCCGAGCAGCAGCGTCCCGCCCCCGAAGAGGACCGCCGTGCCGGCCCCGGCGGCCCGTACGGCCGCGCCCAGCCGTGCCCGCGCGTCGGACCCGAACAGCAGCCGCCGCACCGGGCCCGGCAGCACCAGCAGCAGGTTGAGCACCGGCTCACGCGGGCGGCCGTACGCCGACCACACCCCGGCCGCCGCCGCGCCCGCCGCCACGAGCGGCAGACACGTCGTCACCCACCCCCATGCGGGGCGCAGTTCGCTGCCGGAGCAGTACAGCGCGGCCGCGCCGCCGACGCCCAGGTAGCCGAGGACCACCCCCGTCCACGCCGTGTGCGCCGGGACCGGTGGCGGGCCGTCGGGTTCGGCGGACACGTCCGTCGCGTCCCGCGCGGCCCGGTGGAGCAGCCACACCGGCAGCGCGAGGAGCAGCAGCGGGGTCACGCCCACGGGCATCGGCGCGCCGGAGAGCGAGTCCGTGCGGACCAGCTGGACCCCGTGGGCGAGCAGCCACAGCGCGGCGGCGACGTGCAGCGCGCCGGCCGGCCCGCTGTCGGGGTACGGCGAGCTGATCCACAGCGCGAGCACCAGAACGGCGAGCGAGCCGAGGCCCAGCCCGGCGGCGACCGCACCGCCCAGGAGGCTCGCGCCCAGCCCGGGCGATCGGTCACGCATCCGGTGGAGCAGGAGGGACAGCGACGGTCGGCGAGCGGTCATCAGGGTCACGCCCGCCATGCTCCCAACGACACGCGCTTTCCCGTCGTAACAGGAGAACCACCGATGTGTCGCTCAATATATTCTTATGTACTTTTTCGTACGAAGGGGTGGTGTCCTGTGACGGAGAGCCCTGCCAGCAAGCTGCCATCGCCGAAGGAGCGCCGACGCCTGCGCGAATCCGGGTCGCTGACCCAGGCTCAGGTCGCCGCGCAGGTCGGTGTCCGTCGTGCGACGGTCCGCGCGTGGGAGAGGGGGCGCAGTGCTCCGGGCGGCCAGGAGGGCGAGGCGTACGCCCGCCTGCTGGCCGCCCTCGCCGAGCCGACGGCCGCTCAGGGGGTCGCCGGGCAGGCGAGTCCGGGCAAGCACCCGCCCGGGGCCGGGGCCCTGCCGTCGGCGCTGACGGCCGCTCAGGCCTTCGACGCGCTGTACGCGTTCTGCGCCCCCGCTCTCGTACGGCAGGCGTACCTGCTCACCGGGCGCCGGGAACTGGCCCGGGAGTCCGTGGAGCGGGCCTTCCAACTCGCCTGGCAGCGCTGGCCGGAGGTGGCCCGGGACCGGGACCCGGCCGGATGGGTGCGGGCGATCGCGTACGAGTGCGCCCTCTCCCCGTGGCACCGGTTCCGCCCGCGCTACCGCTCCCCCGAACCGCCTCCCGTCGACCCCGCCGACCGCGCGCTGCTGAACGCCCTGCTGCAGCTCCCGCCGTCCTACCGGCGCACGCTCGTCCTGTACGACGGCGTCGGCCTCGACCTGCCGGAGACGGCGGCGGAGACGGAGGCGAGCACCCCGGCGGCCGCCGGGCGACTGACCCACGCCCGTCAGGTCGTGGCCGCTCACGTCCCCGCACTGGCCGACCCCGCCGTACTGCACCGGCGCCTGGCCGAACTGGCCTCCTCGGAGCGGCTGCTCGCGGCCAAGCCGACCGCGGTACGGGCGTGTGGCGAACGCCGGAACGTCTTCTGGACCCGTGCGGCCATCGCCTTCACGGTCACGATCATCGGCGCGACGACGCTGACCCTGCGCTCGGCGCCGACCCACTACGAGCCGCCCATCGCCCCGGCCCAGGCGGTACACGGCGTTCCACCGCCGGCGGCCATGGGCCCGCTGTCGCGGCAGGAACTGGCACTGCGGGCGAGACTGCACCGGCAGGAGGCCAACGGACCGGAGCGGTTGATGCCCGTGGCCAGATGAACGGACTGGGCACCGCCACTGGCGCCGGGCGCCTCTGCGGCGCGGCGCCTGCGCAAACGCCGGTGGGCCCGTCCCAGCCAAGGGAACGGGCCCACCGACGGTCAGCCGTGAGGCTCAGGCACTCAGGCCGAGAGGATCTCCCGCGCCAGCTTCGCCGTCTCGGTCGGGGTCTTGCCGACCTTGACGCCCGCGGCCTCGAGGGCCTCCTTCTTCGCCTGGGCGGTGCCGGACGAACCGGAGACGATGGCACCGGCGTGGCCCATCGTCTTGCCCTCGGGCGCGGTGAAGCCCGCGACGTAGCCGACGACCGGCTTGGTCACGTTCTCCTTGATGAACGCGGCCGCACGCTCCTCGGCGTCGCCACCGATCTCACCGATCATCACGATCAGGTCGGTGTCGGGGTCGTCCTGGAACGCGGCGAGGGCGTCGATGTGCGTGGTGCCGATGATCGGGTCGCCACCGATGCCGACGGCGGTCGAGAAGCCGAGGTCCCGCAGCTCGTACATCATCTGGTACGTCAGCGTGCCGGACTTCGAGACCAGGCCGATGCGGCCCGGCTTGGTGATGTCGCCCGGGATGATGCCGACGTTCGACTGGCCCGGGGTGATGATGCCGGGGCAGTTCGGGCCGATGATGCGGGTCTTGTTGCCCTTCTTGCCGGCGTACGCCCAGAAGGACGCCGTGTCGTGCACGGCGATGCCCTCGGTGATCACGACGGCCAGCGGGATCTCGGCGTCGATGGCCTCGACGACCGCGTCCTTGGTGAACTTCTCCGGCACGAAGATGACGGAGACGTTGGCGCCGGTCTTGTCGATGGCCTCCTTGACGGTGCCGAAGACGGGTACCTCGGTGCCGTCGAAGTCCACGGTCTGCCCCGCCTTGCGCGGGTTCACGCCGCCCACGACGTGGGTGCCGTCACCGAGCATGAGCTTGGTGTGCTTCATGCCGGTGGCACCGGTCATGCCCTGGACGATGACCTTGCTGTCCTTGTTGAGCCAGATAGCCATGGTGTGTTGAGTCCTCGTCCTCGTGCTTACTTGGCGGCGGCCAGCTCGGCGGCCTTGTCGGCCGCGCCGTCCATGGTGTCGACGCGCTGCACCAGCGGGTGGTTGGCGTCGGTGAGGATCTTCCGGCCCAGCTCGGCGTTGTTGCCGTCGAGGCGGACGACGAGCGGCTTCTCGACCTTCTCGCCACGGTCCTCAAGGAGCTTCAGGGCCTGCACGATGCCGTTGGCGACCTCGTCGCAGGCGGTGATGCCGCCGAAGACGTTGACGAAGACGGACTTGACGTCCGGGTCGCCGAGGATGATCTCCAGGCCGTTCGCCATCACCTGGGCGGAGGCGCCACCGCCGATGTCCAGGAAGTTGGCGGGCTTGACGCCACCGTGCTTCTCACCGGCGTACGCGACAACGTCCAGGGTGCTCATGACGAGACCGGCGCCGTTGCCGATGATGCCGACCTCGCCCTCGAGCTTGACGTAGTTGAGGTTCTTCGCCTTGGCGGCCGCCTCGAGCGGGTTGGCGGCGTCCTTGTCGTGGAGCTCCTCGTACTCGGGGTGGCGGAACTCGGCGTTCTCGTCCAGCGACACCTTGCCGTCGAGGGCGATGACCTCGCCGGAGGCGACCTTCGCGAGCGGGTTGACCTCGACCAGGAGGGCGTCCGACTTGATGAAGGTGTCCCACAGCTTGACGAGGACGTTCGCCACCTTGTCCGCGACCTCGGCCGGGAACTTGGCGGCGGCGACGATCTCGCGGGCCTTGGCCTCGTCCACACCGTCGATCGGGTCGATCGGCGTCTTGGCGACGGCCTCCGGGCGGGTGGCCGCCACCTCCTCGATCTCCATGCCGCCCTCGACGGAGGCGATGGAGAGGAAGGTGCGGTTGGCACGGTCGAGGAGGAAGGAGACGTAGTACTCCTCGACGATCTCCGGAGCGGTCTCGGCGATCATGACCTTGTGGACCGTGTGGCCCTTGATGTCCATGCCGAGGATGTCCGTCGCGCGGGCGACGGCCTCGTCCGCGGAGGCGGCCAGCTTGACGCCACCGGCCTTACCGCGACCACCGACCTTCACCTGCGCCTTGACGACGGACTTGCCGCCCAGCCGCTCGGTGATCTCGCGCGCCGCCTCAGGCGTGTCGATGACTTCACCGGCCAGCACCGGTACATCGTGCTTGGCGAAGAGGTCCCTCGCCTGGTACTCGAACAGGTCCACGCGCTTCCGTCCCTATCAGTGATCTCGCGGTTCGTTGGATGCGTGGGCGTGCCGCGAAGGGCAACGTGACGTCCGCTGTGTCACAAGGGAAGCGCACACGGTGTCCGAGCGCGCGGCATGTCCGTCTCGCAGGTTATCGCCGCTTGCGGAGGCACCCTAAATCGAGGGTCACACCTGAGCGGTGATACCTGTCACATGATGCCGGGTTCTCTGGCACCCCGTGCCGACATCGTGTGGACGTGCGAGGCCTCACCGGGCTGGGGTTGACCCGGTGAGGCCTCTGGACGGGCCCCGAAGAGGCCCCGAGCGGTTGATCCCCACCCCAATGGGGACCAGCCGCCCCTTCCCGCGGGGGTCCGGCCGGACGGTCCGACGGCGTTCGGCCGTCCGGGTTCCGGCGGCCCCGCGGAGCCGGTCGGGACGCTCAGCCGCGGTGGCCGAGGTCCTACTGAACGTCCTGCACGCCGTGCGGGTACGCCAGGCCCTGGACGTAGCCCGGGGCAACGGACCGGGCGACTCCCCCGGCCCCGCCCACGGCGTGCCCGGCCAGCGGAGCGCCGGCGGCCTGGACGGTTCCGGTGAGGTCCTGTCCGAAGGGCGCGGCCTGCCCGGTGAGGGGCCCGCTCTCGCCGACGACGCCGCCCGCGAAGGGAGCCGCCTCCCCCGCCACGCCGTACGCCAGCCCGGTCGCGCTGCCGCCGACACCGTCCACGACCGGCGACACGGTCCCGGTGACCGTGTTCACGACCGGCCGCACGGTCCCGGTGACCCCGGCCGCGAACGGCGGCACCTGTCCGGTCACGCCTTCGGCGAAGACACCGGCCCGCCCGGCCACCCCGTGGGCGAGCGGCGATACGGCGCCCACGACACCGCCCGCGAAGGGCCGCACGTCACCGGCCACGCCGTACGCGAGCGTCCCCGCGTCCGCCACGGCCTGCCCTGCGACCGGCGCGACGCCGTACACGGCGGCCTGGGCGACGGGCGGCAGCACGGCCTCGCTGGTGTCGTGGGCGACCTGGCCGGCCAGCCCGGTGGCGTAGGGCGGCACGTCCGCGAGAAGCCCGCCGGCGACCGGCAGCGCGTCGGCAACGGCGCCGTCGACGACACCGTGCGCCTCGGCGAGGGCGCCGCCGGCGACAGCGTTCACATCGGTGACGGTGCCCGCGCCGACACCGTGCACGCCGCCCACCACGCCCGTGGTGAGCCCGTACACGTCGGTCACGGCGGCCGTGGCGGTCCGGTGCACGCCCGCTACCGCGGCCGTGGCGGTTGCCTGCGCGCCCGCCTGCGCGCCGGAGGCGGTGCCCTGCGTACCCGCGACCGCGTATCCGGCAGTCGGCAGTACGCCCGTCACCGTGTCCGTGGCGGTCCCCTGGACGCCCGTCACGGCCCAGGAGGCGGTGCCGTGGACGCCCGCGACCGCGTGGCTCGCGGTCGGCGTAACGCCCGCCACCGCCTCGTCGGCGACCGGCAGCACCCCGGCCACGGCCGCGGAGGCCACCGGCGGGACGGCCGCGGCGGTCGTCTCGTCCACGACGGGGGTGACGGTGCCCGGCACGGCCCGCACCGTGCCGACGACCCGCTGCTCGGCGTAGGCGGCCGTCCCGGTGACGTGCGCGGGCACGGCGGCGACGGTGGCTTCGGCGGCGCCGGTCGCCCGCGCCGCCTCACCGCCCGCGAGGGCGGCCGCACCGGCGGTCCGGCCCTGCGCCCCGGCCGCGGTCCGCTGTGCCGTCGTCCGCACGGCACCGTCGACGCCCGCGGCGCGCCCGCGTGCGGCCGACCGGGTGGCCTGGAGCTTGGTCTGGGCGGCGGCCAGGGCCTCCTCCACCTCGGGGGCGAAGGAGGAGAGGGGGCCGAAGAGGTAGTCGATCTCGTCCTGCGGGGCCGGAGCCGACAGGTGGGCGGCCTTGCGGGTCGCCTCGGCGGTGGTTCCGCCGGTGACCTCGGCGCCTGTCGCCTGCGCGTGCCGCGCAGGTGCCTCGGTGTGCGCCTGGGTGGCGCGGGCGGCCTGGGCGCCCTTGATGGCCTGGCCGCCCCTGATCCTCGCGGCGGCCGGGGCCTTCGCGTCGACGTAGTGGCGCGCCTGCTCGGCCGTGCCGGAGACGGTCCGGGTCTGCTGCTGCGCCTTGGCCGCCGTGCCGGAGACGGTCGCGGTGGCCGTGCCCGTCACGTCGGAGACGGTGCCGTGGACGTCGGTGAGGACGCCGTCGACGGTGCCGGTCAGGGTGCCGGTGGTGCTGTCGGTGTCCGGTACGGAGAGCGCCGGAGCGGCCGGCTCGTCGGCGCTGGCCACGGTCGAGCCGAGTGCCCAGGCTCCGGTGACACCGGCGGCTATCACGATCGAGCGGCGGATGTTCTTGTTCATGCGTGCGTCAAGTCCTTCGGTAACGGCTTCGGTAACGGCTGGGGGTTCCGTCCGGAGAGCGCCGGGGGCCGGCGGGTCCGGCGGAGCGGGCAGACCTGTTCCGCCCCCGCGCGACAGGTCCGTGGCGGGGAGGTCGGCCCTGTGACCTAGCCGGGGAAGACCGGGATGTCCCGGTGCCGTTCCCGGGTCCGGGGCGCGTCGACGCGCGCGGCGGTGCCGGGCAGGAGCCGCAGGGGTGCCCGGCCGTCGGGGGTGACGGCATGCGCGTCACCGTGACGGGATGCGGTGCCGTCGACGGCCTGCTTGCCGAGCACGCCGTCCGGGTCTCCGGTGGGCTGGGGCGGCGAGGGGGCCCCGACGGGGGCGGTGGCGGGGTGTGCGGCGGCGTGCGCCGGCGCCTGGAGGACGTGGACGGCGCGCGTGAGGTGCGGTCCGTACCCGGTGGCCGTCGGCTGTGCGGGTACGGCGGCGCGGGTCCCGGTGCGGGCCTGGTGGCTCTGGACCGCCGCCGGTGCCGTGCTGTCGTGCCGGTGCGGCCGGGGTTCCGGGGTGACCGGTGCCGGCAGCGGATGCACGGGCGGCTCGCAGCCCTCGGGGAGCTTCGGCAGGGGCACGGCGGGACCGGCGGGCGGCGTCGGCGCCTTGGCCCGCGTCTCCTCGAGGACCTGGGAGGCCGTGTGCACGACGTCCCGCACGGGGGTGGCGACCCGTTCGGTGACCGCTCGTACCGCGTCCTGCGGTCCGGCCGCCGGGAGCACCGAAGTCACCGGGACGACCGGGTGCGCCGGGACCACTGGGCGCACCGGACTCACCGGGGCTCCCTCGGCCGCGTGGGCCTGCTCCCCGCAGAGGAACCCGAGCATGAACAACCCGCCGACCAGAAATGCCAGTTGCAGCGCACGCCGCCCCGCCGCCGTACGCAGCACGCGCACAGCGGTACCCAACGGAGCGGCTGGCAAGGTCAAGAGGCGAAGGCTTCCTCAAGTCGGCACGGGGAGGCGGCGTCGATCCTCGCACGGTCGGCCCGAGGTAGCGCAAGCCCCCTGTTACCGATGGGTAGTCATGTCCCTTTTCCCACCTGCCGTCACGCCGTGTCCGGTATCGGCAGGGGCCGCTTCTCGATCGCCGCCGCCATCACCTCGGGGAACAGGTCGGGCGTGCAGGCGAACGCCGGTGCGCCGAGCGCCCCGAGCGCCGCCGCGTGTTCACGGTCGTAGGCGGGCGCCCCCTCGTCCGACAGGGCGAGCAGGGCCACGAACTGCACCCCCGAGGCCTTCATCGCCGCGACCCGCTTGAGCATCTCGTTGCGGATGCCGCCCTCGTACAGGTCGCTGATGAGCACGACCACCGTCTCGGCGGGCCGGGTGATCTGCGACTGGCAGTAGGCGAGTGCCCGGTTGATGTCCGTGCCACCGCCGAGCTGGGTGCCGAAGAGGACGTCGACCGGGTCGTCCAGCCGGTCGGTGAGGTCCACGACCGTTGTGTCGAAGACCACCAGCCGGGTGCTGATCGACCGCATGGAGGCGAGCACCGCCCCGAACACGGACGCGTAGACCACGGATGCCGCCATCGACCCCGACTGGTCGATGCAGAGGACGACTTCCTTCTTCACGGACTGCGCGGCCCGCCCGTACCCGATGAGCCGCTCCGGCACGACCGTGCGGTACTCGGGCAGGTAGTGCTTGAGGTTGGCCGCGATGGTGCGGTTCCAGTCGATGTCGTGATGGCGCGGACGGCTGATGCGCGCGCTGCGGTCCAGGGCACCGGTGAGGGTGGCCCGGGTGCGGGTGGCCAGCCGCTTCTCCAGGTCCTCGACCACCTTGCGCACGACTGCCCGTGCCGTCTCCTTCGTCGTTTCCGGCATCGCCTTGTTCAGCGAGAGCAGCGTGCCGACCAGGTGTACGTCGGCCTCCACCGCCTCCAGCATCTCCGGCTCGAGCAGCAGCGAGGCCAGTCCGAGCCGGTCGATGGCGTCGCGCTGCATGACCTGGACCACGGAGGAGGGGAAGTAGGTGCGGATGTCCCCGAGCCAGCGCGCCACGGACGGCGCCGAGGCGCCGAGGCCCGCCGAACGGTCCCGCCCCGCCCGCGGTTTGTCCGCCTTGCCGTACAGCGCGGTGAGTGTTCCGTCCATCGCCGCGTCGCGGCCCGACAGGGCGCATCCGGTGCCGTCGGCCTGGTCCCCGCCGAGCACCAGCCGCCATCGGCGCAGCCGTTCCCGCGCCAGGTCGCCGGTGCCGGTACCGGCCTTGGCGCCCGGCATCGCCGCTTCGTTCGTCATGCTCCCACCCCCGCAAGGCTGTCGACGTCGGTCTGCTCCTGCTCCTGCTCGGCGTCCGGGCCGAGCAGCAGCCGCAGGACCGGCAGTACGGCGTCCGCCCGCTCCGCGTCCGGTTCCGCGGCGAAGCCGGATATGCCGGCCGCTTGGGATGTCGGACCGCTGTACCCTCCCGGCCCCCGCCGCACCAGCTCACCGAGGGTTCTGCGCACTCCGGGCTCGTACGCCGCGAACGTGCGGCGCAGCAACGGCAGTACGTCCGTGAACGCCTCCGCGGGCACCCCCGTCAGCCAGGTGTCGACCAGACCGAGCAGCCGGTCGTCGTGGACCAGCAGCATGCCGCCCCCGCCGCCGACGAAGCCCTCGATCCAGGCGGCCGCGTCGGCGGGCGGTGTCCCGGGCGAGAGCGCCAGACCCATCAGCCGGGCCGCCTCCTCGGGTCCCAGCTCCCCGTCGTCCAGCAGCAGTCGTACGGCCCGCCCCCGCACGACCCCGGGCACGGTGTCCCGCAGGGCCAGCGCCCGCAGCACGGAGCGCCAGCGGACGCGCAGGTCGTTGTGGCCGGTGTCCGAGGTGCCGGTCAGGCTCTCCGCCAGGAGCCCCACGGCGCCGTGCACGGCCTCGACATGGCCGCGCATCTCCTCCGCCGCGTCCGCGTCCAGGGCCGTGCAGGCGGGCGGGAGGCCGACGAAGACCCGCTCGGCGAGGCCTGCCGCGACGCCCGCCAGGGCCCCGGTGTCGGTGCCACGCACATCGCCGTAGCGCAGGGAGCGGACCAGCGCGGGCAGCGCCTGGGCGAGGTGGCCGACGTCCGTGTCGAGGGCCGCCCGGTCGGCGAGCACTCGCATCACCAGGGGCAGCGCGTCCGGCAGCCCGGCGAGCAGGCAGTGCTCGGCGAGCGCGGTGACGTCGGCCAGGGCCCGGGCCGCCGCCGCGTCCGCCTCGGCCCGGGCCGTGGCCGCGGCGAGCACGGTCGTCCCCCACACTCCCGCCTCGGCGACCCGCACCGACAGCTCCGGTTCCCAGCGCAGCCGCCAGGTCTCCCGGAACGTGCCCGTGCTCCCCCGCGACTGGGCCGGCTCGCCCCAGCCGACGCCGAGCAGCCGCAGCCGGTGCAGCAGTCTGCTGCGGCCGGCGTCGGTCTCCCCCCGAAGGTCCAGTTCCAGCTCGCGCTCCAGCGCCTCCGGTTTGAGCCGCAGTCGGCGCTGCTCGCGGCCCAGATCGCGCTGCAGCGGCACCGCCGGCGCCGCCTGCGGCACCTCGCCCAGTACGTCCCCGACCACCAGCCGGTCGTGCACCAGCGCCAGCGGGACGTCCGAGCCGTCGCACATCACCGCGCGCACGGCGTCGGTGGTCTCGCTCAGGCCGGGCAGCGGACGGCCGCGCACGGCCGCGAGGGTCTCGGCGAGCCGTACCGCCTCGATGACATGCGCGGAGGAGACGATCCGGTCCTCCTCGCGCAGCAGCCCCGCCACCCTGGTCAGCCATCTCTCGACCGGCCGGTCCGGTGCCCGGAACAGGTGCCCGTACCAGCCCGGTGAGTTGATGCCGGCGCCGTACCCGCTCGACCGGGCCAGCCTGCGGTGGGTCCACGGCACCCAGGTCAGATCGGCCTTGACCTTGGGCAGGCCCTTCAGCAGTGCCCGGTCGGCGGTGACGGCGGTCTTCTCCCGCAGCGCGGGCACGTGCCACGCCCCGCACACCACGGCCACCGCGTCCCCGAACTCCTTGCGCGCGGCTCGCACCTGGAGCCGCATGTGGGCCTCCCGCACCAGGTCGCGGGGCCTGCCGCCGACGCCGTACCGCTCCCGCAGCGCCGTCATGGCCTCCTCCAGCGCGGTGAACGGCGCGTGGGGATCCCGCTGCCCGGGGCCACGGTGCTCGACGACGTCCTCCCACCACCGCTCGGGGTCGTCGTACCCGGCGGTCTCGGCGAGCACGGCGAGGGGGTCGACGCTCAGGTCGCGCTCAGGGCCCGGCCCGTCCTCGGTGCCCGCGTCGGACGGTGCTTCCGCCGCGGTGTCCCACGCCAGCGTGTGGGTGGCGGGCAGGTCGATGAAACGGGCCGGGACGTCCTGTTCGAGGGCCCAGCGGATCGCCACCCACTCGGGGCTGAACTCGGCCAGGGGCCAGAACGCCGAGCGGCCGGGCTCGTCCACCGCGTGGGCGAGCAGGGCGACCGGAGGCCGCATCTCCGGGTCGGCGGCCAGCGGGATCAGCGCATCGGCCTCGGGCGGACCTTCGATCAGCACGACGCCGGGCCGGGCGGCGTCCAGGGCGGACCGCACCGCGCGAGCGGAGCCGGGCCCGTGGTGCCGTACGCCGAGCAGCAGCGGTCCGCCGGCGTGTGCCCTGCTCCATGCGGAGTCGTCGCTCACACGCTCACCTCCCTGCAGGCGCGGTAGAAGTCCTTCCAGCCGTCGCGCTCGCGGACGACCGTCTCCAGGTACTCCTGCCAGATCACGCGGTCGGCCGCCGGGTCACGGACGACCGCCCCCAGGATGCCGGCGGCGACGTCCGCCGGGCGCAGCACGCCGTCGCCGAAGTGGGCGGCCAGCGCAAGGCCGTTGGTGAGGACGGAGATCGCCTCGGCGGTGGACAGCGTGCCGCTCGGCGACTTCAGCTTCGTACGGCCGTCGGCGGTCATGCCGTCGCGCAGCTCGCGGAAGACGGTCACCACCCGGTGGATCTCCTCTATTCCGTCGGGCACGGCCGGCAGGTCCAGCGACCGGCCGATCTGCTCGACGCGCCGGGTGACGATGTCGACCTCGGCGTCGGCGCTCTCCGGCAGTGGCAGCACCACGGTGTTGAAGCGGCGGCGCAGCGCGCTGGAGAGGTCGTTGACGCCGCGGTCGCGGTCGTTGGCGGTGGCGATGAGGTTGAACCCGCGGACCGCCTGGACCTCCTGGCCCAGTTCCGGGATCGGCAGTGTCTTCTCGGACAGGATCGTGATCAGCGTGTCCTGCACATCGGCCGGGATGCGGGTCAGCTCCTCCACACGGGCCGTCATGCCCTCGGCCATGGCCCGCATCACGGGGCTGGGCACGAGGGCGTCGCGGCTGGGGCCGTGCGCGAGCAGCTGCGCGTAGTTCCAGCCGTACCGGATCGCCTCCTCCGGGGTGCCCGCGGTGCCCTGCACCAGCAGGGTCGAGTCACCGCTGACGGCGGCCGCCAGGTGCTCCGACACCCACGTCTTGGCCGTGCCGGGCACACCGAGCAGGAGCAGGGCGCGGTCGGTGGCGAGGGTGGTGACGGCGACCTCGACGAGGCGGCGCGGGCCCACGTACTTCGGTGTGATCACGGTGCCGTCCGGCAGGGTGCCGCCGAGCAGGTAGGTCGCCACCGCCCACGGCGACAGTTTCCAGCGGACCGGGCGCGGGCGGTCGTCCTGTGCGGACAGCGCGGCCAGTTCGGCGGCGAAGGCGTGCTCGGCATGCGGTCGCAACACCTGCGGAGACTGGCTCCCGCTCGCTTCGACGGACGTCGGTTCCACTGACTTCATGGACACAGTCATGGCTGAGGCCCCCTCCAGCTCGGCCGGTGGTCATCTGGCATCCACCGTGCACCACGCCACTGACAATCGCCCTGACCTGCGCAAACGCGGCCGCAAGGCCGATTGTCAGTGGCGGGACCTACCGTCGGTGACATGACTGAGCAGGGGGTGCGCTGGACCGCGGAGCAGGTGCTGGCGCTGGCGCCTGACGCCGCGTCACGCAAGGCGGGAAGCAAGCTGGGCGCGGCCGGGCCGTGGTCCGAGGCGGGCAGCGGAGAGGGGACGGTGTGGGGGCTGTGCAAGGGCAGTGGCAGCAGGCCGTACCAGACGGTGGTGGACCTCGCGAACGCGGCCGGGCCGGCGTACAAGTGCAGTTGCCCGAGCCGGAAGTTCCCGTGCAAGCACGCGCTCGGACTGCTGCTGCTGTGGGCGGAGCCCGAGGGCGCGGCCGGCGCGACTGTGCCGGTGGCCGCGCCGCCGGAGTGGGCCGAGCAGTGGCTCTCGGGCAGGCGTGGGCGTGCGGAGGGCAAACGGGCGGAGGGCGGCGGGAGTTCCGCGGCCGGGTCCGCTGATCCGGAGGCGGTGCGGCGCCGGGCGGAGCGCCGGGCCGAACGGGTCACGGCGGGGGCGACGGAGCTGGAGCAGCGCCTGGCGGACCTGTTGCGCGGCGGCCTCGCGTCGGCCGAGCAGGCGGGGTACGGACTGTGGGACGAGACGGCGGCCCGCATGGTCGACGCCCAGGCGCCCGGACTAGCCGCCCGCGTACGGGAGTTGGGAGTGATACCCGCCTCCGGCCCGGGCTGGCCGGCCCGCCTGCTGGAGGAGTGCGCCCTGCTGCACCTGCTCGACCAGGGCTGGCTGCGCCGCGACCGGCTGCCAAAGGCTCTCGCGGCCACGGTCCGCTCGCGGCTCGGCCTGCCCGCTTCGGCGGACGGCCCGCCGGTGCGTGACCGCTGGCTGGTCCTCGCCCAGTACGACACGGTCGACCCGAAACTGACGACGCGCCGTACATGGCTGCACGGCGCCGAGTCGGGCCACACCCGGCTGCTCCTCTCCTACGGCGCGGCCGGCCGGGCACCGGAGCTGTCGCTGCCGGTCGGCCTGGCGCTGGAGGCCGACCTGTCGGTGTTCCCCGGCGCCGGACAGGTGCGGGCGGCGCTGGGCGAGCGGTACGCCCCGCCCGCGCCGTCCGCACTCCGCCCGCCCGGTGTGACCACGGCCGAGGCCGCGGCCCGCTACGGCGAGGCGCTGTGTGCGGACCCCTGGCTCGACTCGGTCCCGGTCACCCTGGACCGCGTCATACCGGCACCGGACGCGGAACCGGGCTCCTGGCAGCTGGCCGACGCCGATACGGACTCGGCGCTCCCGCTCACCCCGTCCGCCCGCTCCCGCCCGGGCCTGTGGCGTCTGGTGGCCCTGTCCGGCGGCGCCCCCGTCACGGTCTTCGGCGAGTGCGGCCACCGCGGCTTCACCCCGCTGACGGCTTGGCCGCAGGGCCCGGGCGAGCCGGTGACGCTGTGCTGACCGCGGCGGACCGGCCACGCGGGACACGAAGCGATGGGAACGCCATGAGGGAGGAAACGTCATGAACGGCACCTCGGCCCAGCGGGACGCCCCGGCTCCCGCGAGCTCCTGGGACGACCTCGTCACCACGGCCCTCCTCGGCACCGACCGGCGCCCCCGGGCGGCAGCCGTGCCCGGCAGGGAGGCCCCGGCGGCGCTGCTGGACGCCGCCGCAGTGGCCACCGTGCGGCGGCGGGCGGGGCTGCGGCCCGGGCGGGCCGCGCGACGGCCGGAACCGGCTCCCAAGGATCCGCGTCCGGCGCTGCCCGCGGCCGCGGCGCGCAGGCTCGCGATGCTGCTGGCCGACCGCCCCGGAGGGGGAGGCGGTGGCCGGCGGGGCAGCTCGCCCGACCTCGTGGAGCTGCTCCCGCAGTGGCTCGCGGCGGCCAACGCGCACGGGTACGCGGCGCCCCCGCAGGCGCTGCCCGCGCTGCTGGACGCCGCCCGGGGCCGGACGGACCTGCGGCCGGCGGCGCTCACGTTCGCGGGGACACGGGCGCTGTGGCTGGCCCGGCTGAACCCGGACTGGCGGTTCGCGCTGCGCTCGGCGCCGGGCGGCGGAGCGACGCTGCCCGACCCCGAGGACGGCGAGGCGGTGCGGCGGCTCTGGGAGGAGGGGCTGTTCGCCGAGCGGGTCGCCCTGCTGGCCGCGCTGCGAGCCCGTACGCCCGCGCTCGCCCGGGAGCTGCTGACGGCGACCTGGGCGACGGAGCGGGCGGAGGACCGGCTGATGTTCCTCGACTCGCTGCGCACGGGCCTGTGCCCCTTGGACGAGCCGTTCCTGGAGCAGGCCCTGCGCGATCGCAGCCGCAACGTCAGGGCGACGGCCGCAGAGCTGCTGTCCACGCTGCCCGGCTCGGCACTCGCCGCGCGGATGGCGGTGCGGGCCGCGGCATGTGTGGCCGTCGACCGCACGGGGAACTCGCCCATGGTCGTCGTGGAGGCGCCGCCCGAGTGCGACCCGGGGATGGAGCGGGACGGTGTGACGGCCAGACCTCCCGCGGGCAGAGGAGAACGGTCGTGGTGGCTCGGTCAGCTGGTGGAGGCGGCACCGCTCGGCACCTGGTCGGGACGGCTCGGCGGACGCACCCCGGAGCAGATCGTGGCGCTGCCCGTGGCGGACGGCTGGCAGGGCGAGCTGCACGCGGCCTGGTGCCGGGCGGCGGTGCGGCAGCGCGACGCCGCGTGGTCGCGGGCGCTGCTCGGAGCACCGTCGGCACCGGAGGCCGGCGGGCCCGGAGCGGTGTCCCTGGCGGAGCGGGCGAAGCTGCTGGCCGCGCTGGAGGCGGCAGAACGGGCCGAGTGGGTGGCCGGATTCATCGCGACGCACGGCCTGTCGGAGGCGTTCCAGCTGCTGGGGGTGTGCGCGGTTCCCTGGGCCGCCCCGCTCGGCCGGTCCGTGGTGGACGCCCTCGACATTGCCCGGGACGCCGGCAGCTATCCATGGAGCTTCAGCGGGGTGATGGGACTGGCCGAGCGCTGTCTGGACCCGGCGGAGGCCGCACGCCTGGACGGCCTGCTGGCGGTACCCGACGAACGGGAGGACGCGTCGCCGGGGGCCGGGGGGTACTGGGCGGAGGCGTTTCAGCGGCTCATGGCCACGTTGCGGCTCAGGGCGGCGATGGCCGCGGAGCTGCGGCCGGACGAACGGCGTTGACGCCGGTCACCGTCGCCCTACGCCTCAGCCGGCTGCCGTACGTTCTCCCGCACCCACTGCACGATTGCCGCGGTGGTCGCCCCCGGCGTGAAGATCTCCGCGACGCCCTTCTCCTTCAGCGGCGGGATGTCCTCCTCCGGGATGATGCCGCCACCGAAGACCAGGATGTCCGCGGCGTCCCGCTCCTTGAGGAGTTCGATGACGGCGGCGAAGAGGGTGTTGTGGGCGCCGGAGAGGATGGACAGGCCGATCGCGTCGGCGTCCTCCTGGATGGCGGTGTCGACGATCTGTTCCGGGGTCTGGTGAAGGCCGGTGTAGATGACCTCCATACCGGCGTCGCGCAGCGCCCGCGCGATGACCTTGGCCCCGCGATCGTGGCCGTCGAGCCCCGGCTTGGCCACCACCACGCGGATCGGACCGGCTGCCACACCCATCACTGCCTCCATCAAGCGACCACGGAAGCGACCGCTTCCGCTCGTACCGACAAGTACCGCATATCTGGCACGTTCCGCCACCCGTCGGCAAGTGAACGAACGTTATCTCCAGCATCCCGCAACCCGCGGTTTTACGGTGCGGACCGAGGGGGAAATCACATGGTGGGACATGAGGGCACACGGGGGACGGAGCCGCCCCCCTGTGTGCCGACAGGAGGTCGGCCATGAAGGTCACCGGGGTACTGCCGCTCTTCCTCCCTCTCTACCGGCGCCTGTGGCCCGGCAGACTGGTCGACCTCTCCATGACCCTCCTCAAGGCGACCGCGCTGGAGGCCGCGATCCTGGCCGGCCATGTGCTGCTGTATCCGACCGGCCTCATCCAGGAGCGCCGCACCCCCGCGCTCCCCGCCCAGGGGGGTGCCACCCGGCTGCCCGAGCGGCCCGGCCCGCCGGTGGTGCTGCTGCACGGCTTCATCGACAACCGTTCGGTTTTCGTCCTGCTGCGCCGCAGCCTGGTGCGGAACGGCAGGCAGCGCGTCGAGTCACTCAATTACTCTCCGTTGACATGTGACATACGCACCGCCGCCGAACTGCTGGGTCGGCACGTGGAGGAGATCTGCGAGCGCACGGGCAGTGACCGCATCGACATCGTGGGGCACAGCCTCGGCGGACTGATCGCGCGTTATTACGTGCAGTGCCTGAGTGGTGACCTGAGGGTGCGCATGCTCGTCACCCTGGGCACCCCGCACTCCGGCACCCGGGCCGTGCCGCTGGCCAGCGCGCATCCGATCGTGCGGCAGATGCGGCCCGGCTCTGAGGTGATCGAGGAACTGGCCCGGCCCGCGCCTGGCTGCCTCACCCGGTTCGTCAGCTTCTGGAGCGACCTCGACTCCGTGATGGATCCCCTGGAGACGGCCTGCATCGACCACCCCGACCTGGACGCGCTGAACGTGAAGGTGACGGGGATCGGGCATCTCGCACTGCCGGTGCACCCCGCAGTCGCGGCCGGAATACGCGAGGCCCTCGACGCCGCGCAGCCCGCGGACACCTTCACGGGCGGCGTGACAGTGGCCTGACGGCGGCTCGGACGGAGCAGCCGGGCAGGAGACCGAGGGTCCGCACGCGTGCGACACAGCCGTTCCACAGGTGACTCACGGTCACCCGACGTCGAACACTCTTCGAACACAAGGCCAAACTCGCGTCCACCGCCCCCGAAACACGGGCGATTGCCCGTTTCCGGCCAACGCGAAACCAGCCGAAGATTGTCGCGCCCGCGCACCGCCGGGTACAGTCGCCGCACTGCTCTGGCAGCCCCTGTTGTCGAGGCGAAAGAGAAGTTGGTGAACGACCGTCACCCGTCGGGGAGCATGACCACCCCGGCCCCGGCTTCCGACGCCTCCGCCGCGCACTACGGGCCGTACGGGGCACAGGAAGCCCCTTACGACGACCTCACCACGTACGGCGGCTACGACGCCACCGGTTTCACGGTCGGCACCACCGGCACCGGCGCGTTCGACACCGGAGCCTTCGACACCGACCCGCTCTTCGGCAGCCTCCCGGGCGGCGAGCAGCACACCGGTGCGTACGACACCACGCAGTGGCAGACCGGTACGGGCACCCTGAACTACGACCCGTACGCGGCCCAGCATCACGCCGCCTACGACTCGGGCGGGTACGACAGCACCGCCTGGACGGTCCCCGCGCAGGCCACCGGGAACGACGTCAGCGGCCAGTGGGACGCGAGCGCCTGGACGCAGCACGACCAGCCCGCCGCCGACCCCACCCAGCAGTGGGACTGGGGCACCCAGGCCTTCGACACGGGCGCGTACGACGCCACGCAGTGGAACTCCGACGGCGCGGCCGTAGGGCACGAACAGCTTGCCGAACCGTTCGACCAGCAGACCACGGCCATGTTCGAGCAGGTCGGCGACGCGCAGGCGACCGCCGCCTTCGAGCAGGTGCCGTATGAGGACGCCTCTTACGGTGAACCCGCTGAAGCCGGTGAACTCGGCGAGCACGCTGAAGCGCCCGCCGGGGACGGCGAGTTGGGAGCCACGGGCGAGTTGCCCGCCGTAGCGCACCTGCTCGACGACCAGGAAGAGGCAACCCGGGCCCCGGCACCCCGCGCGGGCTCCCGCAGTGCGGCGCGCTCCCGGCGCCGTACGCCCCCCAAGCGCTCCGCGCTGCTGACCATCGCCGTGCCCTCGGCCTGTGTGATGGGCGTGGCCGGGATCGCCGCCGCCTCCGTCGGCAGCCTGACCGGCGACGGCGGCAAGGACACCACCGCCTCCGCCCCGGACGCGCAGGCGGTGAAGCCGTCCGTGGCCAACGGCAAGCTGGACGCCCAGCTCCGGACGCTCTCCGCCGGCGCCGACGACTTCGCCGACCGGGCCAGCCGTACGCAGGACCGGATCGACCTCAAGGCGCAGCAGGAACTGCAGCAGAAGAAGGCGGCCGCGGAGGCCGCGCTCAAGGAGCGGCTGCGTCCCAAGTTTGTGCTGCCGGTCACGCAGAAGGGGCTCAGCGCCTACTTCGGCCAGGCGGGTGTGAACTGGATGTCCGTGCACACGGGCATCGACTTCCCGGTCTCGTACGGCACCACCGTGATGTCCGCCACCGACGGTGTCGTCTCCACGAAGTGGAACAGCGCCTACGGCAACATGATGATCGTGACGGCGAAGGACGGCACGCAGACCTGGTACTGCCATCTCTCCAGCTACCGCGTCCCCTCCGGGACGTCCGTCAAGGCCGGCCAGCCGATCGCCTACTCCGGAAACTCGGGCAACTCCACCGGCCCGCACCTGCACTTCGAGGTACGGCCGGCGGGCGGGTCGGCCATAGACCCCCTGCCGTGGCTGCGCAGCCACGGCTTGGATCCGACTTGAGCATCTGCTGATGCGAGCCCCGCCGCTACGGCGGGGCTCACCGCGTCTACAGCTTCTCGACCGGCGCGTACCGCAGCAGCAGCCGCTTCGGCTTCCCGTCCCCGAAGTCGATCGTCGCCTGGGCCTTGTCCTCCACGCCCGACACCGCGACGACCGTGCCGAGCCCGAACTGGTCGTGGGTGACCCGGTCGCCGACGGCCAGCGACACCACCGGCTTCTCGGAGGCTCGCCGCGTGGCGAACCCGGACGCGCCCGCCGCCGACGAGCGCGAGCGGGACGAGGAGAGCGAGGCCGCGATCCCGGAAGCCGGTCCGGAGGACATCGGTGCGGCAGCCCCCGTCCGCTTCCACTCCACATGGGCGGCCGGGATCTCCTCCAGGAACCGGGAGGGCGGGTTGTACGACGGCTGCCCCCAGGCGCTGCGCATCGCCGAGCGCGTGAGGTAAAGCCGCTCCCGCGCGCGCGTGATGCCGACGTACGCCAGGCGCCGCTCCTCCTCCAGCTCCTTGGCCTGGCCGAGGGCGCGCATGTGCGGGAAGACGCCGTCCTCCATGCCGGTCAGGAAGACGACCGGGAACTCCAGGCCCTTGGCGGTGTGGAGCGTCATCAGGGTGATGACTCCGTCGCCGTCCTCCTCGTCCGGGATCTGGTCGGAGTCGGCGACCAGGGCCACCTGCTCCAGGAAGTCGGCCAGCGTACCGGCCTCGCCCTCGCCGCGCTCCTGCTCGAACTCCAGGGCCACGGCCGCGAGTTCCTGGAGGTTCTCGATGCGGGTCTCGTCCTGCGGGTCGGTGGAGGCCTGCAACTCCGCCAGGTAGCCGGTGCGTTCGAGTATGGCCTCCAGCACGGTCGCCGGTCCGGCCCCGGACTCCACGATGGTGCGCAGGTCCTCCATCAGCGTGTTGAACCGCTTGACCGCGTTGGTGGAGCGCGCGGCCATGCCGTACGCCTCGTCCACACGCTTCAGGGCCTGCGGGAAGCTGATCTTCTCGCGCTGGGCGAGGGCGTCGATCATCGCCTCGGCGCGCTCGCCGATGCCCCGCTTGGGGACGTTGAGGATGCGGCGCAGCGGCACCGAGTCCTCGGGGTTGGCGAGGACGCGCAGGTAGGCCAGGACGTCCCGGACCTCCTTGCGCTCGTAGAAGCGGACGCCGCCGACGACCTTGTAGGGCAGGCCGACGCGGATGAAGATCTCTTCGAAGACACGGGACTGGGCGTTGGTGCGGTAGAAGACGGCGACGTCCCCGGCCTTCGCCTCGCCGGCGTCCGTCAGGCGGTCTATCTCCTCGGCGACGAACTGGGCCTCGTCGTGCTCGGTGTCCGCCACGTACCCGGTGATCCGCGCGCCCTGGCCGGCGTTGGTCCACAGGTTCTTCGGGCGGCGGGACTCGTTGCGCTCGATGACCGCGTTGGCTGCGGAGAGGATCGTCTGGGTGGAGCGGTAGTTCTGCTCCAGCAGGATCGTCGTGGCGTCCGGGTAGTCCTCCTCGAACTGGAGGATGTTGCGGATGGTCGCGCCCCGGAAGGCGTAGATCGACTGGTCCGCGTCACCGACCACGCAGAGTTCGGCGGGCGGGAGGTCGTACTCGCCGGGCGGTACGTCGACGGGGTGTTCGGACGTCCCGACGAGCTCGCGCACCAACGCGTACTGGGCGTGGTTGGTGTCCTGGTACTCGTCCACCAGGACGTGCCGGAAGCGGCGGCGGTAGTGCTCGGCGACGTCCGGGAAGGCGCGCAGCAGGTTGACCGTCGTCATGATCAGGTCGTCGAAGTCGAGCGCGTTGGCCTCGCGCAGCCGCGACTGGTAGAGCGCGTAGGCCTGGGCGAGGGTCTTCTCGAAGCCGTCGGTGGCCTGGGCGGCGAAGTCCTCCTCGTCGATCAGCTCGTTCTTGAGGTTGCTGATCTTGGCGCTGAAGGACTTGGGCGGGAAGCGCTTGGGGTCGAGGTCCAGGTCGCGGCAGACCAGGGCCATCAGACGCTTGCTGTCGGCGGCGTCGTAGATCGAGAAGGACGAGGTGAAGCCGAGCTTCTTCGACTCGCGCCGCAGGATCCGTACGCACGCGCTGTGGAAGGTCATGACCCACATCGCGTTCGCGCGCGGACCGACGAGCTGCTCGACGCGCTCCTTCATCTCGCCCGCGGCCTTGTTGGTGAAGGTGATCGCGAGGATCTGGCCCGGGTGCACGTTCCGCTCGGCGAGCAGGTGGGCGATGCGGTGGGTGAGCACGCGCGTCTTTCCCGAGCCGGCGCCGGCGACGATGAGCAGCGGGGAGCCGGCGTGCACGACCGCGGCGCGCTGGTTCTCGTTCAGCCCCTCCAGGAGTGCCGCCGCGTCGATCGCCGGACGGGGGGCGCCGTCGCGGTAGTAGGCGTCACGGTCCGGCGGCACGTCGAACTTCCCGCCGAACAGATCGTCCGGAACCAGCTCCGGAGCGTGACCGTCCTCGGGTGGCGGCGGTTCCTCCTCGTGCCCGCGAGGGGCCTGGAGGTCCGCCAGGAAGCTGTCGTCAAAGAGGCTGCTCATCGCTCTCCGAGTCTAGGGCGCCGCACCGACAACCGGTCGCCACCCCGGGAACGTGGCCGGTTTCCCCGTGAGTTGATCATCGCGCCGCAGCGGCCGTCCAGGCCCTCACCCAGCGGAAGCGCCTTGTCACGCGCGCATGAAACAGGCCCCAGGTCACGGAAATGTATCGGACATATGGCACACCAACCTTCACAGGAGTCACACGAGTTGGCTAGGTTGCCGTCAGGCCGCACGCACCCTTCCCGGCGAACGTCGCCGGGCGGCGCGGCCTCCGCCGAGTCCGGTGCGCCCTTCACGGCGGCCGGAGCCGGGGACCCACCGATCCTGGGGTGAATCGGCCGACTCCCGCCCGGGACGACGCCGTAGGGCAACCCTTCCGAAGCACTCGCCCGAACCCGACAGCTAACCCGGTAGGCGGCACATTGGAAGGAGTCGCCTCCCTTGGCGTCGCACCGCAAGCCGCGCCCCGGCGGAACCCTCGGTCCGGGTCTGCGCACCCCCGCCCTCGCCACCGCCGCGTTCACTTCCGTGGCCGTGCTGTCCCAGACGGCCGAGGCCGCCCCCGCCGACGACAGCAGGCCGAGCCTGGAGGAGATCGAGAAGAAGGTCGACGAGTTCTACCGCCGGGCGGAGTCGCCGACCGAGCGGTCCGACGAGGCAACGGAGCGGGCCGGGCGGCAGCGGGGGCGGCTGGACACCCTCCTCGCGAAGGTCCCGTTCGCGGACGACCCGCAGGAGCAGGCGCACCCCCCGCTGGACTACTTCCACCAGAGCCGGGTGATGGACCGGCTGGCCTCGACCGTGAAGAAGCGGCAGGAGACCTCCAAGGTCATCGAGACGCCCGACGGGCCGGCGTACGACCCGAACAGCGCCAAGGCCGCCGTCCAGCGGAAGCTCGCCTCGGCACGCGAGCTGATGTCCCGGCTGACGGCCCAGGAGGAGGCGCGGCCGGCCGCGCCCGGGCAAGGGAGGCGGGAGGAGACCGCTGCGCCGTCGTACGGGTCCTCCGCCGCGCAGGCCACCAGGGCCGAGAAGGCGATCGCCTTCGCCCGCGCCCAGATCGGCAAGCCGTACGTGAGCGGGGCCAGCGGGCCCGGCTCCTACGACTGCTCCGGTCTCACCCAGGCCGCCTGGAAGGCCGCCGGCGTCACCCTGCCGCGCACCGCCCGCGACCAGGCCTCCACGGGCACCAGGGTCTCCCTCGCCGACGCGCACCCCGGTGACCTGGTCTTCTTCCACGACGACCTGAGTCACGTGGGCCTCTGCACGGGCAACGGGATGATGATCCACGCCCCGCGGCCCGGCGCGTACATCCGCGAGGAGTCCGTCCACCACGGGGGCGAATCGGTCATCCACAGCGTGGTCCGGCCCGCCTGAAGTCGTCTCTTCGGGCCCCCCGCGCGCGTGTTCTCCTCACCGGTCCCGCGCGGCTCCCTAGCATCGGGCGCATGCCCGGCATCCCAGGTCTGCGAGCGTGGTGGGCGGAGCGTCCGCCGGCGGCGGGCTCCGCCGTGATGGCGACCGGCATCGTGTCGGTGGCCCTGCACCTGGCGGGCGACGAGACGGCGTCCCTGGTCTTCCTGTGGCCGGCCTGCCTCGCCTGGGTGGCGCTGGCCGCCGACTTCGCCGTACGGCTGGGGTGGCGGCGGCAGCGGTGGCTGGCCGAGGCGGAGAGCCCTGGCGGGCTCACCGCCGTCGCCGCCACGGCGGTGCTCGGCACCCGGTTCTCGGCGCTCGGCCGGCAGACCCTGGCCGAGGCGTTGCTGGCGCTGGCGGTGCTGCTCTGGCCGGTGCTGCTGTTCCTTGTCGTGCGGCGCTGGGAGCGGCGCATGCCGGGAGCGGTGTTCCTGTGCTGTGTGGCCACGCAGGGACTTGCGGTGCTGGCGGCCACGCTGGCCGCGGCCGAGGTGGCGGCATGGCTCGCGCATGCCGCGCTGGTGCTGTTCTGGCTGGGCCTGGCGCTCTACTGCCTCGCGCTGCCGCACTTCGATCGGCGCCGGCTGAGCGAGGGGGCCGGGGACCACTGGATCGCGGGCGGGGCGCTGGCCATCTCGGCGCTGGCCGGGGCGCAGCTGCTCTCCGCCGACAGTGCGCGGCTGTACCTGTGGAACGACGACGACCGGGGTGTGCTGCGCAACGTGACGGTCGCGCTGCTCGTCCTGAGCCTCGCCTGGTACGTCGTCCTGCTGGTGGCCGAGGTTGCCCGGCCCCGGCTGCGCTTCGACATGCAGCGGTGGGCGACGGTGTTCCCGATGGGGATGACGGCGGCGGCCACGCTGTCGGTCGCGGCCGCCCTGGAGGTCGGCTGGCTGAGAGATCCGGGGCGGGTGCTGGCGTGGGTGACGGTGGCGGCGTGGCTCGCGGTCGCGGCCGGCGCGGCCCTGGACGCCCGCTCCGGGATCAGCGGACGGCGCTGAGGGTCACGTCCACAGCACGGCGATGAAGATGTTCGCCATGGTCAGCAGGCCGACCAGCCCGAAGACGCGCTTGTCCACCTTCTCCTCGTCGCGCTGCACATAGACCAGCCCGAGGATCACGATCAGCAGGGCCAGCTTCACACCGATCTTGAGGGTGTTGACGTGGTGGCCGTCGGCCTCGTTGAGGCCGACCAGGGCCACGCCGGTGACCAGCATGGTGAACGCGCCGTGCAGCATCCCGGGGACGAAGCGGGCCGTGCCCTGGCCCATCGCCTTCATCTGGGTGAGGAAACCGCCGAGCAGCGCGGCGATGCCGATGATGTGCAGGCCGACGAGGAGATGGATGAGTACGTCCATGAGCCCGGAGCCTAATGAGGGGCCTCGGTGCCTCCTGCCACCGGGGGGACCGAGGCGTCGGTGGATCTTGCATATATGCGCTCCATAGCACCGTGGGGCTCCCATGTGTCCCGGGTTCCGCGCATCGGTCACCACGCTGCGTGAAGGTGACGACTCCAGCATGACAACTCGGTCACTTACAGCCACAATCCGACCCACCGAAGCCAGTTCCGTACTCCGCGTTACCGACCTGTCACAGACGGGTTTAGCGTCCTCCTCCAGGTGACCGGCTCCCCACCGCCGCCCGGGCCAGGGGCGGCAGCCGGCCACCACGCCGAGAAAGGTCCGGCGGTGGCCCGCTCCCCCTGTGCGGGCCACCGCCGGACGCCTCGAACGCTCGGTCGCAGCAGTCCCACGGAAGTCCTACGGAAGGACGTGACGGTCCAGGTGGCAGCGCACCGCAAGCCCCGACAGCGCTCGCTCAGCGGCAACACGGCCCGAACGGCCGCCACCCTCGCCCTGGCGGGGGCGGCCACCGCCACGGCCTTCGACGGGACGGGCAACGCCGAGCCGCAGCTGACTCCCGCGCAGGTGAAGGCCAAGGTGGACAAGCTGTACCAGGAGGCGGAGGCCGCCACCGAGACGTACAACGGGTCGAAGGAGAAGGCGGATGCGGCGCAGCGGAGGCTGAACTCGCTGCGGGACGAGACCGCACGCAAGCAGCAGAAGCTCAACTCGGCCCGGGACGCGCTGGGATCCTTCGCGGCGGCGCAGTACCGCGAGGGCGGCATCGACCCCGCCTGGCAGCTCGCCCTCTCCAGCGACCCGGACCAGTACCTGGACGGGGCCGCGTTCGCGGAGCGGGCCGGCGAACGGCGGGCCGGGGCGGTGGCTCGGGTGCGCGAACAGCTGCGGGAGATCGAGCAGTTGCGTGGCGCCGCCCGCATCGAGCTGACGTCGCTGCGGTCGCGGCAGGCGGAGCTGAAACGGCAGAATAAGACCATCACCGGGAAGCTGGCCCAGGCGCGCGAGTTGCTGGCGCGGCTCACTCCGCCGGAGCGGGCGCAGGTCACCGGGGGCGGCAGCGCGCCGGGGCACGCCTCGCGGTCGGCTTCGGACCCCCGGGCGGCCCTGGAGCAGGCGGGGTCCGTCGCCGCCTCCGGCTCCCGCGCGGCGGCGGCCGTCGCCTACGCCTACCAGAAGCTCGGCAGCCCCTATGTGTGGGGCGCGACCGGCCCGAACGCCTTCGACTGCTCGGGCCTGGTCCAGGCCGCCTACCGGTCCGCCGGCATCTCCCTGCCCCGCACCACCTACGCCCAGATCAACGCCGGCCGACGTGTCTCCCGCTCGGAACTCCAGCCCGGCGACCTGCTGTTCTTCTACTCCGGCATCAGCCACGTCGGCCTCTACGTCGGCAACGGGCAGATGATCCACGCCCCGAACCCGTCGGCACCGGTCCGGCTGGCCCCGATCGACCAGATGCCGTTCGCCGGGGCCACGCGGGTGGTGTGAGGCCGGCCGGTGAGGCGACGGACCAGGGCCGCCGGTCAGGGGTCAGACCAGGCGGCGGGCCGTGGCCCAGCGGGTCAGCTCGTGGCGGTTGGACAGCTGGAGCTTGCGCAGGACCGCCGAGACATGGGACTCGACCGTCTTCACCGAGATGAACAGCTGCTTGGCGATCTCCTTGTACGCGTAGCCGCGGGCGATCAGGCGCAGTACCTCCCGCTCGCGCTGGGTGAGGCGGTCCAGGTCCTCGTCGACCGGCGGGGCGTCGGTGGAGGCGAAGGCGTCCAGCACGAACCCGGCCAGGCGCGGGGAGAAGACGGCGTCGCCCTCCTGGACGCGGAAGATCGAGTCGACCAGGTCGGTGCCGGTGATGGTCTTGGTGACATAACCCCGGGCGCCGCCGCGGATCACACCGATCACGTCCTCCGCCGCGTCCGACACGGACAGCGCGAGGAAGCGGACGGGCCGCTCGGCGTCCGTCATCAACGCGGCGCACCGGCGCAGCACTTCGACCCCGCCGCCGCCCGGCAGGTGGACGTCGAGGAGGACCACCTCGGGCCGGGTCGCCGTGATGACCGTGACCGCCTGGTCGACGTCCGCGGCCTCGCCGACCACCTCCACGCCGGTCTCCGCGGTCTGCCCGATCTCGGCCTGGACGCCGGTGCGGAACATGCGGTGGTCGTCCACGAGCACCACACGCACCTGCCGCTTCCCAGCACCGGACCCGGTCTGATCCGCCGCCCCCGCCGTACCGTTCGCCTCGGTCGCGTCGCTCATGACGTCCTTTCCGCCCTCTCCATCTCCAGCTCGACCTCCGTGCCGCCGTCCGGCACCGCCCGCAGCCGGGCCGTGCCGCCGTTGCGCTCCATGCGGCCGATGATCGATTCTCTGACGCCCATGCGGTCGGCGGGTATCGAGTCGAGGTCGAAGCCCGGGCCGCGGTCGCGGACGGACACGAAGACCGTCCTGCCCTCGACTTCGGCGTAGACCTGCACGGCACCGCCCTCGCCACCGTACTTGGCGGCGTTCACCATCGCCTCGCGCGCGGCCTGCATCTGCGCGCCGGTCCGCTCGTCGAGCGGGCAGTCGCCGACCACGACCACCTCGATGGGCACGCCGTGCTTGTCCTCGACCTCGGCCGCGTTGCGCCGCACCGCCTCGGCGACGGTGTCCGGCTCGTCCGCCTCGTCCTTGCCGGTGCCCTCCGGCTTGTACAGCCAGGTGCGCAGATCCCGCTCCTGGGCGCGGGCCAGGCGACGCACCTCACCGGCGTTGTCGGCGTTGCGCTGGATCAGGGTGAGGGTGTGCAGCACGGAGTCGTGGACGTGGGCGGCGACCTCGGCGCGCTCCTGGGCGCGGATGCGCATCAGGCGTTCCTCGGACAGGTCCTGGGTCATACGGACCAGATAGGGGCCGGCGAGCAGCGTGATGCCGACCAGGACGATGAGCGCGGCCTGCAGGACGGCGCCGAGGTGGGCGGCCGAGCCCTGCATGACGAAGATGGCGGAGACACCGGCGGTGACCAGCAGGACCCCGACGCCCGCCCGCAGCAGGGTCAGCGTGCGCCGACGGCTGCCGACCTCGACCCAGCGGGCCCGGCGGGCGTTGTCCGCCTGGCGCCAGACGAGGGCGACACCGGCAGCGACCAGGACGGCGGGCAGCAGATACGCCTTGGCCCCGCTGGTCAGGTTGACGCTGCCCACGAAGACGATGGACACGATGACCATGAGGAGCAGCGCGACGATCTGCCCCTTGTCCGGCTTGCGGGCGACCAGTCTGCGGCGGCCGTCCCGCGAGGTCGCGGTGCCGACCAGCGACTGCGGCTTCTGGTCGCCGACGCCGCCGACGCCGAGCGGCACGAAGAACCAGAACGCGGCGTACAGCAGTGCTCCGAGTCCGTTCGCCATGAACAGGCCGACGAAGGCGAGGCGGACCCAGATCACAGGCAGCCCGAGGTGCCCCGCGAGACCCCGCGCCACCCCGCCGAGCCAGCGGCCGTCGCTGCTGCGGTAGAGCTTGCGCGGTGGCCGCGGGTCGTCGAGGGGCAGTGCTGCGGCTTCCGGCATGCCATCGATGGTCACATGGGCGCGGAGGCGGGACATCAGGGTCGGCCCCCTAGACTCCCCTGATCTTCGAGCGGGCCGTCCGCGAGGGCCGGCCGGCCGTGCCTCGAACGCCTCCCACCGCGGTCTCAGGGCCGATCTCAGGGTTCGTCCAGGGTCATCCCGGCTGCCGCCGCGGCGGGCGGCCCGTCACCATGGACGCATGACGGATCACGAGCACGCCGCGACGGGTCCGGGACCCGGCTCCGGCCCGTGCCCGGCCCCGGGCACCGGACCGACGGATGCCGCGCCCGCCGCGACGGGAGAGACGGAAGGGATGGAAGGGACGCAGGGGGCGGAGGCGACCGGGGGGACGGGGTCGACGGAGGGGACCGGGTCGGCGCCGGAGCCGGAGATCGCCGAGCCGCCCCACCGGTTCCGGCGCGACCGCGGACACAAGATGATGGCCGGGGTGTGCGCCGGCCTCGGGCGGCAGACCGACATGGACCCGGTGATCTTCCGGATCACCCTGGCCGTACTGGCCGCGACCGGCGGCATCGGCCTGATCTTCTACGGCTTCGCCTGGCTGCTCGTGCCGTACGGGGAGGAAGAGGAGAACGAGGTCCGCAAGCTGCTGACCGGACGGGTCGACGGCCAGGCGCTGGCCGCCGTGCTGTTCGCCCTGGTCGGCTGCGGGATCTTCCTGACCATGCTGAGGAACGGGGGCGTGCTGACCTTCGCCGTGGTGCTCTCCCTGCTACTGGCCGGCGCCGGGTACTGGTCGCGGCGCCGCGGCGCCCCCGACCCCGATCCGCTGGCCGCTCAGGCCGCCGCCGACGCCCCTCCGGAGGCCCAGGCGCCGCCGGTCGTCACCACCTATCCGTCCTGGTGGCGGGATCCGATCGTCAAGGACGGCACCCATGTCGGCGGCACCGGTTACCTCTGGGGCCCCGGGGACGCCCGCGACCGGGATCTCGTCTCGGCCGTCGACGTCGGCATCGTCACCCCCTGGCCCCACCACGGCTCCGTGCACGCGCCGCGCACCGCGGCTCCGACACCGCGCGGCCCGCGCTGGATCGGCGGCTGGGTCTTCCTGCTCGCCCTCCTGGCCGGGGGCCTGGGCACCGGTCTGACCTGGGACAAGCACCCGCTGGGCACCAGCCTGCAGGCCGGGCTGGCCTGCGCGCTCGTGGTCCTCGGCCTGGGCATCACGCTCAGCGCGTTCCTGGGGCGGACGGGGGCCGGGTCGGTGTTCCTGGCGCTCGTCACGGCGGCACTGCTCGCGGGGGTCACGGCCCTGCCGAAGGACGTCACGACCCACTGGCGGCAGACATCCTGGAAGCCGGCGACGACGGCGGACGTGCGGTCCAGGTACGACCTCGGCACCGGCGTCGGCACCCTGGATCTGACCGGCCTGCGCCTCCCGAAGGGGCGCACGGTGACCACCGACGCCCATGTCGGTGCGGGACAGCTGAAGGTGATCGTGCCGGCGGACGCGGTCGTGCGGATGAACATCGACGTGGGGGTGGGCGACATCCGGTTGCCCGGTGACAGCAGGAAGGACGTGGACGTGCAGCCGGCCAGGCACACCGACGCTACCTTGGTCCCGGCCAAGGGCGGCGACAAGGACGCGGGCACGCTGGACCTCGACCTCCAGGTCGGCGTCGGACAGGTGGAGGTCAGCCGTGCTGCGTCATGAGTTCCAGCCCGGCAGGCTGGTCGCCGGTCTCTTCCTCACCGCCGCCGGCGCCGTGTACGCCGGGGACGCGGCCGGGCTGTGGGACACCCCGTGGTTCGGGATCGTCCCGTTGGTGGTGGGCGGGCTGTGTCTGGCCGGTGTCACGGCGGCCGTGACACGGGGCATACGCAGACGGCGCGGCGCCGAGAGTCAGTGCTAGGGCCCTAGGGCCCTTCTGATGGATCTCCGTGGGGGAAGGAGCGGCGTCCGGTGCGTGCGCTCGGCGTGCGGCGTGGAGGGTCATGTGGCGGAGCCACCTGTCCCTTCGCGCCGTGCGGCGAGCGTGCGTGCAGGACGCCGCGACGCCGCGGAGATCCATCAGAAGGGCCCTAGTCCCGCCCGCGCTGTCGCCGCGCGCGCAGGGCCGCGTCCACCGACAGGTAGGGCGCTCCGGCGAGGACGAGGGGCAGCCAGGCCATCAGGTAGATGAGGTCGTTGCCGTAGTAGTAGGGCGTCGTGGCCCAGCTCACGGTGAGCCACAGGCTGAGCGAGATCAGTGCGCCGCCGAGGGCGGCCAGGCGGCCGAACAGGCCCAGCAGGGTGGCGATGCCCACGGCCAGCTCACCGAGGGCGATGGCGTAGCCGAAGCCGACCGGGTTCTTGAGGGCGAGGTCGATCAGCGCCGGGATGGCGGAGGACGCGCGTGCGGAGCGCATGGTGTCACCGATCGAGCCGGCGCCGCCGGACTTCATGAAGGCGCTGTTGGTGAGTTTGTCCAGGCCCGCGTAGATGAAGGTGACCCCGAGGAAGATGCGGAGCGGAAGGAGGGCATAGCGGGTGGCGGAGTCCCGCCAGTCGCCGCCGCGGTTCGGGTGTGTCGTGTGCATGTCCGTCCGAATGCCGTGAGTCATCGCTGCAGCCGCCTCTCGCCCGCCGTGCCGAGCCCTCACGGGTGCATACGTACGACAGACGGGGAGGGTTCAATCCTCTCCCGGGCGGTTTTTTCGTAATTTCCGGGCGCCCTGGGAGGGGAGAGGGGGGGCGGATGTCGAGGGACGGAACTCCTCGCTCACCGTTTCTCTCAGTCGGTCACCTCGATGACGCACCGATTGGTCGCCACCCCGGCCGCGGTCACCACCTGCACCTCCACCGATCCGGGCTCCACCTCGGCCGGCACCGGCACGGTCAGGACGGTGTCCGTGGGGTTGCTGAAGCCGCCGGTGACGGGAACCAGCGGGACGTGAACGTCGACCGCGCCGATGCGCACGACCAACCGGGAGAGGCGGTCGGCACTCCGGGCGCCGGGCGGGACGAAGCCGGTGCCGCGGATCTCGATGTCGTCGCCGGTGCGGATCGGCCCGTCCAGGTCGCCGGGTTCGCGGGCGCGGACCACGGAGAGGATGGCGGGGCGGCCGCCCTCGGCGTACTTGCCCGCCAGGTAGGTCGCGGCCGAGATCAGCACGACGACCGCGAGTCCCCAGGGCAGGTCGGGCAGCTGGTCGGGACGGCGGGCCAGCCGTACGGCGGCGAAGAGCACGGCGACGGCGCTGATGACGACGTACTGGAGGTCGGCGAAGGCGCCCCGGCCTGAGTCGTCGGTCAGCAGGTCGGCGGCGCGCGGCCGGTGGGCCGGCACCTTCTGCAGCCGCAGCCCGAGGATGCGCATGCCCACCACCCGGCGGACCAGCACCGCGATGCCGCACACCACGGCGAGGACGGTCACCACGCCCGCCCCGCGCCCGAGGTCGAGCCCGGCGAGCAGCGCGTCGCGTTCGGCGCCGTCGGAGGCGACGGCCAGACGGCCGGCCAGCAGCAGGACCGCGTAGGCGACGAGCAGGACCCAGCCGGCCGCCACCGCGCGCGAGGTGGACATCCGGTGGTCCTCGCCGATCAGCGGGGCCAGCGCCCCGCCCCGCGCCCGGTGGAACCAGGAGGCGGCGGTCAGCGCTCCCGCGACGACGAGCGCGGCGACCAGTGCGGCGGTCCGGGCGCCGCTCCAGCCCGCCCCCACCGCGGTGAGCGACTCGGCGAGCAGCAGGACGACGACCGCGCCCCACACCGTGCACGCCGTCCGCAGCCACAGCCGGGCCAGCCACGCCTCGCCCTCCGCCCGGCCGCGTTCGGCGACGGCCTCCGCCCGCTGGGTCAGTTCCTCGGAGACCCACTGGCGGGAGGCCGAGTCCGAGTGCGCCACGGCCGGCGGCAGGCCCTGCCCGGCCGCGAACTCGTCACGGATGTGCAGGAACGCGGCGACGGCCCGCCGATGTCCCTCCCGGGCCCCGTGCGGACAGTCACCGCAGGTGCAGCCGCCCCCGTGCGCCCCGTCGGCCCCCGTTGCCGCGCCCTGTCTCGCCTCCTGCACCGCCACGTCCGACGCCCGCCTTCCCCACGACCCGAGACACGGCCGGCGGGCCCCTGTGCGGGCCGTTTCGCCACCGTGCAACTCCCCTGTGCCGACAGCGAATTGTGCCCTACGCCGGGCCGCCCGGGCCCGCCGGGCCGGGGTGGCGGCGGGTGAAGTCCGGGCCGCCGTGTTGACCCGGCTGCGAGAATCTCCGTATGGCCGAGATCATCCAGCGGGACGGCACCTGGGCGTTCGACGGCAGCACGATCCGGATCACCCCCGGACTCCACCGTTCGGTACCGCTGTTCCGGCAGACGTACGGGGAGATCTCCGTACCCCTCGAAGCGGTGTCCGGTGTCGTCTACGAACCCGAGCGCAAGCGGGGCCGGCTGCGGCTGCGGCTGCGCGAGGGCGCCGACCCGCTGCTGCAGGCCACGGGCGGCCGGCTGCCGGAGACCGTCGATCCCTACCGGCTGACGGTGGACGCGGACCGTGGCGGGGTCGCCGAGTTCGTCGCCGAGGAGATCCGGCACGCGCTGCTGCTCGACCAGGTCCCCCAGGAGCCCGCTGCGGCCTATCTGCTGCCGGGACCACCGGTGCCGGTCTCGGTGCGGTCCTCCGACGGCACGGTCTCCTTCGACGGCGCCCAGGTGCGCATCGACTGGGCCGACAGCTCCGACCGGGTCAAGCGCGCGACCGGCCCCCGGATCATCGGCCTCCATGACCTGGTGCAGGTCGAGTGGCTGCCCAACTCCGGGTACGAGGACGGCTTCCTGCGGTTCGTGACCCGGGAGACGGCGTTCTCCAAGCTGCCGCCCGAGCGGGATCCCTACACCCTCGACCTGTGGGGCAGTGTCCGGCGCGATCTGCTGACCGCGCTGGTCGCGGCGGCCGTCACCGCCCGGCTGCCCCATCCCTCCACCCGCACCGGCCGCGCCTACGCGGACCGGGAGGGGCCGTCGGCCGCCGTTCCGGCGCAGGCCGACCACCACGACGTGCTGCTGCGGCGGCTGCGGGAGCTGGGCGAGCTGCATCGCGCCGGGGTGCTCACGGACGAGGAGTTCGCGGCGACCAAGGCGGCGGTGCTCAAGGGGTTCAGCTGAGCAGGTCGGGTTCGCCGCGGCTGATGTCCTGCCACAGCGGCTGGTAGTTGATCCAGGCCACCAGGTCGCCGCCGAGCTGTTCGCGGGTGGCGACGGCCATCTTGTGGTCGATGAGGACCGGGCGGCCGGCCGCCTTCGCCATCAGCTGCACCTGGCACGACCGCTCCATCGACAGGAACCACCAGGCCGCCGCGTCCACCGAGTCCCCGACGGTCAGCAGCCCGTGGTTGCGCAGCACGAGGGCCTTGCGGGAGCCGAGCGCGGCCGCGATACGACGGCCCTCCTCGGCATCGACGGCGACCCCCGTGTAGGCGTCGTAGAGGGCCACGTCCTCATAGAAGGCGCAGCTCTCCTGGGTGATGGGGTCGATGAGGTCGCCGAGCGCGGCGACGGCCCGGCCGTGCACGGAGTGGCAGTGGGCGACCGCGACGACGTCCGGGCGGGCGGCGTGGACCTGGGTGTGCACGGTGAACGCGGCCTGGTTGACGTGGTAGCGGCCCTCGACCACCTGCCCGTCCTGGTTGGCGAGGACGAGGTCGCTGACGGTGACGTGCTTGAACGGCATCCCGAACGGGTTGACCCAGAAGCAGTCGGTGAACTCGGGGTCGCGCGCGGTGATGTGCCCGGACACCCCGTCCTCGAAGCCGGCGCGCCCGAAGATCCGCAGGGCGCCGGCGAGCCGTTCCTTGCGGTGCCGGCGTTCGTCCTCGACCGACTCGTGCATCGGCGGCATGGCGAACTGCAGCTGGTCGGTGGGCAGCGGCAGGGGCGGGGTGGGCCCGTGCATAGGTCCTCCAGCGTGGGGGTTGCTGTACGGGCGGAAATTACCGCCGGGCGGCGCGAAAGGGCAGAGCTGTTTTGTAAAGATGACGTACGCAGCGGATACCGGACAGAGGTTGTCGGGATTGACCGCGAGAGTGGCGCGTATGAACTGGGCAGCCTTCACCACCGCCGCACCCGACCTGGCAGCGATCGCCGAGGAGCGCTTCGGCGCGTACCGGCATCACGTCCTCGCGACCCTGCGCAAGGACGGCTCCCCCCGCACCACCGGCCTGGAGGTCCGCTTCCAGGACGGAGAGCTGTGGCTCGGCATGATGCCGAACTCCCTCAAGGCACTCGACCTGCTCCGCGACCCGCGCTTCGCGCTCCAGGCCAATCCGGGCGCCGACGTGGGCGGCGGGGACGTCCGGGTAGGTGGCCGGGCACTCGAGGTCGTCGAGGCGACGGTGAAGGGGGCGTACGTCGAAGAGGTGGAACCGCCGCAGCCGTTCCACCTCTTCCGCACCGAGCTGACGGAGGTCGTACGCACCTACGTCGAGAACGAGAAGTACCTGGTCACCCAGGTGTGGAAGCCCGGAGAGCCGGTGCGCACGCTCAAGCGGACCTGATCAGCCGATCAGCGGGATCACTCCCACTCGATGGTGCCCGGCGGCTTCGACGTCACGTCGAGGACGACGCGGTTGACGTCCCGGACCTCGTTGGTGATCCGGGTCGAGATGCGGGCGAGGACGTCGTACGGCAGCCGCGACCAGTCGGCGGTCATGGCGTCCTCGGAGGAGACGGGGCGCAGGACGATCGGGTGGCCGTAGGTGCGGCCGTCGCCCTGGACGCCGACGGAGCGGACGTCCGCGAGCAGCACCACCGGGCACTGCCAGATGTCCCGGTCCAGGCCGGCCGCGGTCAGCTCCTCGCGGGCGATGGCGTCGGCGTCGCGGAGCAGGTCGAGACGCTCCTTGGTGACCTCGCCGACGATGCGGATGCCGAGACCGGGGCCCGGGAAGGGCTGGCGATGGACGATCTCCTCCGGCAGGCCCAGCTCCTGGCCGACCATCCGGACCTCGTCCTTGAACAGCTTGCGCAGCGGCTCGATCAGCTTGAACTCGAGGTCCTCGGGCAGGCCGCCGACATTGTGGTGCGACTTGATGTTGGCCGTGCCGGTACCGCCGCCGGACTCGACCACGTCCGGGTACAGGGTGCCCTGGACCAGGAACTCCACGGCGGGGCCCTCGTCGGCGACGATCTCGGCCTGCGCCTGCTCGAAGACGCGGATGAACTCGCGGCCGATGATCTTCCGCTTCTCCTCGGGCTCGCTGACCCCCTTGAGCGCGGTCAGGAAGCGCTCCTCGGCGTCGACAACGACCAGCTTGACGCCGGTCGCGGCCACGAAGTCCTTCTCGACCTGCTCGGTCTCGCCCTTGCGCATCAGGCCGTGGTCCACGTACACACAGGTCAGCTGGTCGCCGATGGCGCGCGCGACCAGGGCGGCGGCGACGGCGGAGTCCACGCCGCCGGACAGACCGCAGATGGCGCGCTTGTCGCCGACCTGCTCGCGGATCGCGGCGACCTGCTCCTCGATCACGTTGCCGGTGGTCCAGTCCGGCTTGAGGCCCGCGCCCCGGTAGAGGAAGTGCTCCAGCACCTGCTGGCCGTGCGTGGAGTGCATGACCTCGGGGTGGTACTGGACGCCGTAGAGCTT
Source organism: Streptomyces sp. NPDC007905 (assembly GCF_042959345.1). Classification (NCBI taxonomy): domain Bacteria; kingdom Bacillati; phylum Actinomycetota; class Actinomycetes; order Kitasatosporales; family Streptomycetaceae; genus Streptomyces; species Streptomyces sp. NPDC007905. Next base: position 71,718 of record NZ_JBIBKS010000005.1, on the reverse strand, counting down.
CTTCTCGTCGTTCTCGAAGGCGGCGACCGGGACGACGTCCGTGGACGCGGTGACGGTGAAGCCCTCGGGGGCCGCGGAGCAGGCGTCGCCGTGCGACATCCACACGTGCTGCTCGGCCGGGGTGCCTTCGAACAGGGTGGAGGAGACCTTGGAGACGTGCAGGTCGGTCCGGCCGTACTCGCGGGCGCCGGTGTTGTCGACGGTGCCGCCGAGGCTCTGCGCCATCAGCTGGAAGCCGTAGCACATGCCGAAGACGGGGACGCCGGCCTCGAAGAGCGCGCGGTCGAGACGGGGGGCGCCCTCCTCGTACACGGACGAGGGGCCTCCGGAGAGGATGATCGCCGCGGGGTTCCTGGCGAGCATCTCCTGGACCGGCATGCTGCTCGGCACGATCTCGCTGTAGACCCGCGCCTCGCGGACGCGACGGGCGATGAGCTGGGCGTACTGCGCGCCGAAGTCGACGACCAGGACGGTGTCGGGGGTGGCGGCAGACTGGGTCGCTGATGACACGGGGTGCCTTGCCTTCCGGCGGTCTGGGCGGGGTCTGTGCTACCGATTCTAACGGGGTGGGCGTGGGCCCCCGTGCCGTCATCCTGGGGCTCCGACCCTGGCAAGGGCGGGGCGGCCAGAGGTTCCCGTGGCATACTGGCCCCATGCACACGCAGACGACCCGCTTCTTTACCTATGGCACCCGGCCCGCCGGCTGCCATGGTCGTGCTGCTTGAGCGAACCGCCGAGCGACTTACCAGGCGCCCCGGGCCGACAAGGCCCGGGGCGCCTGTCGTTTTCCCGGGTCCTGCCGTTCCGGGGCACTCACCCTCACCGAGGAGCCCCGACATGACCACCATCACGCCGGAACAGACCATCGCCGACGCGCGTGAGCGCATCGACGCCCTCGACGACCGGATCATCGGTCTCATCCAGGAGCGGATGGCCGTGTCCACCGTCGTCCAGGAGACGCGGATCGCCTCCGGCGGCCGGCGCGTGAACCTCTCCCGCGAGATGGAGATCCTCGGCCGCTACCGCGAGGCCCTCGGCAAGCCGGGTACCGCCCTCGCGATGACGCTGCTGGAGCTGTGCCGGGGTCGCATCTGAGTTCGGCCCCGCTCTCACCCGTACGGCGCGTGACCGGCCCGCGCACCGCTTCGTTGATCCCGGTGTCCGTGCCAGCCAGGGGCGGGCCCGACAGAACCACGCGTGGCTCGCTGGAGCGATGAGGTGTACGGGTCATGCCGTGCGCCGTGGGACCTCGCTCCAGGGAAGTGACCGGACGGCAGGGGACAGCAGCCCGGTCACACAAGGGAACGGTCGGCTCCGGGGACGCCCGGGGCCGACCGGCGGAAAATTGCAAAAATGCACCAGTGCCGGGTCAAACGGTTGCGGATGCCTCGCTCATCCAGCACGATGCGTAGAAGCCCCCAAGTCCCCGCGCAGGCAGCGGCATTGACCGACCCCACCCGTCCGCCAGAGGTCGAGACCACACCACAGCGGCGCAACCCCCCGGCGCCGCTTCCAGGCACCGGCGCTGCCCTGACGTCGGTGCTGACGAAAGAAGGGCCCCGCGGCTCACGTCCCGCGGGGCCCTTCGTCATGACCACCCGGCGCATCGCTGTGACTCACGGCACACAAAAATCCCGTGAGGCGGCGCAACCGTTCAAGCCTCTCACTGATCAAACCTGCTGCCGGATCAAGAAGACGGTAAGAAGCGAGGGACCTGCGTTCGGAGGGGGACGCAGGTCCCTCGTCTCCGTTCCGGGCTACTTCTTCGGCGGCACCGCCGGGATGCCCAGGAACGGCAGCTTCAGCGCGCCGAACGCGTCCGCAGGGACCGCCGGGTCGCGCGGCTCCACCGGCTTCAGCCGCTCGTACGCCGCTCCCGATGCCGGACGGGGATCCTCCTCGCCCTTGTTCGGCCAGTACGACATCGCCCGCTCGGCCTGCGCCGTGATCGTCAGCGACGGGTTGACGCCGAGGTTCGCCGATACCGCGGCTCCGTCCACGACCGAGATGCCGGGGTGGCCGTAGAGCCGGTGGTACGGGTCGATCACTCCGGTCTCCGGGGAGTCGCCGATGGGGCAGCCGCCGAGGAAGTGCGCGGTCAGCGGGGTGCCCATCAGCTCGCCGACGTTGCTGCCCGCGAAGCCGTTGATCTCGGCCGCGAGCGCGGACGCGGCCTCGGAGGCGGCCTTGATCTGCTTGGGGTTGGGGGCGCCGTGCCCCTGCCGCGCGGTGAGCAGGCCCTTGCCGACGCCACCGGGCTTCAGGTAGGTCGTCAGCGAGTTGTCCAGGGACTGCATCACCAGGCCGATGATGGTCCGCTCCGACCAGCGCCGGTTGGACAGCGAGCGGGCGACGAGCACCGGGTGGCGGGCCGCGTTCGCCAGCCAGGCAAGGACGCGCGAGGAGCCCTCGGCGTAGGGGACCTGGAGGATCGACAGGCCTCCCATCGAGTTGGATCCCTTGCCGTAGCGGACGGGCTCGATGTGGGTGTTCTCGTCCGGATGGACGGAGGACGTGATGGCGACCCCGCGCGTGAAGTCGGCCTTCGGCTCCCCGGTCGCCTTGCGGTAGCGCCGGTTGTCCGTCTGCGCGCCGACCAGCGCCTCGGAGTTGGTGCGGGTCAGATCGCCGAGCCGGGTGGACAGGTACGGCAGCTGACCGCCGGCCTTCATGCGGTGCAGCAGGGTCTGGGTGCCGTAGGTACCGGCCGCGAGGACGACCTTCCGTGCGGTGAAGATCCGGCCCTTGCCCTTCTTCCTCTCGTCCGTCGGCAACGTCGCCACCGCGTACCCGCCCCGCGAGTCGTCCGTGACGGACACGACCGTCGTCATGGGGTGGACCACCGCGCCCGCCTTCTCGGCGAGGTACAGGTAGTTCTCGTTCAGGGTGTTCTTCGCGCCGTGCCGGCACCCGGTCATGCATTCGCCGCACTCGGTGCAGGCCTTGCGGGACGGGCCGGCGCCGCCGAAGTACGGGTCCGCCACCTGCTCGCCCGGCTTCGCCTGCGCCTTCCCGTCGGCGTCCTTGCCGTCGCCGAAGAACACGCCCACCGGCGCGAGGTGGAAGGTGTCGCCGACGCCCATCCGCTGTGCCGCCGCCTTCAGGTGCACGTCGGAGGGGGTCATGGTGGGGTTGAGCCGTACGCCGAGCATGCGCTGCGCCTGGTCGTAGTACGGCTTCAGCTCCTCCTGCCAGTCGGTGATGTCCCGCCACTGGGGGTCCTCGAAGAAGGGCTTCGGCGGCACGTAGAGGGTGTTGGCGTAGTTGAGCGAGCCGCCGCCGACGCCCGCACCCGCCAGCACCATGACGTTGCCCAGCAGGTGGATGCGCTGGATGCCGTACATGCCGAGCCTGGGGGCCCAGAGGTAGTTCTTCAGGTCCCAGGAGTTCCTGGGGAGGGCGTCGCGGGTGAAGCGTCGGCCGGCCTCCAGGACGCCGACCCTGTAGCCCTTCTCGGTGAGGCGGAGGGCGGACACGGAGCCGCCGAACCCCGAACCGATCACGACGACGTCGTAGTCGTACCCGTCCTCGTCCCGGGTCTGGACAGACTTCTCCTGCGACACGTGCTCTCCTCGTCGAGAACGGGTGCTACCGAACGGGTGCTGCTAGCGGAACCGGAATGCCTTCATGAGGCGGAGGCTGCGGCTCATGAACGCCGCGTACTTCTCGTCGTCCATCCCCAGCGACGGCGCCATCGGCAGCAGCCGCTGCCGGGCCACCGTCTGGGCCTCGGTGTACTTGAGGATGCCCTCGGAGCCGTGGCGCCGGCCGAGGCCGGAGTCCTTCATGCCGCCCATCGGGGACTGGACGCTGCCGTAGGCGGGTGCGTAGCCCTCGTTGACGTTGACCGTGCCGGTGCGCAGCCGGGAGGCGACGTCCAGGCCGCGGCGGGCGCTCGTCGTCCACACGGAGGCGTTCAGACCGTACGGCGTGGAGTTGGCGCGCTCGACCGCCTCGTCGTCGGTCTTGAAGCGGTAGACGGAGACGACCGGGCCGAAGGTCTCCTCGTCGCAGACGGCCATGGAGTCCTCGACGCCGTCGAGGATGGTCGGCTCGAAGAAGTACGGGCCGATGTCGGGGCGGGCCACGCCACCCGCGACCACCTTCGCGCCCTTGGCGACGGCGTCCTGCACATGCCGTTCGACCGCCTTCAGCTGCCGTTCCCCGGCCAGCGAGCCCATCTCGGCGCCGTAGGCGAGGGAGTTGCCGAGCCGCATGGCCCGGGTGCGGGCGGCGAAGCGCTCGAGGAAGGTGTCGGCGATGGACTCGTGGACGTACAACCGCTCGATGGAGATGCACAGTTGGCCGGCCGAGGCGAAGCAGGCGCGTACGGCACCGGCGGCCGCCTTCTCGATGTCGGCGTCGTCCAGCACCAGCATGGCGTTCTTGCCGCCGAGTTCGAGGGAGACGCCGACCAGGCGGGCGGCGGCGCCCTGGGCGACCTCGCGGCCGGTGCGGGTGGAGCCGGTGAAGGAGACGTAGTCGGCGTGCCGGACGAGCTCCGGGCCGACGACCGGGCCCTCGCCGAGCACGACCTGGAAGACGTCGGCGGGCAGTCCGGCCTCGATGAGCAGGTCACGTGCCCACAGAGCCGTGAGGCAGGTCTCGGTGTCCGGCTTCATCACCACCGCGTTGCCGGCGACGAAGGCGGGCAGCGCGTCGCCGACCGACAGCTCCAGGGGGTAGTTCCAGGGGGCGATCTGGCCGACGACACCGCGCGGGTGGCGGAGTTCGGTGACCTTGGTGAGGGTCGGCACGGCACCGGTGTGCCGCTTGGGCCGCAGATAGCCGGGGGCCTGCCTGCCGTAGTGACGGGCGGCGATGGCGACGGCCTGCACCTCCTCGTGCGCGTGCAGCCGGGCCTTGCCGGTCTCCAGCTGCACGAGGTCGAGGACCTCCGCCTGCCGTTCCAGCAGCAGGTCGTGGAAGCGGAGCAGCACGGCGGCGCGCTGCCGCACCGGTGTCCTCTCCCAGACGGCTTGGGCTACACGGGCGGCCTGGAAGGCCTTGAGGACGTCCTCGGGGGTGGACTCGGGCAGGTCGGCCAGCTTCTCGCCGGTGAACGGGGTGTGGTTGGCGGTGCGGCCGGAGCCGAGGACGCCCTTGGTCAGCTGGGCCACCAGCTCCGGGGTGACCACGTCGGCGGCGGTGCGGACGCCCTCGGGGGCGGGCGCGAGCGGGTTGGTACCGGTGATGTCCGGGGCCTGCGAGTCCGTCATGAGGCGCAGGGTATGCCGCGGCGGAGGCTTTGGGTACCCGTCGGTAACGGGGATTCACCGAGTGCTCACACGCTGCCAGTGATCACTGGCAGCGAAGTTGCTGATCAGGGCGTTGTCGGATGACGATCACTCGGCTCCGGGTTTTCTCGCGAGGAGGAGACCGAGGGCGGCGAGGGGAGTGCGGCGGGGGTCGGGAGCGGGCGCCGGTGGCTGGGGTTCCGGACCGGGCTCCGGCCGGGGTCCGGGCACCCGCTCGGGCACCGGCTCGGGCTCCGGTGCCGTATCCCGTGCGGGCGTCACGCCCGCGCAGGCCTCCAGCGCGGCCGCGACCTCCGCCGCGCCCGGCCGCGCCTCCGGCTCCGGCGCGTGCAGCCGGGTCAGCAGCGGACCGAGCGGGCCGGCCTGCCCGCCCTCGACGGCGCAGGCCAGCAGCGCTCCGAGGGACCACAGGTCGGAGGCGGGCCCGGCGCCCCGTCCCGACGTCCGCTCCGGGGCGACGAATCCGGCGGGGGCTTCCTGCGCGTGCCCGTCCCCGATGCCGAAGTCGGTGACGACGACCCGTCCGGTGCCGGACTCGATCAGGACGTTGGCGGGCTTGATGTCCCGGTGCACGATCCCGACGGCATGCGCGGCCCTGAGCGCCCCGAGGACGGCGAGCCCGACCCGGGCGGCCTCGGCGGGCGGAAGGGGCCCGCGCCCCACGACCTCCCGCAGCGACTCGCCCTCGACCAACTCCATGACGATCCACGGGAGTCCGCCCTGGGTGACGACGTCGTGCAGGGTGACGGCGGAGGGATGCCGCACCCGGGCGGCGGCCCGGGCCTCGCGGTAGAGCCGGTGCGCGAGCCGCCGGCTCTCCTCGTCGCCGCCCGGATCCCCGGGCAGCACGGGCTCCTTGACGGCGACGTCCTGGTGCTCCTGCTCGTCCCGCGCCCGCCAGACGGTTCCGGACGGCCCGGCGCCGAGCCGCTCGAGGAGCCGATAGCGCCCGCCGATCAACCGTCCCTCGGGCGGGTGTTCGCCGTCTCCAGTCATGTCACATGAGTACCGTGCGCACCCTGCCTTTGTCGAAGCGGTGCGGTCGGGCGGCTCACCCGTGCGGGCTGGGGCGGTGACACCCGGCGGTTCGGGACCGCACCATGGGAAGTGGCGTTCTCTCAGGGCTGCTTGATGTCCAGGTTCGCGATGGCCGCCTTGGCCACCTCGCGGCCCCGGGCCGTGAAGTCGCCCTTGCCCGGGTAGCCGACGCTGAGCCGGTACAGGTCGCCGGACTTACTGCGGTAGTAGAAGATCTGGATCTCGCGCGGGCGCGGGTTCTGACTGTCGTCCGTCGTGTAGGCGGCGGTGTTCTTGGCGGCCTGTCTGCCGTGGTACCGGGCATTGTCGTCCGGGTGCGTCGTGGCGCCCTTGGGCATGTCGAGGTCGTACTCGCCCTCGGTCTTGAACTTCTCGTCGTCGGCGCGCATCTGGGCCACCGCGTTGCTCTTGATCTCGTTCAGCGAGTCACGATCCACGGGCGGCCGTCGACGACCGCGACGTCGTACACGTCGACCACCGCGGGGTGGTCGAGCCGGGCCGCCGCACGCGCCTCGCGACGCATCCGCTCGAACGGGGCCGCCGGAGCGGAGGCCGGGGCGTGGGCCCGGGCCGCCTGCGCGGGGACCGCATGGGGCGCCGGGTCCGATCCCGGGTCCGGCCGCGGGTTCGGCGGTTGCAGAACAAAACTCGTCGTGTCGTCGGCCGTGTGGCCGGCTCCCCCGTCGCTGCTCATGGGTCATCCATATCGCGCCATGCGCGTCCGGATCCACAGGGAACACGAACCGGTCACAGAGCCGTGACCGAGAAGGTGTCCACGGCCACGTCGAAGTACTCCCGGGCCTCGCGGACCTTCCCGACCGGCGCCGACACCCACACGTCGTACATCCGACCGCCCTCCTCCCAGCACAGGTCGTAGGTGTGGCGCGGGCCCTCGGCGGCGCTGAAGCCGTTCCAGGTGAACTCCCAGAGCGCGGCGGGGTGTCCGGCGTGCGTGGTCTCGGTGACCTTGCCGTCGTGGTAGCCGGGGTTGGTACCGGCCCCGTCGGCCGCCGCCCGGCCCATCACCGCGGCGGGGCCGCCCGTTTCGGGCTCGGCGACCTTGACGCCGAGGCGGAAGGCCTGCCCCGGGGAGAGGTAGAAGACCCGCTCGCCCTGCCGCTCACGGGTGAAGTCCTGCGGTACGGCGAGGGAGAAGCCGGCCGGATCCCGGGCGGTGCGGTAGCCGGAGGGAGCGGTGTGGGTGCGGGAGGCCGCGGGGGCGCTGCTCGGGGTGGCCGCCGGGGACGGCGAGGCGCTGGTGGCGGTCCGGGACGGGGGGCTGCTCGTCGGGGTCGCCGGGCTGGTCGCCGTACCGCTCGGTATGCCGCCGCGCCCGTCCCCGCCCTGGCGGAGCAGCAGCGCCGCAGCGGACACGCCGGCCCCGGCCACCGCGGCCACGAGCAGCGCGGCGATCAGCACTCCGCGCGCCGACTGGCGGACGGCCGGGGGCTGTTCGCCAGTGGGCGCCGACAGGGGGACCGACCCGCGCGGCACGTCGTGCTCGGTCGGTGTGTAGGAGGTCTCGGCGCTACGGCCGCCGGAGTCGTCGGTCCCGGGCACACGGCCCGTGCCCGGGGTGCCCGGCGCGGCCGGGGTGCGGCCCGTCTCCAGGAACGTCCGCAGCATCCGCTCGGCCTGCGCCGCGCCCAGCCGGCGGTCGGGGTCGCGCTCCAACAGGCCCCGTACGACGGGCAGCAGCGGCTCGGCCTGCGCGGGTGGCCGGATTTCGGCGGATACGACGGCGTGCAGGATGCCGCCGAGCGAGTCGCGCCGGAACGGCGACTCGCCGCTGAGCGCCGTGCACAGCAGCGCGCCGAGCGACCACAGGTCGGACTCCGGACCGGTACGCGTGCCGGACATCCGCTCCGGGGCGGTGTACTCGGGCGAGCCGACGAAGGAGCCGGTCTCGGTGAGTGTGGTGGCGCCAGCGACCTGCGCGATGCCGAAGTCGGTGAGCACGACCCGGCCGGTGTCGGCCTCGATCAGCACGTTGGCGGGTTTGATGTCCCGGTGCAGCACCCCGGCCGCGTGCGCGGTGTCCAGCGCGCTCAGCAGGTCGATGCCGATCCGGGCGACCTCCGCCGCGTCGACCGGGCCACCGGAGGCGATGCGGTCGGCGAGCGAGCCGCCGTCGATCAACTCCATGACGATGTAGGGGCGTTCGTCCTGCTCGACCACGTCGTGCACGACGATGATGTGCGGGTGCCGCAACTGCGCGACCGCCCGCGCCTCGCGGAAGGTGCGGTCACGGCGGCGGCGGGCGTCGTCGTCCGTGACGGAGTCGTCCGGGGCGAGTTCCTTGACCGCCACCAAACGGCCCAGCACCTGGTCGCTCGCCCGCCACACGACGCCCATTCCGCCGCGCCCGATCCGCGCCTGAAGGCGGTAACGGCCCGCGATCACACGGAAGTCGTCCACCTCGGATCCCATGAGCCTCATCATGCCGTACCGGCCGGACGCGATCGGGGCGGTGATCGGCCAAGCGTGGAGCAGTCAGCTCGCGTTCGGCTGCCAGCCCTGCAGAACCGCCTTGAACTGCTTGCTCGTCTCCGCCCAGTCCGCCGCGGGCGACGAGATGTAGATCGCGTACTCGGTGCCCTCCTGGGACATGTACGTCTCCTCGACGGCGCGCCGCGGTCCCGGGAAGGGCGTGTCCTTCGGCTGCGCGGTCCAGGTGGACTCCCAGACGGAGCCGTCGAGGTCGCGGTAGATGTTCTTCTCCAGCCGGACGCGTTGATAGGCGACCAGCCGCTTACTGAGCCGCTCCTCCAGATTGAGCTGGTGCGAGTAGGCGTCCTTGAAGTCCGGCGAGGTGTCGATGGCGATACGGACGAAGTGCCGGCCGCCGTCGGGCGTGTAGTCGACCTGCCTGAGGTCACCGGGAATTCCGACGACCTTCCGCGACCAGCCCTTGGGCAGGTAGATGCTGAAGCCCCATGCGTCGTGGTATTGCTTCCACGAAGCGGGCACCGTTCCGCCGGAGCCCGGCGTGGCGCTGTCGCTGACGGAAGGTGACGTCGTGGCCCGGCTCGCGTCCCTGCCGGTCGCGGTGTTCTGCTCCCGGCCGCGCCACTCCTGGAAGGCCACCGCCGCGCCGGCGCCGAGCACGGCCGCGACGGCGACGACGAGGACGAGGGTGCGCAGCCGGCGCTGGGGCCGTACCGCCGCGGTGCCGCCCGCCGCGCCCGGCGGCGTGGGTTCCAGGGCCGTCGGCCCGGTCGCGGAACGGCCCGCACCCGCCGCTGCTGCGGGACCGTAGCCGGGGGTGGTCCCTGCGGAGTCGTAACCGGTGGGGCCGTATCCCGAGGTGCCCGCTCCGGAGGTGTACGGCCCGCTGGTGCCCAGGCCCGAGCCCTGCGTGGGCACGAACGCCTGCGCGACCCTCGGCCGGCGGCCCTCCACCGCCTCGGCGAGCATCTGCTCCGTCTCCTCCGCGCTCGGCCGCTGGGCCGGCTCCTTGCGCAGCAGGGCGGTGATGACGGGGCCCAGCGGACCGGCGTACCGGAGCCCTTCCGCCTCCTCCTCGACGACCGCCTGCATGGTGCTCAGCGGTGAGGTGCGGCGGAACGGCGAACGGCCCTCGACCGCCGTGTACAGCGTGGCGCCGAGCGCCCACAGGTCCGAGGAGGGGCCGGGGTCCTGGCCGCGCACCCGCTCGGGCGCGAGGTAGTCGACCGAACCGACGACCTCTCCGGTGCGGGTGATGGTGGTGTCGCCCTCGATCTGGGCGATGCCGAAGTCGGTGAGCAGGACCCGGCCGTCCCGGCCGAGCAGCACGTTGCCGGGCTTGACGTCCCGGTGCAGCACTCCGGCGGAGTGCGCGGCGCGCAGCGCCCGCAGCACCCACAGGCCGATCCGTGCGGCCTCGCCCGGCTCGATGCGGCCGCGGTCCTTGACCGCGTCGGCCAGCGAGCTGCCCTCGACCAGTTCCATCACGATCCACGGGCGGCCGTCGTGTTCGAGTACGTCGTGCACGGTGACGACGGCGGAGTGGTTGATGCGCGCCGCGGCGCGGGCCTCGGCCCGGGTGCGGGCGAGCAGGACGGCCCGGTCGCCCTCGGAGACGTAGAGCGCTGCGGTCAGCTCCTTGACGGCCACCTTCCGGTGCAGCACCTCGTCGTGGGCGCGCCACACCCGGCCCATGCCACCGCTGCCGATCGAATCGGCGAGCCGGTAGCGGCCCGCTATCAGCAGGCCCTGCATCTGATTCACGTTGCCCCGCAATGCTCTTGACAGGGTCAGACTAAGGACCGTCCTGTCCTCTGGGAACCAGCGGGGTACCAAGGTGACAGTCCTGTGACGGTTGACGCTCCGGCCCGCGAACGGGAACCGGATCGCGGTTCCCTCAACCGGTATACGGGGAGCTCACCGGGTGTAGCGGTACGTCGCGGTGGCCTGCTCGTACAGCCGTGTCACCTCGTCCCGCTCGGCCTCCGGACCGCGGACCTGGACGATGTGGTAGCGGCCGTTCAGCAGGATCGCCATGTTGCGCACGTACAGGTCGCGCCCCTGCCCGTCGGTCCAGGTGAACTGGCCCTCGGCCATGGTCCGTCCGCCCACCGTGATGGTGCGCAGACCGGTGGCCGTGGCCCAGCTGGAGTCCCGGTACGGCTGGAGTTCGCGCTCCTTGTCCCGCTGGTAGACCATCGGGTCGCTGCCGTAGGACGAGGTGCCGTCCCGGCCCGGTACGACGAGCAGCTCGAAGTTCCCGTGCGCGTAGACCACCTGGCCGCTGCCGTTCTTGGGTGTGCGGTCCCAGCCCTTGGCGACGGCGACCTGGAAACCGTCCGGATCGGTGCGCAGGGTGAACCCGTCGGCAACGGAGGGCTCGCCGCCGGTCTGCGTCTCGGTGGCGGGCGCGGACGCCGAGGGGCTGCCGTCCGACGACTTCCCGCCCGACGACTGCCCGGGGGGCGGCTGTTGGGTGCGGGTGGGCGCGGGGCCCCCCCGCCCCGCGCTGCCGGTGCGCTCGCTGCCCGCCGCGCCGCTCTCCCCCTGCTTCGGCATGAACAGCATCGCGTACGCCACCGCGCCGGCCAGCAGGAGCAGGATCAGCAGGAGCAGCGTCCGGCCGAGGCTGCGCGGCGAGCGGGCCTCCTCCCGGGCCCGCTTGTGGCGGCCGTGCGGATGGGTCGCCGGCACCCCGGCGCGCCGCCGCCGCACCAGCTCGCCGCGGCGCCGGACGATCGGCAGGCGGCTCGCGTCGGCGGGCGGGACGGGGACCACATCGGCGCCGGCGTCCGGCTCGGGTGCGGAACGCACCAGCGAGCGCAGCCAGCCGCTCAGTTCCTCGAAGTCCAGCCGGTTGGTGGGGTCCTGGCGCAGCAGCGACTCCACGACCGGGCGCAGCGGCCCGCACTCCTCGGCGAAGGCGGGCGGCTCCGCGCACACCAGCTGCACCAGCTCGGCCGTGGACTCCTCTGGGTAGGGCGCGTGTCCCTGGACGGCCCGAAAGAGCAGCGCGCCAAGGGCCCACAGGTCGGTGGCGGGCCCGATCGGCGCCGCCAGCTGCCAGTTCTCGTGCACCGGCCCGGCCTGCTCCGGCGCCCACCGCTCGGTCACCGGCCCCACCACGGTCATCCGCACCTGCCGCGCCCGCTCGGCGGCGAGCGCGGTGCCGGGACCACGGCGCACGGCAGCCCCCGAGTCGTCCCATCGGGAGGCGGTGGGCGCCGCGCCCGCGGAGAAGTCGCGCCCCTGACCGGGAATGGGCACGCCGTGGCCGGAAGCGCCCGGATGCCCGGCGGACGCCTGGCCGGACACGGGCGGGTGGCCGGAACCGGGCCCTTCGCCCGGGCCTGATGCCCCCGGGGGCAGTCCGCGTCGCTGCCGGTCGGGGCCCGGCGCGGTCGCGGTGTCACCGGAACCCGTGCGCGGTGAGGCGCCGTGCCAGGGGGCGCCCTGCGCCCCGTAGGGGTCGGGGATCCGGCCGGGGGGCGGGGTGGCCGGCCCGGAGGAGTACGGCGGCTGTGCCGTGCCGTCGGCCCCGGCGTCGTGCTCCGCGGGCGGGCGGGCTCCGGGCAGTGCGGGGCGACCGCCCTGCTGGGCTTCCTGCACCCGGGCAGCGGCCCGGGCCCCCGCACGGTAGGCGGCGATGGCTCCGGCCCGCGCGGCGCGGATGTCGTCACCGCTGTCCAGGGTGCTGCGCCCGGGCGGTCCCGCCACCGTGGCCCCACCGGACATCCCGTTCGCGCCCGGCACCGGCAACCCGCCGGCCGCCCGCGCCCGGATCGCGGCCCGCCGCGCGGCCTCGGGGTCCGCGTCGGGGGAGGCGACGGATCCCGCGGAGGCGACCGGGCCACCGGAACCAGGCCCACCACGTCCGCCGGAGCCACGGAAGCCCTGACCGCCCGGGCCGTCACCGGCTCCGCCGCCCGGCCCGACGGCCCCCACCGGTCCTTCCCGGCCCTCCTGCGCGTCCTGGCCGTCCTGCACCGGCACCGGGTCGTACCCGCACAGCGCCTCCTCGGCCGCGCCGACCGCGAGGCCGGTCAGCATCACGCGGCCGTCGTCGCAGACCAGGACCGTGCGGGCGGTGATGTTGCGGTGCACCCAGCCGTGGGCGTGCAGGACGCGCAGCGCCATGAGCACGTCGGAGGCGACCTCGGCCGCCCGGTACGGCGTCAGCGGCTGCTCGGCCAGCAGCGCGGACAGCGGGCGTGCGGCCACCCACTCGCTGACGATCCACAGCGAGCCGCCCTCGGCGAACACGTCGAAGACCTGGTCCAGACGCGGATGGTCGGGGATGCGGGCCGCCGCCTGCGCGGCCTCGACGGCACGCCGTACCGCCGGATCCGAGGGGCGCCGGGTGGCGGTCCGGGCCGCAGGGGTGCGGCGCGCGCCGCGCTCACGAGCGGTGAACCCCTCGGGCAGCCCCTCCGCGTCGAGCACCTCGGCCTCGACGACCTCCGGCAACGGCACCTGACGGACCAGCACTTCCTGACCGCTGTAGGTGTCGAAGGCGCGGGTCTCGGTCAGTTCGTACTCGTCGGACGGCGGCAGCGGCAGGCGGTAACGGTCGGCGAGCACCCGGCCCGCATAGTCGTCCACGTTGCCTCCCCCGGCCGCCTGGTCGTTCACATCCGTTCCCCATACGGCCCGTTCCGCATCCACATCCGGCTCCGTACGGTCCGCAACCATTCACGATACGTGCCGGAGGCAACCCGCATTGAGGGGATGACGGATTCTCACGGCCCCGAACCGGGCTCGTTCACATCACGACTTGGGCTCGAAGGACGCCGTCAGCGTCTTCCACGTGCCCTTGCGCAGCCCGCTGTCCCACGTCGAGGCCTTCGCGGTGTACATCAGCCCGTAACCGAGGTGGTCGTTCACCACAAAGCCCCTGTCGATCGTGCGGTACTTGGTGCCGTCGATGTAGGTGAACTCCCAGTCGGCCGTGTTCCAGCCGCGGTAGTCCACCTTCTCAATGCGGATCCTCTGGTACCCGGAGCGCACCATGGAACCCTCCTGGTTCTTCCAGTCCGCAACCGGGTCGTTCTTGGGAGCACTTGTCCACGCGACGAGCAGCTTCTGCCCGTCCGGCCCTGTGTAGCGGTCACCGGCGCGGTCGGTGGACTGGTACTTCCACCCCTTGGGCAGCCCGATCGAGTACCCCTGGCCACCCTTGCGGGTCGACTCCACGGGCGCGCTGCCGCCGTTCTTCGAGCCGGACCCGCGGGATTCCGCGCTGCCGGACGGGTCGGTGGTCGCCGCGCCGTCCGACCCGGACCCGGTCGTGGCGGACGCCGAGGTGCCCCCGTCCCTCCGTGCGCCGCCGTCGGTGCTTCCCTTGCTCCCTGTGCTCCCTGTGCCCTTGTCCTGCTTGGTGGAGGCGCTCGCGCTCACCCCTGGCTTGACAGCGCCGCCGTTCGTGTCGCCCTTGTCGTCCCCGCCGAAGGTGACGGCCAGTACGGTGCCGATCACCGCGAGGGCGACCACCACCGCGATGATCACCAGCGTCCGCTTGGGCACCACGTCGGTGAGCGGCGCCCTCGGCACCGGCCGCGGCGGCAGGTCCAGATCCGGCGGCGGCATCACGGGCCATCCGGAACTCGGCTTCGTCGAGCTGGAGTTCGGCGCGGCGGAAGCCTGGGCCGCACCGGCCGGCCGGCCGGGCGCTCCCGCTCCCGCCACCCCGGAGGAGCCCGAACCGCTCCCCACGGCCGACTCAGCGCCGGTACCCGGCGCCGCCGTACCGCCGCCGCTCTTCGCCCGCACGGCCGCCGCCGCGCCGGCCGCCCCGGCCGCCTTGCGGACCGAGCGCAGCGCGCCGCGCAGCTTCTCCCCGGCATCCTCGCCCCCCTTGGCCGCGGGCCCACCGGGCTGCGCCGGCAGCGGAACCACCCGCGTGGCGTCCATGGGCTCGGGCTCGGGCGCGTGGATCACCTGGTTGAGCATGGCCCGGGCGCCGGCGTCGTCGAGTCGCTGGGCCGGATCCTTGTCGAGCAGGCCGTAGATGACGTCCCGGAGCGGGCCGGCGTTCTTGGGCTCCTCCAGGGGCTCGGTCATCACCGCGGTGAGCGTGGCGATCGCCGAACCCTTGTCGTACGGCGGCAAGCCCTCGACCGCCGCGTACAGCAGGCCTCCCAGGGACCACAGGTCGGCCGCGGGGCCCGGCTTGTGCCCGCGGGCGCGCTCCGGGGAGATGTAGGAGGGGGCGCCGACGAGCATGCCGGTGGAGGTGATGGACGGATCGCCCTCGACCTGCGCGATGCCGAAGTCGGTGAGCACGACCCGGCCGTCCTCGGCGATGAGCACGTTGGACGGCTTCACGTCACGGTGCAGGATGCCCTCGCGGTGTGCGGAGCGCAGCACGTCGAGGACGGCGAGGCCGACCTCGGCCGCGCGCTTGGGCTCCAGCAGGCCGTCCTCGCGGATGACCTCGGCGAGGGACTTGCCCTCGACCAGCTCCATGACGATCCAGGGCCGGTCGTCCTCGTCGACCACGTCGAAGACCGTCACCGCGCTGTTGTTGCGGATCCGGGCGATCGCCTTGGCCTCGCGCAGGGTGCGCGTGATCAGGCGCCGCTTCTCCTCCTCGTCGATGTTCGACGGGAACCGCAATTCCTTGACAGCGACCGTCCGGCCCAGGGTCTCGTCCTCGGCGCGCCACACCGTGCCCATGCCGCCGCGGCCCAGTACGTCTCCCAGCCGGTACCGCCCGGCGAGAAGACGACGCTCGCTCTTGTCCTGACGAGTCTCCTGACGAGATGTCCCCGCCCGCTCCGCCTCCGACATGCGTCCCCTCATGCAACCCGCCCTGACAGAGCCTCCATTGTCCCTCACCCGACAAGTGGCCAACGCCCAGGGTGCCCCTGACTGCCCGTGAGGGCATGCGCACCGAGGGCCCCGGCAAAAGCCCGCATTCCGCCTACCGAGATGATGGGCCGGGACAAGGAGGGAGCCCGGATGCCGACGCTTCGGACAGTCCTGTCCATACCGGTGTTCCTGGCCCTGCTGCTCGCTCCCACCGCGTCGGATGCGGGCCCTGCCTCCGGTATCGGCTCCGTGTCCGGTGCCACGGACGCCGCCCTCCCCCTGCTGGTCGCCGAGGGCGGGGCACCCGCCGCCGCCCTGCTGAACCGGGACGGGAACCGCTCCCGCTACACGGCCGCCGGGCAGGGCATCGCGCGGGCCGACCACTTCCGCGCCGGCAGCGTCACCAAGACCTTCGTCGCGACGGTCGTGCTGCAACTGGCCGCGGAGCACCGGCTGTCCCTGTCCGACACCGTCGAGCGGCACCTGCCGGGACTGCTCCGTGGAGCCTGCGCCGACGGACGGCACATCACCCTGCGCGCCCTGCTCACCCACACCAGCGGGCTCGCCGACTTCACCCGCGCCACCCACGGGACCGTGCCCCTGACTGCCCTTCAGGCCGTGCGCATCGCTCTCGCCCTCCCTCCGACCCCACCGGGCCGCTATTCCTACTCCAGCACCGGCTACGTCCTGCTCGGCATGGTCGTCCGCCAGGTCACCGGCCACTCGTACGCCACCGAGGTCCGGCGCCGGATCATCGCTCCGCTGGGCCTTACGGGCACCTCCTTTCCCGGCTCCCGCAGATCTCTGCCGCTGCCGCACGGCCGCGCCTACGCCGCCGACGGCTCCGACGTCACCGAGCTCGACCCGCGCGTGGCCGGCGCGGCGGGTGAGCTGGTGACCACGCTCGACGACCTGGACCGCTTCTACGCGGCCCTGCTGGACGGCGAGCTGCTGCCCTCGCGCCGACTGCGCGAGATGCTCAACACCCGTGCCGCACAGGGCTCGTACGGCATGGGTATATTTCCGGCAAAGCTCCCGTGTGGCGTCACGGTCTGGGGACACAACGGCCGCATCTCCGGCAGCTACGTGCGCACCGCGGCCACGGTCGACGGCCGTCGCGTCCTCACGTTCCGTGTGAACACGACGGCGATTGCAGATCCCGGCCTCGAACCCCGGCTGCTCGCCGCCGAGTTCTGCCCTCGCACCCGGTAGAACGCGCGGGGGCCGAGCGGAGATCCCTGCCCTGGTCACTCGTTCGGGTGATATCGGCTGATCGTCCCCACCGGCTGCGGACCGTTCGTCCCGGCAGCCACCGCCGGCGAGGCCGAGCGCCGGGCGCCGGGCGCCGTTGCGGCGGGAAGGAACGTCACTGGAGCGGCACGATGTCCGGCGCGCCCAGTCGCGCCGCGTCCGCCGTCTGGTCGTCCGGCTGGAGCTGGGACTCCCGCTCCGCCTCGACCCGCTTCTCGTAGTGCTCCACCTCGCGCTCGATCTGGTCCTTGTCCCAGCCGAGTACGGGCGCCATCAGCTGCGCGGCCTCACGTGCGCTGCGGGTGCCCCGGTCGAAGGTCTCGATGGAGATACGGGTACGGCGGGTGAGCACGTCGTCCAGGTGCCGGGCGCCCTCGTGCGAGGCGGCGTACACGACCTCGGCGCGCAGATAGTCGTCGGCGGCCTGCAGCGGCTCGCCCAGGGCGGGGTCGGCGGCGATGAGGTCCAGGATCTCCTCGGCCGTCGAGCCGTACCGATTCAACAAATGTTCCACACGGACGACGTGCAGTCCGGTGCGGGCGGCGATCCGCGCCCGTGCGTTCCACATCGCCCGGTAACCCTCCGCGCCGAGCAGTGGGATCTCCTCGGTGACGCAGTCGGCGACGCGCATGTCGAGCCCGTGCACCGCCTCGTCGACGGCGTCCTTGGCCATCACCCGGTACGTCGTGTACTTGCCGCCCGCCACGACCACCAGGCCCGGTGCCGGATGCGCCACGGTGTGCTCGCGGGACAGCTTGCTGGTGGCGTCCGACTCGCCGGCCAGCAGCGGGCGCAGGCCCGCGTACACGCCCTGCACGTCATCGCGGCTGAGCGGGACGGAGAGCACCGAGTTGACGCGCTCCAGCAGGTAGTCGATGTCGGCGCTGGAGGCGGCCGGATGGGCCTTGTCGAGGTCCCACTCGGTGTCGGTGGTGCCGATGATCCAGTGCCGGCCCCAGGGGATGACGAACAGGACCGACTTCTCGGTGCGCAGGATCAGACCGGTGGTGGAGTGGATGCGGTCCTTGGGCACGACCAGGTGGACGCCCTTGGAGGCCCGGACGTGGAACTGGCCGCGCTCGCCCACCATGGCCTGCGTGTCGTCGGTCCACACTCCGGTGGCGTTGACGATCTGCTTGGCCCGGATCTCGTACTCCCCGCCACCGTCCACGTCCTGCACCCGGGCGCCGACGACCCGCTCGCCCTCGCGCAGGAACCCGGTCACGCGGGCCCGGTTGGCGGCCTGCGCGCCGTACGACACCGCCGTGCGCACCAGGGTGGCCACGAACCGCGCGTCGTCCACCTGCGCGTCGTAGTACTGCAGGGCGCCGACCAGGGAGTCCTTCTTGAGGCAGGGGGCCACGCTCAGGGCGTGACGTCGGGTGAGGTGGCGGTGTATGGGCAGGCCCCGGCCGTGCCCAGGGGCCATGGACATCGCGTCGTACAGGGCCACGCCCGCGCCTGCGTACAGGCGCTCCCAGCCCTTGTGCTGGAGCGGGTAGAGGAACGGGACGGGTTTCACGAGGTGCGGGGCGAGCCGCTCCAGGAGCAGGCCGCGCTCCTTCAGGGCCTCACGGACCAGGGCGAAGTCGAGCATCTCCAGATAGCGCAGGCCACCGTGGATGAGCTTGCTCGACCTGCTGGAGGTGCCGGAGGCCCAGTCGCGGGCCTCGACCAGGCCGGTGGACAGGCCGCGGGTCACGGCGTCCAGCGCGGTACCGGCGCCGACCACTCCGGCGCCGACCACCAGCACGTCCAGCTCGCGCTCCGCCATCGCCGCCAGTGCCTCGGCACGCTGTGCCGGGCCCAGAGTCGCTGTCCTCACCGCTGCCTCCCGCTGTCGAAGAACTCGCCGCGTCGGCCGCACCCGGTGGGCGAAGCCCGGTTCACCCCCTCCTCATGCCCAAATTCTGACCGGCCTGCCCGACTTCAGCCACCACGCGCTTCCAACCTGTGGACAACACGCGCACAACCCCCGGAAGACACACGAACACAATCCCACATAACGGTCATATTTACTCCTAGTGTGACAGTGCTCCCGCTCATGCTGTCCACAGCGGTTGCCCCTCTGTCCCGCTTCGGTTACTGGGAAGGACGGCCCACGCCATGCCCGCAGACCTCGCCGTCATCGGACTCGGTCCCTACGGCCTGCCGCTCGCCCAGGCCGCCGTCGCCGCCGGCATCCCGACCATCGGGTATGCCACCGGCCCCGAGGCGGGCTCGCTCAGCCCCGCCGAGCTGCGCCGGATGCACACGGCCGGCTTCCGGCCGGCCACCGACCCGGCCCAGCTCGGCCGGGTGCGCACCGCGGTGATCTGTGCGCCCACCCCGCGCGGTGCCGACGGCGGGCTCGACCTCGTCCAGGTGGAGGCGGCCGCCCGCACGCTCGCCGAACGGCTCCGGCCGCACACCACGGTCATCCTGGAGTCACCGGTGCTTCCGGGGACGACGGAGGAGTTCCTGCGTCCGCTGCTGGAGCAGGGCTCCGGCCTGCGCGCGGGCCGCGACTTCCACCTGGCCTACTCGCCCAGCCGCGTCGACCCCGGCAACCGCGACCACCCCCCCGCCGGCACGCCCAAGGTCATCGGCGGCCTCACCCCCGCCTGCACGGAGTCGGCCGCCGCGTTCTACGGCCGTATCACCGACAAGGTCGTACGCGCGCGTGGGCTGCGCGAGGCGGAGACCGTGCAGCTGCTGGAGACCAACTACCGGCACGTCAACATCGCGCTCGTCAACGAGATGGCGGTCCTGTGCCACGAACTGGGCGTCGACCTGTGGGACGTCATCCGGTGCGCGGAGACCAAGCCGTTCGGCTTCCAGGCGTTCCGGCCGGGCCCGGGGGTCGGCGGCCACGGCGTCCCGCACGACCTGACCGGCCACGCGACCCGCACCCTGCGCATGGTGGAGCTGGCCCAGCAGGTCAACCACCGCATGCCCCGGTACGTCGTCCAGCGCGCCGCCGCCCTGCTCAACGAGCACGGCAAGTCCGCGCGCGGCGCGCGCGTCCTGCTCCTCGGTGTCACGTACAAGCCGGACCTCGCCGACCTGCAGGGCACGCCCGCCCAGGAGATCGCCGTCCGGCTGATGGAGTTCGGCGCCACTGTGAGCTACCACGATCCTCACGTGCCCGCGTGGAGTGTCCTGGACCGCCCGGTTCCGCGCGCGGACTCCCT
The DNA here is from genome assembly GCF_042959345.1 of Streptomyces sp. NPDC007905. Taxonomy (NCBI): domain Bacteria; kingdom Bacillati; phylum Actinomycetota; class Actinomycetes; order Kitasatosporales; family Streptomycetaceae; genus Streptomyces; species Streptomyces sp. NPDC007905. Next base: position 51,740 of record NZ_JBIBKS010000005.1, on the reverse strand, counting down.
GTACGAGGCCGCCGCCGACGCCGACCTGACGATCCTGCTCCAGCAGCACCGGACGTACGACCTGCAGGGGCTGTCGGTGAAGGCACAGCTGCTGCTCGACACGCGGGGGGCCACGCCTATGGGGGCGGCGCATCGGTTGTGAAGACGAGGCGCGTGGGCGGGCGGGCACCGGCTCTGGTGGCACGCGGGGCGGACGGCACCCCCCGCAGGCCCGTCGCCCTGGCCGCATTTCCCCTGAAGCCGCACGCCCCCGCACCACCGCACCACCGCACGCCCCCGCACCACCCCATGCGCCCCCACCGGCCCGGCCGGACATGCGAAAGGGGGCCGGTCACCTCCGCCAGGCGACCGCCCCCCCTCACGTCGTACGGACTACCGCTTGTGCTGCGCGTCCGCCACCGTGACCTCGACCCGCTGGAACTCCTTCAGCTCGCTGTACCCGGTCGTGGCCATGGCCCGGCGCAGCGCGCCGAAGAAGTTCATCGAGCCGTCCGGCGTGTGAGAGGGACCCGTGAGGATCTCCTCGATCGTGCCGACCGTGCCCAGGTCGACCTTCTTGCCGCGCGGCAGCTCCTCGTTGACCGCCTCCATGCCCCAGTGGTGGCCCTTGCCGGGCGCGTCCGTGGCGCGCGCCAGCGGGGAGCCCATCATCACGGAGTCGGCGCCGCAGGCGATCGCCTTCGGGAGGTCGCCGGACCAGCCGACACCGCCGTCCGCGATCACGTGCACGTACCGGCCGCCGGACTCGTCCATGTAGTCGCGGCGGGCCGCGGCCACGTCGGCGACCGCGGTGGCCATCGGGACCTGGATGCCGAGCACGTTGCGCGTGGTGTGCGCGGCGCCGCCGCCGAAGCCGACCAGGACGCCGGCCGCGCCGGTGCGCATCAGGTGCAGGGCGGCGGTGTAGGTGGCGCAGCCGCCGACGATCACCGGGACGTCCAGCTCGTAGATGAACTGCTTCAGGTTCAGCGGCTCGTGCGAGGACGACACGTGCTCCGCGGAGACCGTCGTACCGCGGATGACGAAGATGTCCACGCCCGCGTCCACGACCGCCTTGGAGAACTGGGCGGTGCGCTGCGGGGAGAGCGCGGCCGCCGTGACCACGCCGGAGTCGCGCACCTCCTTGATGCGGGCACCGATCAGCTCTTCCTTGACGGGCGCCGCGTAGATCTCCTGGAGGCGCCGGGTCGCCTGGTCGGCGGGCAGCTCGGCGATCTCGTCGAGCAGCGGCTGGGGGTCCTCGTGCCGCGTCCACAGGCCCTCGAGGTTGAGGACGCCCAGGCCGCCCAGCTCGCCGATGCGGATCGCGGTGGCCGGGGAGACGACCGAGTCCATGGGGGCGGCCAGGAAGGGCAGCTCGAAGCGGTAGGCGTCGATCTGCCAGGCGATCGAGACCTCCTTCGGGTCTCGCGTACGGCGGCTGGGGACGACGGCGATGTCGTCGAAGGCGTACGCCCGGCGGCCGCGCTTGCCGCGCCCGATCTCGATCTCAGTCACGTCTTGGCCTTTCCCTGATGCGTGCAGCGTCTTCCAGTATCGCCGACGGGTACGACAAGGGCGGCCCCGGATGCCCCGGGACCGCCCTTTCGCTGCCGTCACGCCTGCGCGTACGTCACTTCTTGTTGCTGTAGTTCGGGGCCTCGACCGTCATCTGGATGTCGTGCGGGTGGCTCTCCTTGAGGCCCGCCGAGGTGATCCGCACGAAGCGGCCCTTGGATTCCATCTCCTCGATGGTGGCGGCGCCCACGTAGCCCATGGTCTGGCGCAGGCCGCCGACGAGCTGGTGCAGCACGTTGGACAGCGGGCCGCGGTAGGGCACCTGGCCCTCGACGCCCTCGGGCACGAGCTTGTCGTCGGACGCCACCTCGGCCTGGAAGTAGCGGTCCTTCGAGTACGACCTGCCCTGGCCGCGGGACTGCATGGCCCCCAGCGAGCCCATGCCGCGGTACGACTTGAACTGCTTGCCGTTGATGAACAGCAGCTCGCCCGGCGACTCCTCGCAGCCGGCGAGGAGACTGCCCAGCATCACCGTGTCGGCACCGGCGGCGAGCGCCTTGCCGATGTCGCCGGAGTACTGCAGACCGCCGTCGCCGATCAGCGGGATGCCTGCCGGACGGGCGGCGAGGGCGGCCTCGTAGATGGCGGTGACCTGCGGGACTCCGATGCCGGCGACCACGCGGGTGGTGCAGATCGAGCCCGGGCCGACGCCCACCTTGATGCCGTCGACACCGGCGTCGATGAGCGCCTGGGCGCCGTCGCGGGTGGCGACGTTGCCGCCGATCACGTCGACGTTCACGCTGGACTTGATCTTCGACATCCAGCTGAGGGCGTTGCTGTTGTGGCCGTGCGAGGTGTCGACGACCAGGAAGTCCACACCGGCCTCGGCGAGCGCCTGGGCGCGCTCCAGCGCCTCGGGGCTGGCGCCGACGGCGGCACCGACGAGCAGGCGGCCCTCGGCGTCCTTGGCGGCGTTCGGGTACTTCTCGGCCTTGACGAAGTCCTTGACGGTGATCAGGCCCTTGAGGACGCCCTCGTCGTCGACCAGCGGAAGCTTCTCGATCTTGTGCTTGCGCAGCAGCTCCATGGCCTCGGGCCCGGAGATGCCGACCTTGCCGGTGACCAGCGGCATCGGGGTCATGACCTCGCGCACCTGGCGCGTGCGGTCGCTTTCGAAGGCCATGTCGCGGTTGGTGACGATGCCGAGCAGCTTGCCGGCCGGGTCGGTGACCGGGACACCGCTGATGCGGAACTTGGCGCACAGGGCGTCCGCCTCGGCGAGCGTGGCCTCCGGGTGCACCGTGATCGGGTCGGTGACCATGCCGGACTCGGAGCGCTTCACCAGGTCGACCTGGTTGACCTGGTCCTCGACGGAGAGGTTGCGGTGCAGCACGCCGACGCCGCCCAGCCGGGCCATCGCGATCGCCATGCGGGACTCGGTCACCTTGTCCATCGCCGCCGAGAGCAGCGGGATGTTGACCCGGACGTTGCGGGAGATGCGGGACGAGGTGTCGACCGCGTTGGGGAGCACCTCGGATGCGCCCGGCAGCAGCAGCACGTCGTCGTAGGTCAGCCCGAGTGTCGCGAATTTACCGGGCACTCCGTCGACGTTTGCAGTCATGACACCTTCCCCAAATGGCCTTGATCGGTGCGGATGTCCATGCTAACGGGAAGCGTCGCTAGCAAATTCCACGGTACGGGGTCGCTTCAGGCCTCGTATGTACGGAAGCGAGTGCGCAGCTGTTCAGAAGAGGGAGCTGCGAGGGCTCCGCCCAAGGGTGTTACTGCTCGGCGAGCGCGCGCAGACGGCTCAGCGCCCGATGCTGGGCCACCCGTACGGCGCCGGGTGACATTCCCAACATCTGCCCCGTCTCCTCCGCGGTCAAGCCCACGGCGATGCGCAGCAGGAGCAGTTCGCGCTGGTTCTCCGGCAGGTTGGCCAGCAGCTTCTTGGCCCACTCGGCATCGCTGCTGAGCAGGGCGCGCTCCTCGGGGCCGAGGGAGTCGTCGGGGCGTTCCGGCATCTCGTCCGAGGGGACGGCCGTGGAGCCGGGGTGGCGCATCGCGGCGCGCTGCAGATCGGCGACCTTGTGCGAGGCGATGGCGAAGACGAAGGCCTCGAAGGGGCGGCCGGTGTCGCGGTAGCGCGGCAGGGCGAGCAGGACCGCCACGCAGACCTCCTGGGCGAGGTCCTCCACGAAGTGGCGCGCGTCGCCGGGGAGCCGGGACAGGCGGGTGCGGCAGTAGCGCAGCGCCAGGGGGTGGACATGCGCGAGCAGATCGTGCGTGGCCTGCTCGTCCCCCTCGACGGCACGATGCACGAGCGCACCGAACGCCCCATGGGCCGTGCCCGCCTCGTCGTCGCGCATCGGTCCATGGTGCCCTGTGGCCGTCCGGTCCGTCGCATTGTGCTCGTGGTTGTGCACCGAAGCGTTATGAGCAGGTGCGCCGGCACTCATTCCCTGCGCCCTCCCCTTCCGCTCGACCGACTCGTCCCCGAGAGACTCCACATCTCAAGGATGCGGCATCCGCGGCGAAACGAGCAGCGGGTGTCCGGCGGCCCGTCGTGCGCGACGCCTGCCGAGGTACATGACGGTGCCGTACACGCGGGCCGCACACTCCCGGCACGCCGCCGCCGAGCGGCCCGGGACCGCGGTATCGCCGCCGGTGGCGGACGCGCGACGCGGCCACCACCGCGAACGACCGTACGCGCAGTCCGCGCCGTTCCGTGGCGCGTCCCGCACAAGCCCAGGCGCGGCCCGGACCCGTCGAGGGAGGATCCGGTCCTCCGCGGCGGCGGACCTGGCACCGGCACGCAGCAGTTACGTTCCCGCCCGGGGCGGTGAACCGGCGAGCGGCCTGTCTCAGGCCTCCCCGGGGCGGCTGGGCCGGCCCCGCGAAAGCACCTCATGTCGGCTTCCGCAGGCAGCCAGGTGCCGCGCCCCCGGGAGCGGCCAGGACGACACGAGGGGTGCTTCGCGTCCAGCCCGGCAGGCTGCCAGGGCACCGCGTGAGGCACCCCGCGCCCATGCCTGGGAGCGCGCTGGACGCCCGAACCGCCCGCTCCTGCCGGAGGAGGCGCATCGGCGTCCGGCTCCGGAATGGATGTCCGGGGCCGGATCGCCCCGCCTGCCCGGCAGGGACGCGCACTGGCTACCGGACCAGTCCCCAGCGGAAGCCGAGGGCCACCGCGTGGGCCCGGTCCGAGGCGCCGAGCTTCTTGAACAGGCGGCGGGCGTGGGTCTTGACGGTGTCCTCGGAGAGGAACAGCTCGCGGCCGATCTCGGCGTTGGAGCGGCCGTGGCTCATGCCCTCCAGTACCTGGATCTCGCGCGCGGTGAGCGTGGGCGCGGCGCCCATCTCGGCCGAGCGGAGGCGGCGCGGGGCCAGACGCCAGGTCGGGTCGGCGAGGGCCTGGGTCACGGTGGCCCGCAGCTCCGCGCGCGAGGCGTCCTTGTGCAGGTAGCCCCGGGCGCCGGCGGCGACCGCGAGGGCCACGCCGTCCAGGTCCTCGGCGACCGTCAGCATGATGATGCGCGCGCCCGGGTCGGCGGACAGCAGCCGGCGCACGGTCTCGACGCCGCCCAGGCCGGGCATGCGTACGTCCATCAGGATGAGGTCGGAGCGGTCGGCGCCCCAGCGGCGGAGGACTTCCTCGCCGTTGGCCGCCGTCGTCACGCGCTCGACGCCGGGCACGGTCGCGACCGCGCGGCGGAGCGCCTCTCGGGCAAGCGGGGAGTCGTCGCAGACGAGGACGGATGTCATGACCGCCCTCCGCAGCTGATGCGCGTCACCTTGAGCCTCCAGGCTGGTACGGAATCGTCACCTGTGCGGTCGACCGTCTCGGACGCCTGCCCGAGCACTTGTGTTTTCAACCGCCTCCGCACTCTCAACGACGGTCACTCGAAAGAGTTACGGGGCTGCGTGCCGTCTTCGGCACTCTACGTGAGGGTGCCGACACGGTGCAGACATGGCCGACGGACCCCCAACTTTTCACCACAACCTGTGCCCCATTTAGCCGTTTTTGCTCCCGTTTCTCGGTGTCTGGAGCTAGATTCGCAATGAGTCATATTTTCATCTTCTTAGACCGGAGATGTACGGTCGTCGGCACCGTATCCGCCCAGAACGGCTACAAGGGGTCACGTAATGGCAGATTTCTCCCGCCTTCCCGGACCGAACGCGGACCTGTGGGACTGGCAGCTGCTGGCTGCCTGCCGCGGCGTGGACAGCTCGCTCTTCTTTCACCCGGAGGGCGAGCGCGGGGCGGCTCGGAGCGCTCGCGAGAACTCGGCCAAGGAGGTTTGCATGAGGTGCCCGGTCCGTGCGGAATGCGCGGCGCACGCGCTGGCTGTGCGCGAGCCGTACGGCGTCTGGGGCGGCCTGACCGAGGACGAGCGTGAGGAGTTGATGGGGCGGGCACGCAACCGCTTGGTGGCGGCATCCACCACCAGCGGGGACACCGCCTCACACCGCTGAAGGAACGTTTCTGCACCCACGGCCCACGGGTGCAGCCATTTTCACCACCGGGCACGCCATGCGCGTGCCCGTGACTCTGCCGACGTACCCCTTATGCGCGCCCGGCCGCCCGGGCCAGCTGCTCCAACGTCGCCGCCACGGCCGGCACCTGTGCCAGGTCGGGCAGGGTGAGGGCGACGATCTGGCGCCGCACCACCGGTTCCAGCGCCACCGTGCGCACTCCCCTCGGCCGTACCGACTCCACCGCGAGCTGCGGCAGTACGGCGACCCCGAGACCGGCGCCGACCAGCCCGACCACCGCCGGATAGTCGTCGGTGGCGAAGTCGATGCGGGGCGTGAAGCCGGCGCTCTCGCACACCTCCACCAGCTGGCCCCGGCAGCGCGGGCAGCCCGCGATCCAGGGCTCCCGGGCCAGCTCGCCGATGGCGACGGACTCCCCGCTCGCGAGCGGGTGCCGTTCCGGTACGAGGGCCACGAGACGGTCCATCAACAGGGGCCGTACGACCAGGTCGTCCCACTCCTCGGCCAACGCGGCGCCCTCGTAGCGGAAGGCCAGGGCCAGGTCGCAGTCGCCCTCGCGCAGCAGTTCGACGGACTTCGGGGGTTCGGCCTCCTCCAGGAAGACCCGGGTGCCGGGGTGGGCGGCGCGCAGGGCGGCCAGGGCGGTGGGGACCAGGGTGGAGCTGCCGCTCGGGAAGGAGACCAGCCGGACCCGGCCGGCCCGCAGGCCCGCGATGGCGGCGACCTCCTCCTCGGCGGCCGTGAGCCCGGCGAGGATCCCGGAGGCGTGCCGGACGAGGGCCTCGCCGGCCTGGGTGAGGCGCATCTCGCGGCCGGTGCGCACCAGCAGCGGGGTGCCGACAGAGGCTTCCAGGGCCTTCATCTGCTGGCTGACGGCGGGCTGGGTGCAGCCCAGCTCCCGGCCCGCCGCCGAGAAGGAGCCGGTGGTCGCGACGGCGCGCAGGACGCGGAGATGACGGGCCTCGATCACCCTCCGAGCATAAGCCCGGCTTGGGACCGGCGCCGAATATTGCGTCGACGCTTTGAGGTGCGGTCCCCTACGGTGCGGGCATGAAGCTTCTCTCCCTCAATCTCGGCCGCCCGCGGCCGGTGCCGTACACGGACCAGCCGGAGGGCGTGACGGGCATCGGCAAACAGCCGGTCGAGGAAGCGGTGCGGGTGGCGGCTCCCGGACCCAAGGGGGTCGGCGCGAGCGGCGTCGCGGGGGACGCGGTGTGCGACACGCGCCATCACGGCGGCGACGACCAGGCGGTGTACGCCTACGCGCGTGAGGACCTCGACGACTGGGAGCGCGAACTGGGCCGACCGCTCACCAACGGTTGCTTCGGCGAGAACCTCACGACCGCGGGTCTGGACGTCTCCGGGGCGCTGATCGGCGAGCGCTGGCGGATCGGCTCCGGGCTGGTTCTGGAGGTGACCTCGGGGCGGATTCCCTGCCGGACGTTCCAGGGCCATTTGGGCGAGCGGGGATGGGTGAAGAGGTTCACCCGGAAGGGCGTGACCGGTGCCTACCTGCGGGTGATCGAACCGGGTGAGATACGGGCGGGCGATCCGATCGAGATCGTGCACCGGCCGGACCACGCAGTGACGGCGGCGCTGCAGTTCCGCGCGGTCACCACCGAGCGGGAACTGCTGCCGAGGCTGCTCGTGGCGGGCGACGCGCTGCACGGCGAGACGCTGGCCGCGGCCCGCAAGTACGCCGCCGCGCAGACCCGCTGAGGCGCCGTCATCGGGCAGCGGACGCTGTCGGTCCGGGTCACTAACCTTGGGCCATGACAACGGCTCTGATTACGGGATCGACCGCGGGAATCGGTGCCGCGTTCGCGCGGCGGCTGGCGGCTGACGGGCATGACCTCGTCCTGGTGGCGCGGGACACCAAACGGCTGCGCGAGCAGGCGACCGAGCTGCACGACCGCCACGGCATCGAGGCAAAGGTGCTGACGGCCGACCTCGCCGAGGACGAGGGTATCGAGGCGGTGGCCGGCCGGCTCGGCGACCGGAAGAACCCGGTCGACCTGCTGGTCAACAACGCCGGCTTCGGCAACAAGGGCCGCTACCTCGAAGTGCCGATGGCCGACGAGCTGCGGATGCTGAAGGTGCACTGCGAGGCGGTGCTGCGGCTGACGTCGGCGGCGTCCGAGGCGATGCGGGAACGCGGGCGCGGCGGGGTGGTGAACGTCGCCTCCGTGGCGGCCTTCGTGCCGCGTGGCACGTACGGCGCCTCGAAGGCCTGGGTCGTGCAGTTCACCCAGGGCGCGGCCAAGGACCTGGCCGGCAGCGGGGTGCGGCTGATGGCGCTGTGCCCCGGCTTCGTGCGCACCGAGTTCCACCAGCGGGCCGGGATGGGCACGGACAACATCCCGGGCTGGATGTGGCTGGACGCGGACAAGCTGGTCTCGGCGGCCCTGGCCGACCTCGCGCGCGGGAAGACGCTGTCCATCCCGGACCCCCGGTACAAGGCGCTGATGGGACTGGTGAAGGTCACCCCGCGCGGGCTGCTGGGCGGTGTCAGCTCCAGGACGGGGCGCAAGTACGGGCCCCAGTAGGACGGGTGGCGGCCGCGTTCCGGTGGGAAAATGGGCCTGACGGATCCGGACCCAGGGGGCCGGGAGGCGGCGCCATGACGTTCGTACAGCTCATCGACTGCAAGACCAGCCGGCTCGACGAGATGAACCGGCTGCTGGACCAGTGGGTCGAACAGACCAAGGGGAAGCGGACGGCGACGCACGCGGTGGTCGGCAAGGACCGCTCGGACGCGACCCACGTCGTCGAGATCGTGGAGTTCCCGTCGTACGAGGAGGCGGTGCGGAACTCGAACCTGCCGGAGACCGACCGGATTTTCCGGGACATGGTCGCCCTGTGTGACGAGATGCCGACGTTCACGGACCTGGACGTGGTGCGCGACGACCAGTTGTACGCGGCCCAGGCGCGCCGGTTCTTCGACAGGGTCGGGTTGGAAGGGCCGCTGCCACCGCTGAACGACCTGATGGCGGAGAACTACCACGACCACGATCCGGCCAACGAGCAGGACAACCTCGGGCTGGAGAACATGCGCCGCGAGATCGAGATGTGGCGGGACGCCTTCAGCTTCACGTTCACGGTCGAGGACCAGATCACCCAGGGGGACCGGGTTTGCACCCGCTGGAGCTGGTACGGCATCCAGCAGGGCGAGTTCCTGGGCATACCCAACACCGGCCGTCAGGTGTCGATGACCGGTACGACCATCTTCCGGTTCGACGCCGACGGCAGGATCCGCGAGGGCTGGTGGCAGTACGACCGGCTCGGGCTGATGAGCCAGTTGGGGGCGCTGGACGCACTGGAGAACTAGGAGGCGCACAGCGGAAGCCCCCGCGCCCTGCCGAGGTGCGGGGGCTTCCTGGCGGCAGGGCGGGGGCATGGTCCTGCTCTCGCCTGCCACGGGCCGATCCGACTCCATCTCGGCAGCCTTCGACGCCCTTGTCTTCCGGGCCACGTCCGCCGATGTACGGGACAGGCTGGCGTCGGTCGACGAGTTCCTGGAACTGCTCGGCGCGGCGGAGGCGGACGCCGCGGCCCCGGAGCCGGGCGGAGGGCCGACCGTCGCCCCCCTAGGGTGCGGAGCTGCCGGGTGTCGCCGACGCACTGGCGAAGCGGTTCGGCGCCACCGCCGTGCCGCTGAACGCGCTGTTCCTGGACGCCCTCAAGGGGCTGACCGAGGAGCAGTCGGTGCGCTGGCAGGCCCTGCTGAAGGCGGACGCCAAGTTCGCGGCGACCGGCACGCTGAGCGCGGCGCTCGCCTCCTATACGCGTCCGGCGGCCGAGCGGCCATCGGGCCTGTGCGCGCTTGGCGGCTGCGTTCGTCTTGGCTCCGCCCTTGGCCGGTGATTTTCCGAGGCGCGCGGCCGGCCGAGGCCGCTCGACTCGGCCGTGCGGAACAGTTCCCGCGCGGCAGCGAGGTCGACGACCGGCAGGCCGACGCGGTTTCGCCGTGTCTCGGAGGGTACGGGCATGACGAACGGCCTCCCGGAGTCGAAGGACCCCGGTAGCGCACTGCCGCGCCCCGGTGATCTGCGCTTTCCCGCGCACCTCGCGCGAGCCGGCCGCCCCCCCGTCGGCTTTTCGCGCCGGGCGTGATGCCGTCCATCAAGCCAAGGCTTGGCGCCGGATCACACGGCCGAAGGGAAGCTGACACCCGTGCCGATCTTCCGCAAGATCTTCACGAACCCCTTGCTTCGATGCCGCGATCATGAAATCTTGCGGCCTGACCGACCGGTCGAGCGTGGCCGGACCGGGCTGAAGTTTTGATCTCCCTGCACGACCTGCAAGGGGGTCTTCTTTCCGCAGGAGGCCCTTGTGCACGCCATCGGCGCAGCCGTCATCCCCCGCAACTGGGAGCACTACCGGACCGCGGTCGTCGACATCCGGTTCCCGGACCGGACCGTTCACATCGCACCACGTCCTTCGGACACGGCCGAGGGTTCCTTTCCGGAGGTGGCCGGCGGCGCCACCGTCCATGTGATCACCGCCTGGAACCCCCTGGGCTGTACGGCGTCGGCCGACGCCAACGCCCGCGCCCAGTCCTTGTTGCTCGACGAGGTCCACCGCCGCGGCCTCAGCTGGTGGTCCGCGGTGGGCGGTGACGTGTGCGGCAGGCACAGCGAGGAGAGCGTGGCCGTCGTCGGCCTGAGCGATACCGCCGCGCGGGACCTGGGCCGCCGCTTCGGTCAGGACGCGATCTTCGCCTGGACTCCCGACGCCTGGCGGATCCTGGCGTGCGACTCCGACGCGGCCACGGTCAGTGGATGGTCAGCGTCCGGGAAGGGGCGGTCCTCAGGCCCGGACGGGCATTGAGGCAGTCAGGAGGAGAGCCATGGGCATGTATCCCATGCGTACGCCGGATCACTGTCCGAGCTGCGGCAGGCGTCTCGCCGGTCCACCGGCCGAGCGGGTCAGGGCCGACGGTTTTCCGGCCGAGGTGACCTACGCGACCGATCCGGTGTGCGGTGCGCGCTGGCACGTGTGGGACAGGACGTCTCCGCTGCGGCGTCTGGCATGCCCTTATGTGGAGGGCACGGGCTGACGTCACGATGTGCGTTACCCGGCCGGCGTCACCTCAGATGCCGTACAGGGAAAGTGTCCGAGCCGAGAAGAACTCGTCGTACAACCGCGCCGACAGGAGTTCGGAGCCGGCCGAGCCGAGCGACCTGGAGGCCGGCCAGGTGGACTCGGCGTGCGGAAAGTCGCTTGCCCACAGGAGGTTGGTCTGTGAAGGGAGCGCAAGCCGCAGGGCCGTCGGGTCGTCCTGGAAGGTGAAGTGGACGGCACGGGCGATGTACTCGGATGGTGGGCGGCGAATCCGCCCGTCGAGCTTCAGCCAGCGGTGGTGCCGGTGGAAGTAGTGGTCCAGGCGTTGCACGAGATGGGGTACCCAACCGGCGTCGAACTCGGCGAACACGATCCGCAGCGTGGGCCACCGGTGCAGGACGCCACCGAAGACGAGTCCGGTGAGGCTCCCCCAGCAGGCGCCAGGCTGACGCGACGAGCGGCCACCGCGCGCGAGCGCGACCAGCCACCGTCGACCCGTACTCGGAAACGGGCGCGGCAGACGTGAACCCGCCCACCCGACACAACAGGCGGTGCCCAGCACCCCGAGGGGCACTGGGCACCGCCTGTTCAGCTGCGTTCAGCGCAAGGCTCAGTGGGAGTGGCCGTGACCGTGGCCGTGGCCCGCCTCGGCCGACTCCTCTTCCTTCTTCTCGACGACCAGGGTCTCGGTCGTGAGCAGCAGGGAGGCGATGGAGGCGGCGTTCTCCAGGGCGGAGCGGGTGACCTTGACCGGGTCGATGACGCCGGCCTTGACCAGGTCGCCGTACTCGCCGGTGGCGGCGTTGTAGCCGTTGCCCTTCTCGAGCTCGGCCACCTTGGAGACGATGACGTAGCCCTCGAGGCCGGCGTTCTCGGCGATCCAGCGCAGCGGCTCGACGGCGGCCTTGCGGACGACCGAGACACCCGTGGCCTCGTCGCCGGTCTTGTCGAGGTTGCCCTCGAGGACCTTGACGGCGTGGACCAGCGCGGAGCCACCACCGGAGACGATGCCCTCCTCGACCGCGGCACGGGTCGCGGAGATGGCGTCCTCCAGACGGTGCTTCTTCTCCTTGAGCTCGACCTCGGTGGCGGCGCCGACCTTGATCACGCACACGCCGCCGGCCAGCTTCGCGAGGCGCTCCTGGAGCTTCTCGCGGTCCCAGTCGGAGTCGGTGTTCTCGATCTCGGCCTTGATCTGCGCGATGCGGCCCTGCACCTCCTCGGACTTGCCGCCGCCGTCGACGATCGTGGTGTCGTCCTTGGTGACGGTGACGCGGCGGGCGGAGCCGAGCACGTCCAGACCGACCTGGTCGAGCTTGAGGCCGACCTCCTCGGAGACCACGGTGCCGCCGGTGAGGACGGCGATGTCCTGCAGCATCGCCTTGCGGCGGTCGCCGAAGCCGGGGGCCTTCACCGCGACGGCGTTGAAGGTGCCGCGGATCTTGTTGACGACCAGGGTCGACAGGGCCTCGCCCTCGACGTCCTCGGCGATGATCAGCAGCGGCTTGGAGGCGCCCGACTGGATGATCTTCTCCAGCAGCGGCAGCAGGTCCTGGATGGAGCTGATCTTGCCCTGGTTGATGAGGATGTACGGGTCGTCGAGGACGGCCTCCATGCGCTCCTGGTCCGTCACGAAGTACGGAGACAGGTAGCCCTTGTCGAAGGCCATGCCCTCGGTGAAGTCCAGCTCCAGACCGAAGGTGTTGGACTCCTCGACGGTGATGACACCGTCCTTGCCGACCTTGTCCATCGCCTCGGCGATCAGCTCGCCGACCTGCTGGTCCTGGGCGGACAGCGCGGCCACGGCGGCGATGTCGGACTTCTCGTCGATCGGGCGGGCCGAGGCGAGCAGGTCGTCGGAGACGGCCTTGACCGCGGCGTCGATGCCCTTCTTCAGAGCGGCCGGGGAGGCACCGGCGGCGACGTTCTTCAGGCCCTCGCGGACCAGCGCCTGGGCGAGAACCGTGGCGGTGGTGGTGCCGTCACCAGCGACGTCGTTGGTCTTGGTCGCCACCTCCTTCACCAGCTGGGCGCCGAGGTTCTCGTACGGGTCGTCGATCTCTACCTCGCGGGCGATCGTGACACCGTCGTTGGTGATGGTGGGTGCGCCGAACTTCTTGTCGATGACGACGTTGCGGCCCTTGGGGCCGATCGTCACCTTCACCGTGTCGGCCAGCTTGTTGACGCCGCGCTCGAGGGCGCGACGGGCGTCCTCGTCGAACTTCAGGATCTTCGCCATGACAGCGGGAGCCCTCTCGGAATCTGTAGGTGGAAAATGCACTGCGCCCCGGGCGCCCGGCTTCTTGAGTGGTCGCGGGGGCCAGGGGCGCAGCTGTGAGCAACTGAGTGCTCGAGGCGATTACTTCTCGATGATCGCGAGGACGTCGCGAGCCGAGAGGACGAGGAACTCCTCGCCGTTGTACTTCACCTCGGTGCCGCCGTACTTGCTGTACAGGACGACGTCGCCGACCTTGACGTCGAGCGGAAGGCGCTCGCCGTTCTCGAAGCGACCCGGGCCCACGGCGAGGACGGCGCCCTCCTGGGGCTTCTCCTTCGCGGTGTCCGGGATGACCAGGCCAGAGGCGGTGGTCTGCTCGGCGTCGAGCGGCTGGACCACGATGCGGTCCTCGAGCGGCTTGATGGCAACCTTGGAGCTGGTGGTCGTCACGATCCGACCTCCCCCTTCGGAGATCTCACGGGGTTAACTGTCTGAGGTGGCGACCAGGTGGATCCGTCGTCGCGGGTGCCGGACCTGCCCGTCGCGTGTTTGGCACTCTCCAGGGGGGAGTGCCAAAGCCGAGACTATGACCGGGGTTAGCACTCGGTCAAGCGGAGTGCCAATTCCGTGCGGCGCGTCGGCCGGGATCCGGGTGCGCGGAGTCCGGTGCGCGCTCCGAGTCGGCCCTCTGGCCGGGGCTGTTGCCCTCGGACTCCTGCTGCGGCCCTGATCGGTCCCCGTCCCTCGAACGCCGGACGGACGGCACGCCGGACTGACGGAACGCCGGGCGGACTGTCGGTCAGGTCGATCAGAGGTAGTCCTCGAGGCGCCCCACCGTCAGTCCCTGTGCCTGTACCCGGCGCAGCAAGCGGCGCGTGCGCTCCTTGAGGGCCGGCCCGGTGGCCTCGTCGGGGCCGACGAGGACGATGTCGCCCGGGAGCAGGCGTCTTGCGCCCCTCGCGTAGGTGATGCCGTCGGAGGTCATGGCGGCGCGCCACAGGACGAGCGCGGAGATGCCGCAGTCGGCGGCGGCGCGCAGGGTCGTGGTGTCGTACGTGCCGTACGGCGGGCGGAAGAGGCGGGGGCGGACGCCGAAGCGGGACCTGAGTTTCTCCTGCTGCCCGCAGATCTCGGCGCGCTGGCCGGCGAACGGCAGTCCGGGCATCGCCGGGTGGTCGAGGGTGTGGTTCTCGATGCCGGCACCCACCGCGCGCAGGCGGGCGAAGTGGCCGTACCCGGGTCCCACGACGCTGTTGGTGAGGAAGAAGCTGACCGGCAGATGGAGGTCGCGGACCATGTCGACGAACCGCGGGTCGCGCTCGGCGCCGTCGTCGTAGGTGAGGAAGACGACCTTGTCGGTGGTGGCGACGTGGTGCACGACCTGGGGCAGCGCGGTGTCCGGCCGCTGGGACGTCAGCGGCCGGACCGGGTGGCTGGGCGGCGCGGCGAGCGGGGCGGCCAGGCCCCAGCGGCGGTAGGCCTGGTGTGCGGCCGGGCTCGACGGCCGTACCCCCTGGGCCGCCCGCTTGCCCAGGCGTTCGATGGGGTCGACGGACTGGGCGCAGCCGGCGAGGAGGAGGGCCGAGGCCAGGACGGCCGCCAGCCCGGCCCGCACACCTCCCCGCCCTCCCGAACCACCGCGCACGCCTCCCGAAGCGAGCCGCGGACGCGCCGAACCGCCCCTAGGACGCGCCGAAGCGAGCCGCGGACGTGCCGAACCACGGCGCACGCCTCCCGAAGCGAGCCATGGACGCGCCGAAGCGCCCCCCCTGCGCCCCGAGCCGCCCCCCGGCTGCCCCCCGCGCCTCACAGGTAGTCCTCCAGGCGTGCCACGGCGTACCCCTCGCGCGTGACCTTGTTCAGGAACCGGCGCATGTCGTCGACCATCGTGCCGTCCCAGTCGTCACGGCCGCGGAAGTGGGTGAGCACGATGTCGCCGGGGTGCAGGCTGCGGTCGTCCTCGCGGTACTCCCAGTGGTCGACGAAGACCTCCTCGTCCCAGATCGGCGCGTACTTGATCCCGCAGGTCTTGGCCGCGCGCAGGGTGTCGCCGTTGTAGTTGCCGTAGGGCGGGCGGAAGACGGTCGGCGCCTTGCCGAACTGCTTCTTCATGATGGCCTGCATGCCGCAGATCTCGTCCTTCTGCTCCTCGTAGGACAGACCGGGCAGGTAGGGGTGGGTCAGGGTGTGGTTGTTGAGGGTGTGGCCCTCGGACTGCATCGTGCGGAAGTAGCCGTAGTCGTCCTTGACCAGGTAGTTGCTGAGGAAGGCCGTGTAGGGGACCTTCAGGTCGCTCATCATGCGCAGGAAGGCCGGGTCCTTCTCGGCGCCGTCGTCGATGGTGAGGAAGACGACCTTCTGCTTGGTCGGGACGGTGGTGAAGACCGGCGGCAGGTTCTCCTCCTCCTGGCCGTCCACCTCGAAGCCGTCGCGTGGGGTGATCTTCGGCTTCGTGGCCGGCGGAGCCGGGGGCGCGAGCGGCACCTGGTCCAGTTCCCAGTGCCTGGCCGCGGCGACCAGGCGCTCGCGTTCGGCGGCGCGGCGGGCCTGGGGGTCCGCCGTCCGGGCGGGGCCGCCCTGGCCGGGTTGCCGGCCGGGGGCGCCCCTGGCGCCGGAGTCCGTGCCCGGGCCGGCACAGCCGGAGACGACGGCGGCGGAGGCCAGTGCGGCCACCCCGCAGCGGAGGGCGACCTTCTGAAGTCGTGCCCGAAATTTGTCATTTTGTAGTACGACTCGCATGGTGCCGGATCCTCGCAGGCCCCGGCCCCCAACCCGGTCCGACAACGCCGCCCGGAGGCGCACCATCCACCGACTGGCCCACAATGACCCGGTGAACGACCTCGCTCCCCTCCTCACCCCCGAAGGCCGCGCCCTCCTCGACGAGGTCCGCGACACCGACCCCGCACAGGAGCTGGCCGTCGCCACCCGGCTGCGCCGCGAGCACCCCGCCGAGCTGGTCTCGGCGGCGCTCGGGCAGGCACGGCTGCGGCAGCGGGCGGCGGCGAAGTTCGGGGCCGAGGACGCGCGGCGGATGTTCTTCACGCCGAACGGGGTCGAGCAGTCGACCCGGGCGAGCGTGGCGGCGTACCGGGCGGGCCGGATGAAGGAGCTGGGGGTGACCTCGGTCGCCGACCTGTGCTGCGGGATCGGCGGTGACGCGATCGCGCTGGCCCGGGCCGGGATCCGGGTACTGGCCGTGGACCGGGATCCGCTGACGGCGGCCGTGGCGCGGGCGAACGCCGAGGCGCTGGGGCTCGCCGAGCTGATCGAGGTGCGCGAGGCGGACGTCACGGAGGTGAGCACGCAGGACTACGACGCCGTGTTCGTGGATCCCGCGCGGCGGGGCGGACGGGGCAGGATCTTCGACCCGGAGGCGTACTCGCCGCCCCTGTCGTGGGCGGTCGAGACGGCTCTCGGGGCACCCCACGCGGCCCTGAAGATCGCCCCCGGCATCCCGCACGAGGCGATCCCCGCGCAGGCCGAGGCCGAATGGATCTCGGACGGCGGGGACGTGAAGGAGGCGGTGCTCTGGTTCGGGACCGCTCCGGGTCTGTTCCGGGCCACCCTCCTGCCCGGACCACGCGCCCTGCTCTCCCGCGGGCTGCCCGACCCCCGAGTCAGGCCCGTGGGACGGTACTTGTACGAGCCGGACGGCGCCGTCATCCGGGCCCATCTGGTCGCGGAGGTGGCCGAGGAGGTCGGCGGCGGGCTTGTCGACGAGACCATCGCGTACGTCACCGCCGACGAACTGCGCCCCGTGCCGTACGCCTCCGCCTACGAGATCACCGACCAACTCCCCTTCAACGTAAAGAAGTTGAAGGCCCTGCTGCGCGAGCGGAAGATCGGCACGCTGACCGTGAAGAAGCGCGGGTCGGCGGTGGAGCCGGAAGAACTGCGCAGAAAGGTCAAGCCGCAGGGACCCAACTCGGCCACCGTGTTCCTCACCCGGGTCGCGGGGGCGCCGACGATGCTGATCGGCTCCCCCGCGCGGCCGACCACCGGGTGACCGTCGTCCGCACCGCACCGCACCGCGCCGGGGCCGGGGGCGGGGCCGGGGCCGGGGCGGGCGCCGGAGCCCGGAACCGCGGCCGTGAGCTCGCCCTGACGGAAGCATCGGTGGTGCCGGCGCGCCCCCGGAAGGTGTCACGCGGTTGCGTGGCGGCCGCGCACCTGTGAACCCTCACTGCGCAGGAAGGGAATCCACTCTTCCCAGCAACATCTGCCGCTCGCGTTCGTTGCGCGTCAGCGTCGCCGCCCGGGTGAACTCCTCGCGGGCCTCGGCCGTGCGTCCCAGCCGTGTCAGCAGGTCGCCCCGGACGCTGGGCAGCAGGTGGTAGTCCCGCAGGGTGGGTTCGGCGGCCAGGGCCTCCACCAGCTCCAGTGCCTTTGCCGGGCCGTCGGCCATCGAGACGGCGACGGCGCGGTTCAGCTCGACGACCGGGGACGGGGAGCGGGCCGCGAGCAGACCGTACAGGGTGGCGATGGTCCGCCAGTCGGTCTCCTCGTAGGAGTACGCGTGCGCGTGGCAGGCGGCGATGGCCGCCTGGAGGGCGTAGGGGCCGGGGGCGCCGGGGGAGGTGGCGTCGGCGCGGGCGAGGGCCCGGATGCCGCGGGCGATGAGCATGCGGTTCCAGCGGCGGCGGTTCTGGTCCTTCAGGAGCACCGGGGTGCCGTCGGGCCCGGTGCGGGCGGCGGTGCGGGCGGCCTGGAACTCCAGGAGCGCGGTCAGCCCGTGCACCTCGGGCTCCTTGGGCATCAGGGAGGACAGGACACGGGCCAGGCGCAGGGCGTCCTCGCACAGCCCGGGACGCAGCAGGTCGTCACCGGCGGTGGCCGCGTACCCCTCGTTGAAGATCAGGTAGATGACGTCCAGGACGGAGCCGAGGCGGGCCTCGCGGTCGGGGCCGTACGGCACCTCGAAGGCGACGTTCCGGGTCGCCAGGGTGCGCTTGGCACGGACGATGCGCTGGGCGATCGTCGGCTCCGGGACCAGGTAGGCGCGGGCGATCTCGGCCGTGGTCAGGCCGCCGAGCAGCCGCAGGGTGAGCGCGGTGCGGGCTTCCGGGGAGAGCACGGGATGGCAGGTGGTGAAGACGAGCCGCAGCAGGTCGTCGTCGATGTCGTCCGGATCGGCCGGCTCCTCGGGCGGGGCGACCGTCTCCAGGTCCCGGCCGATCTCGGTGAGCTTGCGGGCGTAGGTCTCGCGGCGCCGGACCAGGTCGACGGCGCGGTGCCGGGCGGTGGCCATGAGCCAGGCGCCGGGGTTGTGGGGCACACCGTCCCTGGGCCACCGCTCCAGCGCCGCGACCAGCGCGTCCTGCGCCAGCTCCTCGGCGATGCCGACGTCCCGCACGATCCGGGCGACGCCGGCGACGACCCGCGGGGACTCCAGGCGGAAGACGGTCTCGATCGCGTGCGCCGCGGTGGGCTGTGGTTCCACAGCCCACCATGCAACACCCCCCGGCGGCCGTGCGCCAAGGAAGGCTCAGCCCTCCGCGATCTCCCGGACCTCGCAGGTGACGGTCCAGAACTCCTCGTGGACCTGCAGGAACCGCTTGGTCCACTCCAGGGCCTCGGCCTTGTCCTTGCACTGCATGATCGCGTAGCCGCCGACGACCTCCTTGGACTCGGTGAAGGGCCCGTCGGTGACGGAGATCTTCCCGCCCTCCCAGCGCACCCGGGAGCCCTGGGCGGAGGGGGTCAGACCGGCGGTGTCGAGCATGACCCCGGCCTTGGTGATCTCCTCGATCAGCTCGCCCATCCGCTGCATCAGCTCCTCGCTGGGACCTTCGGCGGGGGCGGCGGCCTCGTCGATCCGCACGAGCGACAGGTAACGGGGCATGGTGGCTCCTTCGGTCGGGCGGCGGGGCCTTTCCCCGCCGCTCACCCATGCGTCGAACAGGAGACACCCGGATCGACACGCCCACCGGAAATTTTTTCCGGCGTCCGGGACTACTTCAGCTCGAACCCGAACCCCGCCTTCGCGTACGGCGCCCCCACGGCCTTCCCGCCGAAGGCGAGCGCCGCGTCGGTCACCAGGCCCGACGACTGTCCGCGCAGCACCCAGACCGTGCCGTTCCCGCCGTCCTCGAAGGGTGCGGCGGCGGCCAGGTCGGCGTGTCCGTTGCCGTTGATGTCGAGCAGTTGGACGGTGTACCCGAAGGCGTCGTACGGCTCGGCGGTACCGGGAACCCCCGCGGTGTTCTGGGTGAAGGCCTGGGCGCCGGTGCCGGTCAGCCCGGAGCCGCTGCCGCGCAGCACGTCGACGACGCCCTCGGACGTGTTCTCGCCGGGCGCACCGACCGCAACGTCGTCGATGCCGTCACCGGTGATGTCACCGACGGCGATCGAGGCGCCGAACCTGTCACCCTCCTCCGTGGCA
The DNA here is from genome assembly GCF_042959345.1 of Streptomyces sp. NPDC007905. NCBI lineage: Bacteria > Bacillati > Actinomycetota > Actinomycetes > Kitasatosporales > Streptomycetaceae > Streptomyces > Streptomyces sp. NPDC007905. The sequence continues at coordinate 32,082 of NZ_JBIBKS010000005.1, read as the reverse complement.
CCGGGGACGCCGGGGGTGTTCTGCGTGTACGTCTGCCAGGTGTCATGGCCGCCCAGCCCGGAGGGCGAGCCGTACGCCACCGTGATCCGCTCGTCGTCCGAGAAGGCGGTGACCAGGTCGTCGCAGCCGTCGCCGTTGAGGTCGCCGATCGCGGCCGTGCCGTCTCCGCCGGGGAAGTCGGTGACCCGGGTGAGCCCGGAGGGGCCGCTGACGTACAGCTGGACGCAGTGGCTGCCGTCGCCGCAGTAGGCGGTCAGGGCCAGGTCGGTGCGGCCGTCGCCGTTGAGGTCACCGGTGACGCCGTCGTGGACGTCGAGGTACTGGAGGTGGTCGGGGTCGAGCGGGGTCTTCGCGGCCGGGGCGCCGGTGCGCTTGAGCGGGCCCTTCCAGAGGGCGGCGGTGGTGCCGATCGGGTCGTCGCCGGTGGCGAAGCCGCTGCGGAACACGGCGAGGTCGAGACGCCCGTCGCCGTCGAAGTCGCCGGTCTGGGTGTCGGTGGCGTGGATCGACGTGCCGCCGGCCGGCCCGTGCGGGCCACCCCAGACCACGGCCGCGTCGGCGGACGAGGAACCGGTGCCGACGACGAGGTCCGCGTAGCCGTCGCCGTCCAGGTCGCCCTTGGACAGCTGAAGGCCGAACTCCTGGTTCTTGGCCGGGCTGCCGGGAATGCCGGCCGTGGCGCGGCTGATGATCGTGCGGTGGCCGGTGGACAGCCCGTGCGGGCCGCCGTACATCACGGTGACGTAGCCCGCCCTGGACTGTCCGCCGACCGTCCCGTTCGGGGCGCCGACGGCCAGGTCGGCGTATCCGTCGCCGTTGAAGTCGTCACGGACGGGCGCGACGGTCTTCGTCGCGGACGCGGTCGGGACGGCGAGCCCGACGGCGGTCAGGCCCAGGGTCAGCGGCAGCGCCCAACGGGCGTGCGAACGCAGCGAGAACAACGGAAAGCCCCCTGATGTACGGCGATTCGATCACCGAAGCTGACTCTCGTGCCCGCGCGATGGTTGTACCGCTCAGCGCAGCGACGCCCACAGTTCGCTCGCCGCCGGTTCCTTCGCCACCACCCGGTTGTGGTCGGAGGGCGCCGCGACAACCGGCATCATCACCGTCCTGACCCGGTCGGCCGTGAGGCCCTTCAGGCTCTGGCCGAGCTCCATCAGCTCGCCCAGGGAGTCCAGGCCGGTGTCCGTGGCGAGGCCGGCGGTGGCCGCGTCGGCGACCTGGTAGAGCCTGGTGGGATCGGTGAGGAGGCTGGTCTGCGCCATCTGTTCCAGCAGGGCTTTGACGAGCTTTTGCGGGAGCTCTATGCGGCCGAGGCCGCTGCCGTCACCTATGCCGTGACCGCCGTCCGGTACCGAGCCGTTGTACGAGGCGTTCGCGCACGACACCGCCGTGCCCGACCGGGTGGAGGTGGCGTTCCTGGTCGGCCTCGCTCCAGTTGAAGGTGCCCTGCGTGAGCTCGACCGTGCCCCACTTCATGGCGTTGCCGGGGGTGAGCGAGCCGAACTGCGCCCCGGCGAGGTCGCCGTAGGTGCCTGTGAGCTTGGCTTCTCGGAGATCTCATCGCGGGTGTCCCCGAAAGTTTCGGTTGGATGACCGACCGGCTTCGGAGCAGTGCGGGGGCGGCTCCGGGCACCCGACCGCACGGGCGCGCGGGTGGTGGAGCCGGGGTCCCTGGAACTGCGGGTGGGCCCGTCGAGCGCCGAGGTGCGGCACACGGCCAGGCTGCGGCTGACGGGCCCGGTGCGGGCCGTGGGGCCCGAGCGGCTGCTGCGGTGCGAGGTGGAGGTGGCGGCGGTGACCGAGGGAACGGAATTGAGCCACGGCGAAACCACAGAAAGGCCGCTTCCGCAAGACCTCAGGACCCATGCGTTCAGGATGCGTTCAGGTTGCCGCTGTCAGGGTCTGATCACGGTCCCCCAAACCGACAGGAGCACCCTTGACGACGACGAAGTCCGTGATGAAGAAGCTGCCCGAGGTCACACTGGCGTTCTGGATCATGAAGGTCGCCGCCACGACCCTGGGCGAGACGGCGGGCGACCTGTTCGCGCAGACGCTGAAGCTCGGCTACTTCCTCACCACCATCGCCCTGTTCCTGGTCTTCGTGGTGACGCTGGTGGTCCAGCTGCGCTCGTCGCACTACAACCCGTTCTTCTACTGGACCGTGATCCTGTCGACCTCCATGGCCGGCACCACGATGTCCGACTTCATGAACCGGGACGCCAGCGCCAAGTACCTCTCGGGCGGCGCCACGAAGCTGGGCTGGGGCCCGCAGGGCCTCGGCCTCGGCTACCCGGAAGGCGCGGCGATCCTGGTCTCGATCCTGCTGCTGATCTTCCTCGGCTGGAAGCTGAGCGGGATGACCTTCCAGATCACCGAGATCGTCTCCTTCAAGGGCGAGGCCCTGTTCTGGTCGGCCATCCTGGTCTCCAACACGCTCGGCACCTCGATGGGCGACTTCCTCTCCGACAGCTCCGGCCTCGGCTATCTGGGCGGCGCGGCGCTGGTGACCGGCGTGCTGCTGGTCCTGGTCGCGCTGATGAAGGTCCCGGCGGTCCCGAACGTCCTGCTCTTCTGGATCGCCTTCGTCCTGACCCGCCCGCTGGGCGCCACGGCGGGCGACTTCCTCACCAAGCCGGTCGCCATGGGCGGCCTGGACCTGGGTACGGCCGGTTCGTCGGCGGTACTGCTCGCGATCCTGTTCGGCCTGATGGCGTACGCCCACCTGCAGGAACGGCGGACGGCCTCCGCTCCCGGCCTGGAGACCGAGGGCCCCGAGGCGGAGGCGGCCCGCCCGCAGAACGCCAGCCGCCCCTGACGGGAACACCCCGCCCCCGGGGAACCGGGAGCGGGGTGCCTGTGGAGCGCCGGGCAGGCCTTGCACCTGCATCTCCCCGCAGGAAGCGGGACGTCTTTCCTTGGACCACCAACGCACTGCGTCCAAACCGGTGTTCCGGCCGTTCGCGTGAGATGTTCATAGCCGGTGAACGGGTTCGCGCACCACTCAGCCGTCCGGCTGCTCCCCGTCCACCGACTCGAACCGCCACCGGTGCACCGCCCGCGTCACCAACGGCCCGTCGGGCTCGGGCAGTTCCGGCAGTTCGGCGTCGTAGGGCGCGTCCCACCACGTGATGACCAGCACCCGGTCCTGCGGAGCGCGGAAGGTCTCGCGGCGCAGTGGCCGCGCGCCGAGCCGCTGGGCGCGGGCCCAGGCCAGCAGCTCCCCGCCCCGGCCCTCGGCGGCCCGGGCCTCCCACATCAGCGCGACGGTCACGGGTACAGGTTCTCCTTGCTGACCTCGTGCACATGGTCGTGGCCCGGGACGTGCGGGTCGGTCACCGGCAGGGAGGAGTCGGCGGACAGGTCCCAGCTGGAGGCGGCCCGGTTGCGGGCGATCATCTCGGCGCCGAGGGCCGCGACCATCGCGCCGTTGTCCGTGCACAGCTTGGGGCGCGGGACGCGCAGCCGGATGCCGGCTGCCTCGCAGCGCTCCTGGGCGAGGGCGCGCAGACGGGAGTTGGCGGCGACGCCGCCACCGATCATCAGGTGGTCGACGCCCTGGTCCTTGCAGGCGCGGACCGCCTTGCGGGTCAGCACGTCCACCACGGCCTCCTGGAAGGAGGCGGCGACGTCCCGCACCGGCACCTCCTCGCCCGCCGCCCGCTTGGCCTCGATCCAGCGGGCCACGGCCGTCTTCAGGCCGGAGAAGGAGAAGTCGTACGCGGGGTCGCGCGGGCCGGTCAGGCCGCGCGGGAAGGCGATCGCCGCCGGGTCGCCCTCGCGCGCGTAGCGGTCGATGACGGGGCCGCCGGGGAAGCCCAGGTCGAGCACTCGGGCGATCTTGTCGAAGGCCTCGCCGGCCGCGTCGTCGATGGTCGAGCCCATCGGCCGGACGTCGGAGGTGATGTCCTCGGACAGGAGCAGGGAGGAGTGGCCGCCGGAAACCAGCAGGGCCATGGTCGGCTCGGGCAGCGGGCCGTGCTCCAGCTGGTCCACACAGATGTGGGAGGCGAGGTGGTTGACGCCGTACAGGGGCTTGCCGAGCGCGTAGGCGTACGCCTTGGCCGCCGAGACGCCGACCAGCAGGGCGCCGGCGAGGCCGGGTCCCGCGGTGACCGCGACGCCGTCGAGGTCCCTCGCGGAGATCCCCGCCTCCTTCAGGGCGCGCTCGATGGTGGGGATCATCGCCTCCAGGTGGGCCCGGGAGGCCACCTCGGGTACGACGCCACCGAAGCGGGCGTGCTCGTCGACGCTGGAGGCGACGGCGTCCGCCAGCAGGGTGGTGCCGCGGACGATGCCGACGCCGGTCTCGTCGCAGGAGGTCTCGATGCCGAGGACGAGAGGTTCGTCAGCCATTGATCTCGGTTCCTTGTACTGAGGAAGAATCCGCGGCGGGGCCGCTGTCGGATGCTGTGGTCAGGCGCATCACCAGGGCGTCCACGTTCCCCGGCTGGTAGTAACCGCGTCTGAAGCCGATCGGCACGAAGCCGAAGCGCTCGTAGAGCTTCTGGGCGCGCACGTTGTCGACCCGGCACTCGAGCATGACCTCGGCGCACTCGAAGGCGGTGGCCGCCTTCAGCAGTTCGGTGAGCAGCCGGCCGCCGAGGCCGGTGCCCTGGTGGTCGCGGGCGACGGCGATGGTCTGGACGTCGCCGAGGTCGCCGGAGGCGGTGAGACCCGCGTACCCGACGATCCGGTCGTCGTCCTCGGCCACGACGTAGCGCCGGGTCGCCCCGGGGCCCCGGGCGTGGGCCAGCTCGGACCAGAACATGCCCCGGGACCAGGCGTCCTCGGGGAAGAGGTCCCTCTCCAGCTCCAGGACCGGGTCGATGTCCCACCAGCGCATCTCGCGCAGTCGGGGGGTTGCCGGTTCCGTCACTTGGGGGTGACCACCTTGTAGTTCTTGGGGACCTGGGCGTCGGGACGGCGCAGGTACAGCGGGCGCGGCGCCGGCAGTTCCTCGCCGGCGGCCAGTTTCTCGGCGGCCAGCGAGGCGAGGGCGGCGGCGGACACGTGCTCCGGCTCGTGGGCGCTCGGGAACGTGTCGGGGTAGAGCAGCGCGCCCGCACCGACCGCGGGGAGGCCGGCGACCTGCTCGGCGATGTCGGCGGGGCGGTGGACGGCCGGGTCGGTCAGGCGGGTGCGCGAGTCGGCGTACTTCGCCCAGTAGACCTCCTTGCGCCGGGCGTCGGTCGCCACGACGAAGGGGCCCTTCTCGATGTCGGCGGCGTAGGCGAGGCCGTCCAGCGTGCACACGCCGTGCACCGGGACACCGAGCGCGAGGCCGAAGGTGTCGGCGGTCATCAGGCCGACGCGCAGGCCGGTGTAGGGGCCGGGGCCGATGCCGACGACGATCCCGGTGACGGCCTCCAGCTTGAGTCCTGCCTCGGCGAGCACACGGTCGACGGCCGGCAGCAGCAGCTCTCCGTGCCGGCGCGCGTCCACCTGACTCGACGAGGCGATGACGTCCGTGCCGTCGTGCAGCGCGACGGTGACGGAGGGGGTGGCGGTATCCAGAGCGAGCAAGAGCACGCGAACAGCCTACGGCGCCCGACGCTCGTGCATGGCCGTCCGGGAGGGACGGTCACCGACTGCTACGGTCTGTACGAAGTACGACATATGACCCGAAGCAGAGGTGGACGCACGTGGCAGGGACCAGCTCCGGGGTCGTGGCCGGCCTCACCGCCGCGGCCGTCGGTACCGTGGGATTCCTCGCCTACCAGGCATCGGCGACCGTCCCGCCGGGCCTGGGCGGCAGGCCCGGCGCGAACGCGTCGCCCTCGGTCGCCGCGAGCAAGGCACCGCGCGACCGGGGCAATCCGGGGGCCCTGCCGAGCGGCTCCGGTACGGGTGAACGGGTGGTGTACTCGGTGGACGACGACCGGGTCTGGCTGGTCGACGCGAGCAACCGGGTGCAGCGCGGTTTCGGGGTGCACCCCGGCACCGTCGACCCGCCGGTCGGCACCTACTGGGTCACGTCCCGCTCCAACACGGCCACCGGGACGGACGGCACCCCCATCGAGCACGTCGTCCGTTTCACCAGCGTGGACGGGGTGGCCATCGGCTTCAGCGCCGCGGCGGGGGCCGGCTCGGACACCACCACCGAGGTGAAGACGGGCGGCATCCGGGAGCGGCGCGAGGACGGAGACGCGATGTGGAAGTTCGCCACGGTCGGCGTACCGGTCGTGGTGATCCGCTAGGGCCGTTTCGCAACAGGCCCTGGGCCTGCGCTACGCGGCCTCGCGGTGCGCGCGCGCCGGTGGCTCCGGCCTGGCCGGTTCGGGGTCGCGCGGTGGTGTGGAGATCACGTCCGCGGCCGCGCACGACGCCAGCAGATCGCGCATGGACAACCCGGTGAGCACCGGCAGGCCGGCCGGCACCGTGGGTCGAGAAGTGGGCATAGTCGCCTCCTGAAGTGCGGGGGCGGGGCGTGGTTAGGCACACCTAACCACGGGCTGGCTACCATGTGACCACGCCCGGGACGTCCTGCGCAATATGTTGCCGACGGCCTGTCGGAAAGGCCGCGGGGTGATACGAGCCGCTCAGGCAGCGAGCGTCTCCAGGCCGGCCTCCGCCCACCGCTGCCCGAGGGCGGTCACCGTCACGTGCCGTACCTCGTCGGTCGTGTCCCCGACGGCCCGGTGGATGACCACCTGCAGCCGGTCCTCGGTCAGCTCCTCGACCTTGCCCTCGCCCCATTCCACGACGATCACCGAGTCGGCCAGGGACACGTCGAGGTCGAGGTCCTCCATCTCGTCGAGGCCGCCGGAGAGCCGGTAGGCGTCGACGTGGACGAGCGGCGGGCCGTCACCGAGGGAGGGGTGCACACGGGCGATCACGAAGGTCGGCGAGGTGACCGCGCCGCGCACGCCGAGCCCCTCACCGAGCCCGCGGGCCAGCGTGGTCTTGCCCGCGCCCAGCTCCCCGGTGAGCATCACCAGGTCGCCCGCGCGCAGCAGCTTGGCAAGGCGGCGGCCCAGCTCCCGCATCTGCTCGGGAGAGGTGATGGTCAGCCGGGTCTCAACGGGGTTGTGCGGTGCTGCTGGAGCTGCTGGTCGTTCCATAGCCACTTACGGTAGCTCCTGCGGGCACGGCGCCCGCGCGGGTGAGCAGGTCGGCGAGGCGGTCGGTGACCACTTCCGGGTGTTCCAGCATGACCAGGTGCCCGGCGTCCGGCACGAGCACCAGCTCGGCTTCCGGGAGGAGGTCGGCGATGGCCTCGCTGTGCTCGCTGGGCGTGACCAGGTCCTGCACGCCGGCCAGCACGAGCACCGGGATGTCCCGGAAGCAGCCGAGGGCCTCGGTCTTGTCGTGGTCGGTGAAGGCCGGGTAGAACTCGGCGACCACGTCGATCGGCGTGGCCTCGATCATCCGCTCGGCGAACCGCGCGACCGCCGGGTCGATGTCCCGCCCGGCGAACGAGTACCGCTTGATGATGCCGGCGAAGAGGTCGGCGGTGGCCCGGCGCCCCTTCTCCACCAGTTCCGCCTGCTGCCCGAGCGCCTTCAGCACTCCGGGGAGGATCCGGCGCACCGCGTTGACGCCGGCGACGGGCAGTCCGAAGTTGACCTCGCCGAGCCGCCCGGACGACGTACCGACGAAGGCGGTGGCGACCACCCGGTCCCGGATCAGCTCCGGGTACTGGGCGGCCAGCGCCATGGTCGTCATCCCGCCCATGGAGTGACCGACCAGCACGAGCGGACCGTCCGGTGCGGCCGCGTCTATGACCGCCTTCAGGTCGCGGCCGAGCTGGTCCATGGTGAGGTCCACGCCGTCCTGGGTCTGGGCGACACCCCGGGCGGACCGGCCGTGACTGCGCTGGTCCCAGTGGACGGTCCGGACGACACCGCGCAGGGCCGCGCGCTGGAAGTGCCAGGAGTCCTGGCTGAGGCAGTAGCCGTGGCAGAAGACGACGCTGACCGGGGCGGGTGCCTTGCGGCCGAAGAGCCGCCGGCGGCGCGGCGAGACGCTGGGGCCCGGGTCGGGCTCGACGTCGTCGACCTCGTAGTACAGCTCGGTGCCGTCGTCGGCGTAGGCCTTGCCGGGGGTGCCGCGCAGGGTGCCGTAGGGGCCCGTCGCGTCCAGGGCGAGGCGGGCCTTGCGTCGTATCCCGCGCCCCACCGTCATCCGCTCGACGGCCACCCCGGCGGCCGCGCCCGCGGCGAGGACGCCTATCGCGGCACCGGCGATGCCGGTCGCCCTGCGCCAGTTACCGGCCGCCCCCGCGGCGGAGGCGACGGCCGCCGAGGCGACGACGTCCGCCACCGCCTCCGCACTGCTCTCGCTCACGTACCGCTCCTCTTCGCCGTACTGCAGTTCGCTGGGTGAATGAAACAGGTGCCGTTGTGGTGCCGATGTGGTCCGTGGTGCCGACCGTGACAGGAGGAACCAGGGCGGGTCGCGCCCGGCCACTGAAGGGGTTACCCCTCTTGTTCCCCGTTCACATAGACGCGAGGAACGCGCGTTCCGATCCGTGTGACGATTTCGTACGCGATCGTCCCGCAGGCCTGCGCCCAGTCCTCGGCGGTCGGCTCACCGCGGTCGCCGGGCCCGAACAGCACCGCCTCCGTGCCCACCGGGGGCTCGTCCCCGCCGAGGTCGACCACGAACTGGTCCATCGCCACCCGCCCGGCGACCGTCCGCCACTTGCCGTCGACCAGCACCGGACCGGTGCCGGAGGCGTGCCGTGGAATGCCGTCCGCGTAGCCGACGGGAACGAGGCCGACCGTGGTCTCGCCGGGGGTGACGTAGTGGTGGCCGTAGCTGATGCCGTGGCCGCCCGGAACGCGCTTGACCAGCGCCAGCGACGCGCTCAGCGTCATCACCGGCCGCAGCCCGAAGTCGGCCGGGGTGCCGAGCTCCGGGCTGGGCGAGACGCCGTACATGGCGATGCCGGTCCGGACGAGGTCGAAGTGGGTCTCCGGGAGGGTCAGGGTGGCCGGGGAGTTGGCGATGTGCCGCACCTCGGGCCGCACGCCCTGCTCCTCCGCGTACGCCAGCATCTCCCGGAACCGGGTGAGCTGGGCGGCGATGGACGGATGCCCGGGTTCGTCGGCGCACGCGAAGTGGGACCACAGGCCGGTGATCCGGACCAGCCCCTCACGCTCGGCGCGCAGGGCCTCGCCGACCAGTTCCGGCCAGTCGGCGGGCTGACAGCCGCCCCGCCCCAGCCCGGTGTCGGCCTTCAGCTGCACCCGTGCGGGCTGCCCCGCCTGCCGGGCGGCTTCCGTCACCTCGCGCAGAGCCCACAGCCCGCTGAGCGAGACGTCGATGTCCGCCTCGATCGCCTGCCGCCAGGGCCCGCCCGGCACCCAAAGCCAGCACAGGACGCGCGTGTCCAGACCGGCGGCGCGCAGCGCGAGGGCCTCCTCCGGCGTGGCCGTGCCGAGCCAGGTGGCCCCCGCCTCGACGGCCGCGCGGGCGCACGGCAGCGCCCCGTGGCCGTACGCGTCGGACTTGACGACGGCCATCAGGGCCGCGCCCGCCGCCCGGGCACGCAGGGCCCGCACATTGGCGCGCAGGGCGGCCAGATCGATCTCGGCCCGGGCGCGCAGGGGCGCGGTCGGCACAGCTGAAGTCTCACTCATGGCGCCCCCAGTCTCTCAGAGGGCCGTGCCGGCCCCGGGCGCGGTGTCAGGTACCCGGCCACCGTGCCCGCACAGGGACGTGGTGCCCTTCTCGGGGACACCGTGCCCTAGCTTCGTACGTCCCTCCACGCCTCGGGAATCCGCGCCGCGACGTCGTGTGCCCCCACGGGGGCCCCCTGCGCCGCGAACCGCCCCGCGAGCCCGTGCAGATACGCGGCCACACTCCCCGCGTCCAGCGTGGACAGCCCCGCCGCCAGCAGCGACCCGGCGAGCCCCGACAGCACGTCTCCGCTCCCGGCCGTGGCCAGCCACCCCGTGCCCGTGGGGTTCACCCGCACGGCCCCGCCACGGGAGTCGGCGACCAGCGTCGTGGACCCCTTCAGCAACACGGTCGCCCGGTACACGGCCGCCAGTTCCCGCACCGCGGCCAGCCGAGCTCCCTCGACCTCCTCCCGCCGCACCCCGAGCAGTGCGGCCGCCTCCCCGGCGTGAGGGGTCATCAGCGTCGGCGCCGTACGCCCGCGCACGGCGTCCCGCTCGGCCAGCCGCAACCCGTCCGCGTCGATCAGCACCGGCACGTCGGCGGTCAGCGCCTCCGCCACGGTCGTCGCGTCGTCCCCGGCGCCGGGCCCGACGACCCACGCCTGCACCCGTCCCGCCTTGGCCGGCCCCCGGTCGGACACGAGGGTCTCCGGGAACCGGGCGATGACGGCGTCCCCCGCGGGCCCGACGTACCGCACGGCACCCGCGCCGCCTCGCAGCGCCCCGGAGACGGCGAGCACAGCGGCCCCCGGATACCGCGCCGACCCCGCGGCGATCCCGACGACGCCCCGCCGGTACTTGTCGCTCTCCGCCGCCGGCCGGGGCAACAGCCGCGCCACGTCGGCGTGCTGCAACGCCTCCAGCTCGGCGCTGGGCGGCAGTTCGAGACCGATGTCGACCAACCGGACCGTGCCGGCGTACTCCCGCCCCGGGTCGATCAGCAGCCCCGGCTTGTGCGTCCCGAAGGTGGCGGTGAGGTCGGCCCGGATCGCCGCGCCCCGCACCTCCCCGGTGTCCGCTTCGACCCCGCTCGGCAGATCCACGGCGACGACGGCCGCCCGCGACCGCTCCACTACCCCGGCCAACGCCTCGGCGTCCGGTCGCAGTCCGCCCTTCCCGCCGATTCCGACGATGCCGTCCAGGACGAGGTCGGCCCGCTCGATCACCTGCGGGGCGGCGTCCGGAGTCACCACGGAACCCCCCGCCCGGAGCAGAGCCGCAAGGCCACCCGGATGGGTGCGCTCGGGCCGCGCCAACAGGACGGCCGCGACTCCCGCCCCGCGCCGTGCCAGCCGGGCCCCCGCGTACAAGGCGTCCCCGCCGTTGTCCCCGCTCCCGACGAGCAGCACCACCCGGCTGCCGTACACCCGCCCGAGCAACTCCGCACAGGCAGCGGCCAGCCCGGCGGCGGCCCGCTGCATCAGCGCACCCTCCGGCAGCCGCGCCATCAACTCCCGCTCGGCCGCCCTTACCGTCTCCACGCTGTACGCAGTACGCATGGCATCGAGTCTGCCCCGGAAACACGGGCCGCCACACTCGGGGCCTCAGCCCTCCGCGACCACCACGGCCGACGCGACCCCCGCGTCATGGCTGAGCGACACATGCCACGACCGCACACCGAGCTCCGCCGCCTTCGCGGCCACGGTTCCCTTCACCCGCAGCCGGGGCTGCCCACTGTCCTCGACGTACACCTCGGCGTCGGTCCAGTGCAGGCCCGGCGGTGCGCCCAGCGCCTTGGCGAGGGCCTCCTTGGCGGCGAACCGGGCAGCGAGCGAGGCGATGCCGCGCCGCTCCCCACTGGGCAGCAGCAACTCGCTCTCGACGAACAGCCGGTCGGCCAGCCCGGGCGTCCGATCCAGCGACGCCCGGAACCGGTCGATCTCGGCGACGTCGATTCCGACCCCGATGATGCTCATACGGGGCAGCCTACGGCGAGAAGCCGGCCGACCGTGGCCGGCACGGTGCCGGTTGAACGGCCGAACACGTGGCCGGTGCCGTGCTTCCGCCGGCCGAACCTCAACCCCGCTCGGCCTGCTCCGGGCAACCGTCCGGCTCCCCGCCGAACAGCTCCTCCGCGCACTCGACCGAGCCGGCCCGTTCGAGCCAGTCGTCGATGAGGGAGAGTTCCCTGCAGTTGGTGATGCGGTCACGCACGTCGTCGGAGACCGCGAGGCCGCGCACCTCCAGAACCCGCAGGACCCCTTCCGCCTTCCCCTTGGCCTCGCCTTCCAGGTACGTCTCTTCGAAGAGCGTGCCCCTGCCCGGGAAGTAGGTGACGACCATTTTCTCCAACTCCCTCCACGTCTCCCGGGCCGGAGTGTTCTCCAGACCGACTTCCAGCAATTCCGACCAGTACATGGCGGTGGGGGGCCCGATCCCACTCCGTACGAGGCCGTCATTCACGAGGCAGCGCTGCGCATCAGGGTCAGCGATCGAGCCGACTCGCGGGCCCAGCTCTTCCGCGTACTGGAGCTCTCCGCGGCCGACCACATCACCGTGCGTGTCATCCCCTTCGACCTGGACGGCTTCGGCGGGGCCTGGAGCCCCATGATGCTGGCGGGCGGTGCGGTCCCCAAGCTGGACACAGCGGTGCGCGACGCGCCTCACGGCACCGGCTTCATCGACTCCGAGACTCAACTCGCACTCTTTCGAACGCTCTTCCGTAGAGTAGAAGCCGTGCCACTCGACCCCACTCGTTCGCGTGACCTCATCCACAGAGTGGCCAAGGAGTTGTGAGATCCACCGTGACCACCCCTGACAACTGGCGGAAGTCGTCTCATTCAGGCGGCGGCGATGGCAACAACTGCGTAGAGATCGCAACCTCACCCACCCACATAGCCGTCCGCGACTCAAATGTCCCGGCCAGAGCGACCCTCACCTTCCCGGCCGAGGCCTTCGCCCCCTTCATCGAGGCCCTGAAGCGAGCGTGAGCTACTGGACGGCCCGGGCGATGACGTCGTGGATCAGGAACTCGCCCGGGCGACGGTTCTCCTTGAGGCCTTCGAGGTCGCCGGGGCCGAACCAGCCGTAGGCGGAGTGCTTCGACCACTCCAGGGCCGGGTTGTTCAAGTCCCCTTCGACTTCCACGAGATAGTCGGCCTCGTGACGGAGTCCGAGGCCGTCGTCTCCGTTCCAGGTGGTGGTGCCGAGGCAACGCCGCACCCGGCTGAGACGCCACCCCGTCTCCTCCTCGATCTCTCGTGCGAGAGCCTCCAGAAGCGTTTCGCCGGCCTCGACATGGCCGCCCACGATGTCCCAGGTGTCGGGGAACAGCCGGCGCTGCGGGCCTCGCTTCTGCGCGAAGGCCTCACCGTCGCGGCTGAGGATGACAGCCCCGACGGTCCAGAGCTCGCCGGGTGCGGGGACGGGCACCTCGACGTCGGGGTCCACCCTGAACGACTCGTCATGTGCGGCCATGCACGACAGCGTAGGCCGGGCGCCTCACTCCACCGTCACGGACTTCGCGAGGTTGCGCGGCTGGTCCACCTCGTTGCCCCGGGCCGTGGCCAGCTCGCAGGCGAACACCTGCAGGGGGACGGTCGCCACCAACGGCTGCAGCAAGGTGGGGGTCACCGGGATCCGGATCAGGTGGTCCGCGTACGGGACCACCGCCTCGTCCCCCTCCTCGGCGATCACGATCGTCCGCGCCCCGCGCGCCCGGATCTCCTGGATGTTCGACACGATCTTGTCGTGGAGCACCGACCGCCCGCGCGGCGAGGGCACGACCACGACCACCGGCAGGTCCTCCTCGATCAGCGCGATCGGCCCGTGCTTCAGCTCGCCCGCCGCGAAGCCCTCGGCGTGCATGTAGGCGAGTTCCTTCAGCTTCAGGGCGCCTTCCAGGGCGACCGGATAGCCCACGTGCCGCCCCAGGAACAGCACCGTGTTCTTGTCGGCCAGTGAGCGCGCGAGCTTGCGTACCGGCTCCATCGTCTCCAGGACGCGCTCGACCTCGCCCGAGATCTGCGACAGGTCCCGGACGACGGCGCGGATCTCGTCGCCCCACTTGGTGCCCCGGACCTGGCCGAGGTACAACGCCACCAGGTAGCACGCCACCAGCTGGGTCAGGAACGCCTTGGTGGAGGCGACGGCCACCTCCGGCCCGGCGTGCGTGTACAGCACCGCGTCCGACTCGCGCGGAATGGTCGAGCCGTTGGTGTTGCAGATCGCCAGCACCTTGGAACCCTGCTCGCGGGCGTGCCGCAGCGCCATCAGGGTGTCCATCGTCTCGCCGGACTGGGAGATGGCGATCACCAGCGAGCGGCCGTCCAGGATCGGGTCCCGGTACCGGAACTCGCTCGCCAGCTCCACCTCGCACGGGATGCGCGTCCAGTGCTCGATGGCGTACTTGGCGATCAGGCCGGCGTGGAAGGCCGTACCGCAGGCGACGATGACGACCTTGTCCACCTCGCGCAGCTCGGAGGGCGAGATCCGCACCTCGTCCAGGGTCAGTGAGCCGGCCGCGTCGATGCGGCCCAGCATGGTGTCGGCGACGGCCCTCGGCTGCTCGGCGATCTCCTTGAGCATGAAGTAGTCGTAGCCGCCCTTTTCGGCGGCCGAGGCGTCCCAGTCCACGTGGTAGGAGCGCACGTCCGCCTCACGGCCGTCGAAGCCCGTCACCGTGACGCCGTCCCGGCGCAGCTCCACCACCTGGTCCTGGCCCAGCTCGATCGCCGAGCGGGTGTGCTCGATGAACGCGGCGACATCGGATGCCAGGAACGCCTCGCCCTCTCCGACGCCCACCACGAGCGGGGAGTTCCGGCGTGCGCCCACGACCACGTCCGGCGCGTCCGCGTGCACGGCGACCAGCGTGAACGCGCCCTCCAGGCGCCGGCACACCAGCCGCATGGCCTCCGCCAGGTCGGCGCAGGAGGAGAACTCCTCGGCGAGGAGGTGGGCGACGACCTCGGTGTCCGTGTCGGAGTTCAGCTCGTGACCCCGCTCGGCCAGCTCGGCGCGCAGCACCGCGAAGTTCTCGATGATGCCGTTGTGGACGACCGCGACCCGGCCGGCGTTGTCGAGGTGCGGGTGCGCGTTCGCGTCCGTCGGGCCGCCGTGCGTGGCCCACCGGGTGTGGCCGATACCCGTCGAACCCGCCGGCAGCGGCCGGTCGACCAGTTCCTTCTCCAGGTTGACCAGCTTGCCGGCCTTCTTCGCCGCGGCCAGTCCGCCGTCCGCCAGCACGGCGACACCGGCCGAGTCGTATCCCCGGTACTCCAGCCGCTTCAGCCCGGCCATCACGACATCGAGCGCCGACTGCGACCCCACGTATCCCACGATTCCGCACATGCGCGGCAGCCTACGACCCGAAAGGCTTCCGAAAGGGCTGCCGCGTGCCCGAAATCGGAAATTCCCACTGGGGTACGAAGGCCTCCAGCGATCGGGCGCACCCACACCGCACGGTCGAAAATCACCCATCTTCAACGTGCAGACCTGCTATCCGAAGTGAGGGAGGTGAAACACGATGCCGCGCTTTACGGAGTTCGACTTCGGTGTGTCGTGGGTGATGGGCTTCTTCCATCAGGACCCTCCAGCGTCTCAGAAGGGAGATTGCCGAGGATCTGGGCGTCACGGCGTACCGCCAGGGATCACGGGAGCGGAGTGGACACGGACGGTCGTCGACCTGTGTGACGCTCGGCTGTCGGCGACGACGGACGTACGCCCGCTCGCCGGCGTCGACGCTGAGGACGGCATGGCCTGTCTCGACACGGTCGTTGCCGAGATCGAGGGGGCACGGTTCCTGGATGCTGAAGTGCGGGCGGCACTCACCGACTGCGCGCGCCGCTGCACTCCAGACGTGGCTTTCCGGATACTGCTGAGAGCGAGCGGCTGCGCCCCGGATGCCTCGCTGTCCTCGGATCAGTACACGAGGCTGGAGGCCATCGGATCGGCTCTCCAGTACGGCGAGTTCGTCGTGGACTTCGTCAGCTACCTGGTTGAACCAGACTAGAAGCCTCATGAAGATCTTGGCGTTCTGGCCCTGTCGCGTGAGCGGTGGGGCCAGACGTGTCCTTGTGGTGATGGGGGAACGGGCCGGGGAAACGGTCGGGCCGGACGTGTGGGAGACCTGCCCGGGGTTGCTCCCGGCGGGACGCGTGTTCGCGTTTTTGGCCCAGCATCGGGGTGCGCTGTTTCCGTCGGAGACGTTCGCGGACATGTATCCGCCGGCGAACGGGCGGCCGTGGAGGTAAGAACCGTATATCCCTGCCCGTGCTGCGGGTATCTCGTCCTCGACGACGGGCCCGGACGCTACGAGATCTGCCGGATCTGCCGCTGGGAGGACGATCCGGGGCAGCTTCGCTCGCCCCGGCTGTCCGACGGAGCGAACAAGACGTCGCTCACCGATGCCCAGCGCTCGTTCGCTGAGACCGGCGCAAGTGATCCGCGCCGCCTGGCCCGGGCCTCCGCCCCTCGGGAAGCCGACAGGCGGGAACCTGGCTGGAGGCCGTTCGAGGTCGGCCGGGGCGGTGGTCCGGACGGGAAGACGGAGTCCGGGTACTGGCGTGACGCACCCCACCCCCACCCCCGTTCAAACTCCGTTAACAATGGACTGTGATCTCTCCGGTCTCCCCGATGCCCCGGAGCGCCCACCGGTCCAGGCCGGAGGCGACTCCCTACGTCGACCTCACCCGCACGGAGTGGAGCGCGCTGCGCGACAAGACGCCGCTGCCGCTCACCGCCGAGGAGGTCGAGAAGCTGCGCGGCCTCGGTGACGTCATCGACCTCGACGAGGTGCGGGACATCTACCTCCCGCTCTCCCGGCTGCTCAACCTCTACGTCGGCGCCACGGACGGCCTCAGAGGCGCCCTGAACACCTTCCTCGGCGAGAAGGGCTCCCAGTCCGGGACCCCCTTCGTCATAGGCGTCGCCGGGTCGGTAGCGGTCGGGAAATCCACCGTCGCCCGTCTGCTGCAGGCCCTGCTGTCCCGCTGGCCCGAGCACCCCCGCGTCGAACTGGTCACCACCGACGGCTTCCTGCTGCCCACCAAGGAGCTGGAGGCCCGCGGCCTGATGTCCAGGAAGGGCTTCCCGGAGTCGTACGACCGCCGGGCGCTGACCCGCTTCGTCGCCGACATCAAGGCCGGCAAGGACGAGGTCACCGCCCCCGTCTACTCCCACCTGATCTACGACATCGTCCCCGACCGGCGGCTCACGGTCCGCCGGCCGGACATCCTGATCGTCGAGGGGCTGAACGTCCTGCAGCCCGCCCTGCCCGGCAAGGACGGCCGCACCCGGGTCGGTCTCGCCGACTACTTCGACTTCAGCGTGTACGTCGACGCGAGCGGCGAGGACATCGAACGCTGGTATCTCAACCGCTTCAAGAAACTGCGCCATACGGCCTTCCAGAAGCAGGACTCGTACTTCCGCAAGTACACCCAGGTCTCCGAGGAGGAGGCCCTCGACTACGCCCGCACGCTTTGGCGGACGATCAACAAGCCCAACCTGGTCGAGAACATCGCCCCCACCCGCGGCCGCGCCACCCTCATCCTGCGCAAGGGCCCGGACCACACGGTGCAGCGACTGCGCCTCCGCAAGCTGTAGGGCCGCCTGTTAGAAAGGCGCCATGCTGCATCTGCGCCTGATCACCCCGGCCGACCGCACGGACGAGGTGGTCCGACTGATCGAGAGAACCGTCGGCACCACCCACCTCGCTGTCGTGCCGGGTGCCGCCCGCGACCCCGCCGGGGACCTCGTGATGTGCGATGTGGCCCGCGAGGCGGCTGACGAACTCATCGCGGGGCTACGGCGGCTCGGACTGGACGACACCGGCTCGATCGCCGTGGAGAACATCGACCTCTCGCTGTCCCGGCGGGCCGACAAGGCGGAGGAGGAGGCTCCGGGCGAGGGCGCGGACGCGGTGCTGTGGGAGCACCTGGCCGGGGCCATGCACGAGGAGTCGACCCTGTCGATCACCTACGTCGCCTTCCTCACCCTCGCCATGATGATCGCGGCCTGCGGAGTCGTCCTGGACAACGCGATCCTGATCGTCGGCGCGATGGCCGTCGGCCCGGAGTTCGGTCCGCTGGCCGGCTTCTGCACGGCCTTGGTGCAGCGCCGTCCACGCCTGGCCCTGCGCTCGCTGACCGCGCTGCTGGTGGGTTTCGCGGTGGCGATGCTGGTGACGGTCGCCTTCACCTACTTCATGGACGGCGTCGATCTGTTCACCAGGGTCCGGCTGGAGGCGGAGCGCCCCAACACCAACTTCATCTACCGTCCCGACGCCTTCTCCTTCGTCGTGGCGGTCCTGGCCGGCATAGCGGGCACGCTCTCACTGACCGCGGCGAAGTCGGGTGCGCTGGTCGGCGTGGCGATCTCCGTGACGACCGTCCCGGCGGCGGCCAACGCGGCGGTGGCCTTCGCCTACACCGAGTACCGTCAGGCCTGGGGCTCGGCGGAACAGCTGCTGCTGAACCTGCTGGGCATCGTCCTGGCCGGCACCCTCACGCTGCTGGCCCAGAAATGGTGGTGGGCCAGGCAGCGTGAGCGTCGGCCGGCGGAAGCGGCCAACCTCTAGAAGGGGAAGCGCACTTCGCAGTTGGTGGCGATGTGGTCACCGGGGTCGCCGAACACCGTGTCGGAACCGTCGCCGCAGGTGACCGTGTCGTTCCCGGAGACGCCGTCGCTCACGAAGACGGTGTCGCTGCCACCGCCGGTCGCCACGGTGTCGGCGCCCGAACCGGCGTAGACGGAGGTGTTGACCGCGGCATTGATCTGAGCGCTGTCGTTCTGATCGCCCAGCGAAACCGTGAGCCTGCTCACCGTGTCGGCGTTGCCGCAGTCGGCACTGGTCGTGGAGACCTGCGAGCAACCGGGGCCCGCCGCGATGCCGGCCAGGTCCGTGAGGATCAGACGGCCGCCCGAGACACTGGCCGTCACATGGTTCTGCACGCCGATACCTGCGCTGAGCACGACGCTGCCGCCGTGGCGGAGCGCGACGGAGCCGGGCGTCTGGGCGGCGGCCGGCGTGGCGAACGAGGTGACGAGGAGACCCGCGACCACGGCCGGACCGGCCGCTCGCTTCAGGATGCTGCTCACGATCTTCATGCTGTGTCTCTCACTTCCGTCGAAGGAGACGCCGTAAAGGGGCGCCGTCTCGACGTCAATGAAACAGCTGGTGATCGTATCTGCACTCTCTGTCACGTTCATTCGAGTGACGCACCTCGTGCGTCCTGGTGGGTCCGGGCACCACGGGGGCAGGAAAGAACCAGGGACCTGCCCCGCACGGTGTCCCGCGGAGCTAACCCAGTGCCGACTTCACCGCGTCGGCCAGCCGCCCGGCGACCGACCGGGCCTGATCGATGTCGGCGGCCTCGACCATCACCCGCACCAACGGCTCGGTGCCGGACGACCGAAGCAGCACCCGGCCCGTCTCCCCCAGCTCCCGCTCCGCCTCGGCGACGGCAGCGGCAAGGTCGGCCGAGGTCTTCACCCGGGACTTGTCCACGTCCGGCACATTGATCAGCACCTGCGGCAGCCGCTCCATCACGGACGCCAGTTCCCGCAGCGTACGGCCGGACTGCGCGACCCGCGCCGCCAGCAGAAGCCCGGTCAGCGTGCCGTCACCGGTCGTCGCGTGGTCGAGGATGATCACGTGCCCGGACTGCTCGCCGCCGAGGGCGAAGCCGTGCTCCTTCATCTCCTCCAGGACGTACCGGTCGCCCACGGCCGTCTGCACGAGCCGGATCCCGGCCCGCTCCATGGCCAGCTTGAAGCCCAGGTTGGACATGACCGTGGCGACGACGGTGTCGGAGCGCAGCTCGCCGCGCTCACGGAGCGCCAGGGCGAGCACGGCCAGGATCTGGTCGCCGTCGACCTCCTGGCCGGTGTGGTCCACGGCCAGGCAGCGGTCGGCGTCCCCGTCGTGCGCGATGCCGAAGTCCGCACCGTGCTCGACGACCGCCGCCTTCAGCTTGTCCAGGTGGGTGGAGCCGCAGCCGTCGTTGATGTTGAGCCCGTCCGGCTCGGCGCCGATCGCGACGATCTGGGCGCCGGCCCGCGAGAACGCCTCCGGCGAGACCCCCGCGGCCGCGCCGTGCGCCTCGTCCAGCACGATCTTCAGGCCGTCGAGGCGGTTCGGGAGCACCGACAGCAGATGACCGACGTACCGCTCGAAGCCCTCGTCGTACGACCGCACGCGCCCGACCCCGGCACCGGTGGGCCGCTCCCAGGGCTCGCCGTGGCGGTGGGAGTCGTACACGGCCTCGATCTTGTCCTCGAGCTCGTCGGCGAGTTTGTGACCGCCACGTGCGAAGAACTTGATGCCGTTGTCGGGCATGGCGTTGTGGCTGGCGGAGAGCATCACGCCGAGGTCGGCGCCGAGCGCGCCGGTCAGGTGGGCCACCGCGGGCGTCGGCAGGACGCCCACGCTCAGCACGTCGACACCGGCGCTCGCCAGGCCCGCCATCACAGCGGCCTCCAGGAACTCCCCGGACGCGCGCGGGTCCCGTCCGACCACCGCCGTCGGCCTGTGGCCCGCGAAGGTGCCCGCCTCGGCCAGCACGTGCGCCGCCGCGACGGACAGGCCGAGCGCCATCTCGGCCGTCAGGTCCGCGTTGGCGACACCGCGCACGCCGTCCGTGCCGAAGAGTCGTCCCACTTGTCCTCCTGAGGAAGCGTCCTTGCTTGCCGAGAATGATGGCAGGCGCCGTGACATCCGATCACACAAGCCTTTGAGCGTCTTGTGTCGTTATACGCCCTTGGCGGGGATAAACGAACGCCCCGACGGCACATGTGGCGTGCCGCCGGGGCGTTCGGAGTACGAGCAGGCGACGAAGATTAGCGCTTGCTGTACTGCGGGGCCTTGCGGGCCTTCTTCAGACCGGCCTTCTTGCGCTCGACCGCACGGTCGTCGCGCTTGAGGAAGCCGGCCTTCTTGAGCGGGCCGCGGTTGTTGTCGACGTCGGCCTCGTTCAGCGCACGGGCGACACCGAGACGGAGCGCACCGGCCTGGCCGGAGACGCCGCCACCCGCGATGCGGGCGATGACGTCGTAGCGGCCCTCGAGCTCGAGCACCTTGAAGGGCTCGTTGACTTCCTGCTGGTGCACCTTGTTCGGGAAGTAGTCCTCGAGGGTGCGACCGTTGATCTTCCACTTGCCGGTGCCCGGAACGATCCGGACGCGGGCGATGGCGTTCTTGCGGCGGCCCAGGCCGGCGGCCGGCTGGGGCTCGCCGAAGCGGGACGCGAGGGACTCGGAGGTGTACTCGCCCTCGACGGGAACCTCGGACTCGGTGGTGTAGCTCTCGATGTCGATCTCTTCGATCGGCTGCTCGGCAGTGGTCTCGGCCACGATTCTCCTCAGATTCTCTTCAGTCTTAGGGGGTGGCCGGACTTACTGCGCGACCTGGGTGATCTCGAACGGCACCGGCTGCTGGGCAGCGTGCGGGTGCTGGTCACCCTTGTAGACCTTCAGCTTCGAGAGCATCTGACGGCCCAGAGTGTTCTTGGGGAGCATGCCCTTGACGGCCTTCTCGATGGCCTTCTCGGGGTTCTTGTCGAGCAGCTCGTCGTAGCGGACGGAGCGCAGACCACCCGGGTAGCCGGAGTGGCGGTACGCCATCTTCTGGGTCCGCTTGTTGCCGGACAGGTGCACCTTGTCGGCGTTGATGATGATGACGAAGTCACCCGTGTCAACGTGGGGCGCGTAGATCGGCTTGTGCTTGCCACGCAGGATGGAGGCCGCAGTGGAGGCCAGACGGCCCAGGACGACGTCCTGAGCGTCGATGACGTGCCACTGGCGCGTCACATCGCCGGGCTTGGGGCTGTACGTACGCACGGTTCGTAGCCTTCGCTTCGAGTGAATGGTCCTGAACAGGTCACCGAAACGATCACGACAGCCTTGACCGCACCGCGGTGACGCAACCGCGTGCTGATCGCTGGTCATCGGCCCGGTGGACCGGTGTAAGGGCCCGTCCCGTGAGAATGAGCAAGCCAATACACAACGAAGAAGCAGGTTACCGGTAGGCCCCCGGACGGGTCAAAACGAGGCATGCCGACAGACGCCCGCCGGACAAACGACGCATGCCGACCGACGCGCTCCAGCACCACGGGCCCCCCGTCTAAGATGCGCCCCATGAGTTACGGGCAAGGGGGACCTCAGTCTCCGTGGGATCCCTGGAAACCGCATTCCCAGCAGCCCTGGGGCAGCGACGACGACGGGACTCCGGACTGGGCCGCGCTCGCCGAGGCCTCGGAGACGCGGAACAAGCGCCGCAGACTGCTGTTCGTCGGCGGCGGCGTGCTCGCCACGATCGGGGTCGGCACCGCCGTGGCGATGGCCGTCGTGTCCGCGAACGGCGACAACCACGCCTCGGGCAACCCCACCAACCTGCCCCCCAGTGCCTCACTGCCGAGCGGGTCCGCCACGGCGCCGTCCTTCGCGCCGACCAGCGCTCCACCCCCGCTGGATCCGAAGGACTTCATATCCAGCGCCAAGAAGGACACCGCGCCGCTGAGCCCCCAGACGCTCTTCCCGGGCACCCAGCTGACCGTGGGCGACACGGTGTACAAGAAGGGCGCCACGGCCGACACGAAGAACTGCGCCTCCGCCGCCGACGGCACGCTGCCCAAGATCCTCACGGCCAACGGCTGCACCCGGCTGATGCGGGTCAGCTACGCGAACGGTGGCATCGGGGTCACCGTCGGTGTCGCCGTCTTCGACACGGCGGCCCAGGCGGAGAAGGCCAAGAGCCTGACCGACGACCAGAGCATGGTGCACTCACTGTCCGGCAAGGGCGTCAAGCCCTTCTGCAACGCCGCGATCTGCCGCTCGACCCGCAACGCCTACGGCCGCTACGCCTACTTCACGATCAGCGGCTTCACCAACGGCAAGAACGTCACCAACAAGGACACCAAGGTCTTCCGCACCGGCGACGACCTCCAGCAGTTCGCCGCGAACCAGATCTACCGCCGCGGCCAGGCCCAGGCCTCCGCGGCGGCCCAGCAGTAGCGCGCCGCGCCCTTCGCCTCCGAGCACAGCTCGCCAGGCCTCGGCCGTTCCAGGGCAGAATCGGCACAGAGTTTGCCGGGAGGGGTCGGGGATCATGCGGATGCGCGGGCGGCTTCCGCTCATCGGGGCCGGGGTGTCGGCCGCACTGCTCGCGCCCCTGGCGTGGTGGGCGGCCCGGCCCGAGGCCGGGAGCGGCCCGCGCCCGGTCCCCACGGACCTGCGCGAGCGAGACCCGCACGCGACGCCCGCCGCCCGCCGGGTGTACGCACTGCTGGCCGACCTGGAGAACCGGGCGAGGCGCGGCCGGCCGTCCCGGACGGTCATCGGCCAGCACGTCGAGCTGCACAACGAGCGGTACAACCCGTCGTATGGCGACTACCGGGGCACCAAGCAGCCCGGCTACTACTACAAGAAGGTCCAGGACATCACCGGCCGGCTGCCCGGCTTCGTGGAGCTGGACCTGGGTCCCGGATACAGACGGTCGGGCTGGGCGGTGGGCGCGGCGCGCTCGTACAACAGGGCCTGGCCCGCCTGCCGCCCCTACTGGGGGTACACAGAGGACGCCGTGGACCTGGCCGTCGGCGTGTGGGCGGGGCTGCCCCGGGCGGCCGACGGTTCCTACCGGCCCTCCGGCACGCACACGGAGTGCGTCACCGGCACCGAGGTGTCCCTGCCGCACAACGGCGGCGGGCCCGCGGGCCTGGTCGGCTTCTCCTTCCACCAGCCCTACCCCGGCAGCCCGGTCAAGGGCTTCGCGCAGACGCTGCACCGCAACTCGCCCGGCGCGAAGGACTCCGGCTGGTTCGGCCGGGTGGCCACCGAGGGCACCACCGAGCACCAGGCCCTCCTGCACGACCTCGGCTTCCTCGCGGACCACCTCGGCTACCTCGCCGACTGCGGGGTGCCTGTGCTGTTGCGGCCGTACCACGAGATGAACGCCGCGCCGGGGCACGGATTCTGGTGGGCGGGGCAGGACCCGGCCGCGTACCACAGGCTGTGGCGGCTGACGTATGACTTCCTCGTGAACCGGCGCGGTCTGCACAACCTGATCTTCGTCTGGTCGCCGAACTCCTGGGACGGGGGCTACGGCCGCACGCCCGGGAAGTACTACCCCGGCGGTGACTACGTCGACGTCGTCGGTGTCGACGCCTACAGCGACACGCCCGCCCGCCCCCTCGGCAAGGGGGCCTGGACCGAGGTCTGGTACCGCGGCCTGGAGGAGTACGACAGGCCGCGCGTCGTCGCCGAGTCCTTCCACGTACCGCTGGGGGCGGCCCAGCCGCGGACCCTGTCGCGGACGCCGTGGGTCATGTGGACGGTGTGGGGTCAGTCACTCACGTACGACAACGTCTCCGCCCCGCGGGCGAAGAACACGGTGGCGGACGTCAGACAGACCTATAGATCGCCCGAAGTGATCACCGGCGGCCATCGGATCCAAGCCACCGACCTCAAGTGACGAGCATCACACGACACCGTAAATTGATTAACTTTTGAACACATCTCCCCCACATACGTTCCCTGTATGGCCCATGCATGCAAGGATTTGAGGTCTATTGGTCAGTGGCACGGGCGCCTGGGGGGGCATCTGAGCGGCCAGTGACCGAGCGCCCGAGAAGGCGTTGAGGGGGATGGACCCGGAACCCTGCGGCTGTCACGCTGCGCTCGCGCTGTCGTGGCCGAGATCCGTCGATGCCTCAACGCACCACCGCTCTCACAGGAGTTCCGCAGTCGTCATGGCATCGACACTGGTCGACGGGGGTGTGCCGCATTCGCGGCACCATCAGAAGCTAGCCAAGCGCACCGCGGCGTGGAAGCCGGGAATCCTCCCGTTCCTGCTGCCTTTCGTCCTGCTGGTCGCCTTCGGGCTGTGGACCTACCAGCCCAGCTCGTCACCGCTGAGCTGGATCCTGACCATCGTCTGGTCCCTGCCGGTGGCCGGTGTCATGGTGGGCATCCAGGGTGCCCTCCTGATCCGCCGCCGGATCCGCCGCAGTGGCCGGATGGTCCCCGCGGCACCGGCCGAACAGGACTTCCTGATCGTCCTGTGCCCGACCATCGGCCGGCACGACACCTACCCGGCGCTGGAGCGCTCGATCCTCTCGTACGTCGAGCACCTGCCGGAGTGGTTCCCGTACATGCGTGTCGACATCCTCACCGAGGAGGGCTGCGAGGCGGCGGAGGACATCGACCGGCTCGCCGACTCCCACCCGCTGATCCGGGTGATCACCGTCCCCAAGGACTACGTCCCCGCCAACGGCACCCGCTTCAAGGCCCGCGCCAACCACTACGCCCACGAGCTGCGCATCGAGGAAGGCGAAACCCTCGACCACGTGTGGGTGCTGCACATGGACGACGACACGGGTGTGGGGCCCGACACGGCCTCCTCGCTCGCCCAGTTCATCAACCGGCAGCGCCGCGCCCACCCCGACGAGGCCAAGCACATGGCCCAGGGCATCCTCACGTACCCCCGCGAGAACGCGGTCAACCTGTTCACCTGGCTCGCCGACGCGGTGCGGCCCGCCGACGACATCGCCCGCTTCCGCGCGCTGACCGGCATGGGCACCCCGGCCGCCGGCGTGCACGGCGAGCTGCTGGTGCTGCGCGCGTCCATCGAGGCCACCATCGGCTGGGACTTCGGGCCCAAGGAGATCGTCGAGGACGCCCGTCTCGCCCTGACCTTCTGCCGTATGTACCCGGGGCGCAGCGACTGGTTCAACGGCCGCTGCTACGGCGCCTCCCCCGCCACCGCGGAGGACTTCGTCAAGCAGCGCGACCGGTGGGCCTGGGGCCTGGTGGCGCTGTGCTGCAACAAGGCCGTGCCCTGGCGCTACCGCTGGTTCCTGTCGATCTGCGTGGCCACCTGGATCCTCGGCCCGCTCCAGCACATCGCGGCCGTGCTGCTCTTCGGCTGGCTCATCAACGACATGAACACCTCGCCCGTGACCCAGTCCGTGGTCATCCTGTGGGCCCTCAACTTCGCGTATGTCATCTGGACGTACTGGGAGGGGCTGCGGCTGAACGCCCTCTCCTCGGTCAGCGGCCGGCGCAAGTGGTGGGAGCCGATCGTCGTGGTCGCTCTCATCCCGGTCTTCTCCGTGCTGGAAGGACTCGGCGGCTTCAAGGGCTTCCTGAGGTTCGTCCGGCGCGAGGAGAACAAGTTCGTCGTGATCGCCAAGCCCGCCTGACTCTCCGGAAGACACCTGACATGCGTTCGCGACTGCCCCTGCTCGCCATCTTCCCGGTGACCGTTCTCACCCTCGTGCTGGGCACCCCCTTCGTCCTCGGCAACCACCCGGTGCGCTGGGAGTCGGGCTCGGCCCTGCCCAAGATCGTGACCGGCGACGACAAGGACTCCTCCGCCTCGTCCGGCCACTCCGGGGGTACGGCGTCCGCCCCGTCCGGTTCCCCCTCCTCGGCCACCGATGCCCTCCGGGTCGCCAAGCCCTGGAAGAAGGGCATGGCGCAGTGGGGCGTACAGCTCTACTGGGAGGAGGAGAAGAAGAAACGGTCCGACACGTTCATCGAGAACCAGGCCCGCAAGCACGCCAAGTACCTCATCGGCCTGGGCGCCAACTCGGTGTCCGTCTCCTTCCCCTTCTTCATCCAGAACTCCACCTCCAACGCGCTCACGGTCGGCGCCAAGACGCCCTCCCCGGAGCGGCTCCAGCGGGTGCTGAACGTGTTCCGGGACGCCGGTTTCCGCACCACGGTCCGCCCGATCCTGGACGAGGGGACCCTGAAGCAGGGCAACGGCTGGCGCGGCAACATCGATCCCGCCTTCCGCTCCGCCTGGTTCGCCTCGTACAAGAAGTTCCTCACCCCGTATCTCCAGGCCTCCGAGGACGCGAAGGCGAACACCTTCGTCATCGGCACCGAACTCAACTCCCTGGAGGGCGACCCGGGCTGGGAGACCCTGGTCTCCCACGCCGAGCAGAGCTTCTCCGGCCAGGTCTCCTACGACGCCAACTGGGACAACTACGTCTCGGGCCGGATCAGCATGCCGGTCAACCACCTTGGCATCGACGCCTACTTCCCGGTCAAGGTGCCGGACACGGCACCCGTCTCGGAGCTGGTCGCGGGCTGGAACAAGTGGCTGGACCGGAAGGCCACGGGCCCGCTGCCGAAGATCCTCATCTCCGAGACCGGCATCGGCGCCATGAACGGCGCCTACCACGCCCCCGGCGACTTCTACGCCAGGCGGGCCGTCAATCCCCGGGTGCAGGCCAACTGGTACAAGGCCGTCTGCCAGGTCGTCGAGGAGCGGCACATGCAGGGCGTGTACTGGTGGTCGATCCACTTCGAGGACGACCCGAACACCCCGCCGGACGACAAGACCGCCTCCCGGCTCGACTTCGCGGGCCGTCCCCTCAGCGAGAAGGCCATCAAGACCTGTTTCGCCTCCGACTACGCGGGCCCCGGCACCGGCACCACGAGCTGACCGAGCGAGGAATCATGCAGGAAGCCATCATCCTGGTGGGCGGCAAGGGAACCCGCCTGCGACCGCTGACCAACCACACTCCCAAGCCGCTGCTCCGGGTCGCGGGTGCCTCCTTCATCCGGCACCAGATCGCCAAGCTGACGGCAGCCGGCGTCGAGCACGTGGTCTTCGCCACCTCGTACCTCGCGAGCCTCTTCGAGGAGGAGTTCAAGGACTTCTCCCAGGACCTTGCGATCTCGTACGCCGTGGAGGAGATCCCCCTCGGCACGGGCGGGGCGATCCGCAACGCCGGGCGGCTGCTGCGCGGCGACGCGCCGGACGCCCCGGTCCTCGTCCTCAACGGCGACATCCTGTCCGGCGTCGATCTGGGCGGCCTACTGGCGCACCACGAGGCCCGGGACGCGGACGTGACACTGCACCTCACCCGCGTCGCCGACCCGCGCGCCTTCGGCCTGGTCCCCACCGACGAGGCGGGCCGGGTGCTCTCCTTCCTGGAGAAGCCGAAGACGCCGGAGGAGTGCGTCACCGACCAGATCAACGCGGGCTGCTACGTCTTCCGCCGGTCCGTCCTGGACGCCATCCCCGGCGACCGGGAGGTCTCCGTCGAGCAGGAGACCTTCCCCCGGCTCGTCGCGGGCGGCGGGCGGGTCTTCGGCCACACCACCGACGACTACTGGCGCGACCTCGGCACCCCGCTCGCCTTCGTGCACGGCTCCGCCGACCTGATCACCGGCAGGGCGGCCTCGCCCCTGCTGGGACCTCCGGCCGAGGCCCTGATCGACCCCACCGCCGTGGTGGCCCCGACCGCACGCGTGACCGGCGGCTCGACGGTCGGCCCTCATGCCGTCATCGGTCCGCACGTGGTCGTCGACCGCTCCATCATCGGCGCCAACGTCACCGTCGCCGAGGGCGCCCGGGTGCACGAGTCCGTGGTGGACCACGACTCCTCGATCGGCAGCGAATCGATTCTTCGTGAGGTCGTGGTGGGCTGCCACACCCACGTCGGCGCCCAGAACGAACTGCCCGCCCAGCTGCGGCTGTCGTGCGGCATCCGCATCCCCGCCCAGGGCGTGCGCGTCAGCGGTACGGCTGCCGCCTGCCCGACGGTCCACTGAAGCCGCCGGCCCGGACAGTTACTGGATTACTGGAGAGACGTGACCAGCCATCGTTCAACGGCCGCGGAGACAGAGCGCCTTCGCAAGTACCGGCCGGACATCCAGGGCCTGCGTGCCGTCGCCATCATCATGGTCGTCTGCATGCACACCGGCATCCTCGACATCCACGGCGGTGTGGACGTCAGCTTCGTGCTCAGCGGCTTCCTCATCGGCAGCCAGCTGCTCGCCGAGATCGACAAGACCGGCAAGGTGTCCCTGAGCAAGTTCTGGGCCCGCCGTTTCCGCCGCCTGGCACCGGGCGCCGCCCTCACCATCGTCGCCACCGGCGTCCTGTCCTGGCTCTACGCGAGCCCGTTCAGCTTCCGCAGCTACATGGACGACGGACTCGCCGCCTCGCTGAGCGTCATCAACTGGCGGCTGGCCGAGAACGGCACCGACTACTTCGCCAGCGACGGCAGCCAGTCGCCCTACCAGCACTTCTGGTCACTGGGCATCGAGGAGCAGTTCTACCTCGCCGCCCCGATCGTGCTCGTCGTCGTGGCCTGGCTCAGCCGGCTCATGTTCCGCCGCAACCGCATCCTGGTCGGTGTGGTCCTGATGGCCGTGGTGGGCGGCTCGTTCTACCTGGGCTACACCGAGACCACCCCCAACCAGCCGCTGGCCTACTTCGGCACCCAGTCACGCATCTGGGAACTCGCCTTCGGGGTCCTGCTCGCGCTCTGGGCCCCCGTGATCTCCCGCATGCCGCGGGGACTGGCCGCGGTCGTCTCCTGGCTGGGCTTGGCCACCACCCTGGTCACGGGCCTGCTCATCACGGAGAACACCCCGCTGCCGGGGTACGCCGTCCTCGGTCCCGTGCTCGGCGCGTGGCTGATCATCGCCGGCGGCTGCGCCAACCCCCGCCTCGGTGTGGAGCGGCTCCTCGACAACCCGGTCTTCGACTTCGTCGGCAAGGTCAGCTACGGCTGGTACCTGTGGCACTGGCCGCTGCTGATCCTCTGGCCGCACATGATCAGCTGGGAGTTCGGCTACTCCGACCGCTTCCGGGTGGCGGTCCTCTCCTTCCTCATCGCCATCGCGACGCACTACATCGTCGAGAAGCGGTTCCGGGAGAACGTGAAGCTGGTCGTCCGCCCCTGGCGGGGCATCCTCACCGGCGGCACCCTGACGGCCACCTCCGCCGTGGCCATGGTGGTCGCGCTCCAGGTACCGCTCAACCTGTCCTTCGGCACCGCGGGCACCGCCGCTGCCCTCACCGGGTTCGACGGCACCAAGTCCGTGGAGCAGGCGGTGAGCCAGCGCAGCGCCCCCAAGATCAGCGAGAGCGCTCTGCTGAAGTCCCCGAACGACCGGGGCGACCACGGCTGTATTGACCAGCTGCTGGTCACCAGCTTCACCCCGCACGACGACTGCGTGATCGGCGACAAGACGTCGAAGCGGACCATGGTGCTGCTCGGCGACTCGCACGCCTACCAGTGGGGCAACGCCTTCAACACGCTCGGCCTGAAGCTGCACGTCAAGGTCGTCACGGTCATCAAGAGCGGTTGCTCCCCCGAGGTCTACAAGATCACGCGTGAGGACCTGGGGCGCGAGTACACCGAGTGCCCGGCATGGCGCAAGACCGCTCTCGCCTACATCAAGAAGCTCAAGCCCGACGTCATCGTGGTGGCCAACCGCGTGCAGTACACCACCGTGCGCGCCGGCGCCGAGGACACCTTCAAGAAGCTCAGGGCCATGGACTCGAACCTGGTCTATCTGGCCGACACCCCGAAGCCGACCTTCAACGTCCCGGACTGCCTGGCGGAGCACTCGGCCAACCCGGCCGAGTGCACCCTGAAGTCCGAGACCGCCGTGGACCTGCCCGACTTCCGCAAGCTGGAACGCGAGGTCGCGGAGCAGTACGGGGCCACGGTCATCAACCCGCTCCCCGCCTTCTGCGCGAACGGCTACTGCCCGACGGTGATCGGCGGGCACGTCGTCTACTGGGACAACAGCCACATGACCGGCGGCTACGCCAAGTCCCTCGAACCGTTCCTGGAGCCGACCTTCAAGAAGGCCCTCGCCGGCTGACCCTCAGACCGTCCGCACCCGTACCCGGCGTGCCTGCCGCTGCCTCTCCAGCAGCTGGTCGGCCGCCGGGTACGCGACCTCCTCCAGGGTCAGCCCGTGCGGCCGTACGACATGTACGGCGCTGTCCCGCACCCCCGCGTCGAGCACCTTCCGCGGCCACTCCACCCCGCGGTGCCCATCGCCCACGAACAACAACGCCCCCACCATGGACCGCACCTGGTTGTGGCAGAAGGCATCGGCGCGGACCTCGATCTCGACAATGCCGCCCACGCTGCGGCGCACCCCGAAGTCGAGGATCTCCCGGATCGTCGTCGCCCCCTCGCGCTTCTTCGCGTACGCCGCGAAGTCATGCTCGCCCACCAGGGACTTGGCTGCGGCGTCCATCGCGGGCACATCCAACTCCCAGTCGTGCCACAGCACATGGTTGCGGAGCAGCGGGTCCACTCCCCCGGGCCGATCCCCGACCCGGTACACATACCGCCGCCACGACGCGGCGAACCGGGCATTGAACCCCTCCGGGGCCTCGGTGAGCCGCCAGACCCGTACGTCCTTGGACAGCCGCCCGGCGAGCCGCTTGAGCAGCTTCTCGCGGTGCTCCGCCCACAGCTCCTCGGGCAGATCGACGTGCGCCACCTGGCCGCGCGCGTGCACACCGGCGTCCGTCCGCCCGGCCACGGTCAGCTCGTACGTCTCCTTCGACCGCGTCACCGTGCGCAGGGCGTCCTCGATCTCCCCCTGCACGGTCCGCCTGCCGCCGGCCTGCTTGGCCCAGCCGTGGAAGTCGGTGCCGTCGTAGGAGAGGTCGAGGCGGATACGGACGTGCCCGGGCTGTACTTCACTCACAAACAGATCCTCTCAAAGCTCTGAGTCCGGTCAGGCCAGAGCCTTCTGAAAAGCGTGAAAGCGGGCCCGCCCCGAAGGGCGAGCCCGCTTCCAGCGTCAGGCAGAGCCTCAGGCGTCCTTGGACTCCTCGGCCGGAGCCTCGGTGGCCTCGGTCTCCTCGACCTTGGCCTCCTCGGCCTTGGCCTCGTCGGCCTCCTTGACCGCGCGCTTGGTGGCGGCCTCGGCCTCACCCACGGCGTTCTGCTGCACCGTCAGCGCCTCGACCAGCTCGATGACGGCCATGGGCGCGTTGTCGCCACGGCGGTTACCGATCTTGGTGATGCGGGTGTAGCCACCCGGACGGTTCTCGTACCGCGGGCCGATCTCGGTGAAGAGCGTGTGGACGATGCTCTTGTCCGTGATGACCTGGAGCACCTGACGGCGGTTGTGAAGGTCGCCCTTCTTCGCCTTGGTGATCAGACGCTCGGCGTACGGGCGCAGGCGGCGGGCCTTCGCCTCGGTGGTGGTGATACGGCCGTGCTCGAACAGCGACTTCGCGAGGTTCGCGAGGAGCAGCTTCTCGTGCGCGGCGCTGCCGCCCAGACGGGCACCCTTGGTGGGCTTCGGCATTGTTCTTCTCCTGTGTGTCTGCTCCGGCCGTGTCAGGTACCGGAGTCAGTATCCGAGCGGGCGGTTGCCCGTCGGAGATCCGGGGGTCTGCGTGAGACCCCCGGAAAAGGAACCGATCAGTACTGCTCGGTCTCCACGAACCCGGCGTCCGCGTCGTCGTCGGCGCCGAAGGCGTCGGCGGCGGCGGTCGGGTCGAATCCGGGCGGGCTGTCCTTGAGGGCCAGGCCCATGCCGGCCAGCTTCGCCTTGACCTCGTCGATGGACTTCGCACCGAAGTTGCGGATGTCCAGGAGGTCGGCCTCCGAGCGGGCGACGAGCTCACCCACGGAGTGGATGCCCTCACGCTTGAGGCAGTTGTAGGAGCGGACCGTGAGCTCGAGCTCCTCGATCGGCAGCGCGAGGTCGGCGGCCAGGGCGGCGTCCGTGGGGG
>NZ_JBIBKS010000004.1:86428-388602 GCF_042959345.1 Streptomyces sp. NPDC007905 | reverse complement strand
GAATGATCACGGATCCCGTGTCCGCTCTATCGTCCACCCCAACCCGCAGCGTTCTCACGCCAGTTGGGCGATCCCGGGAACTTGCGCAAGCCCTGCTGGTCCGCACCGCCGTCCGATCCCGGCGAAACGGGCCTGCCCCGCCCAACCGGCTTGGGGTCTCCGTCGTAGGGCGGGGCCGTCAGGGGTGGTCGCCGGTGCCGCCGTCGGTGGGGGCGGAGGTACGCTGGTGGCCGCCGGGTCGTGGTGCCTGGCGGGCGTCACGGATGCTGTCGCGGGCGGCCTCGGCAACTGCCTGCGGGGTGATGCCGAACTCGGAATACAGGCGCTGGTAGTCGGCGGAGGCGCCGTAGTGCTCCAGGCTCACGATCCGTCCGGCGTCGCCCACAACCTCGCGCCACCCCTGTCCGACCGCGGCCTCGACGCTGACCCGTGCGCGCACGGACGGCGGCAGGACCTGCCCCTGGTAGGCGGGGGACTGGGCGGCGAACCACTCCCGGCACGGCATCGACACGACCCGCACCGCGAGTGAGTCGGCCGCCAGCAGTTCGCGGGCGTCCAGGGCGATCTGGACCTCGGAACCCGTCGCGATCAGGATGACGTCCGGCGTGGCGCCGTCCGCCGCGTCGGCCAGGACGTATCCGCCTCGGGCCGCGTGCTGGGCGGGGGCGTAGGCTCCGCTGTCGCGGTCGAGGACGGGCAGGTTCTGCCGGGTCAGGATCAGACCGGCGGGCCGGTCCTTGTGTTCCAGGACGGTGCGCCAGCAGGCGGCGGTCTCGTTCGCGTCGGCGGGGCGAACGACGTCCAGGCCGGGGATGGCGCGCAGGGCCGCCAGGTGTTCCACGGGCTGGTGGGTGGGGCCGTCCTCGCCGAGACCGATGGAGTCGTGGGTCCAGACGTAGGTGGCGGGCAGCTTCATCAGCGCGGCCAGGCGTACGGCGGGGCGCATGTAGTCGGAGAACGTCAGGAAGGTGCCGCCGTAGGGGCGGGTCAGGCTCTGCAGTGCGATGCCGTTGAGGATGGCGCCCATCGCGTGCTCGCGGATGCCGAAATGCAGGGTGCGGCCGTACGGGCCGCCCTTCCACTCCTTGGTCTGCCGGCCGGCGGGGACGAAGGAGGGTTCGCCGCTCATGGTGGTGTTGTTGCTCTCGGCCAGGTCCGCCGAACCGCCCCACAGCTCCGGCAGTACCGGCGCGAGCGCGGTCAGGACCTGACCGGACGCCTTGCGGGTGGCCATGCCCTTCGCGTCGGCCGGGAACGTCGGCAGCGCGTCGGCCCAGCCGTCGGGCAGCTCCTGCGCCCGGAGCCGGTCGAGCAGCGCGGCACGGTCCGGGTTCGCCTCCCGCCACGCCGTGAAGCCATGCTCCCACTCGGCGTGTGCGTCGCGGCCCCGGTCGGCCACCCCGCGGGCCCGGCGCAGCACGTCGTCTTCGACGGTGAAGGTGCGCTCCGGGTCGAAGCCGAGTACCTGCTTGGTGGCGGCCACCTCGTCATCGCCCAGAGCCGAGCCGTGCGCCTTCCCGGTGTTCTGCTTGTTCGGCGCGGGCCAGCCGATCAGGGTGCGCAGCATGATCAGCGACGGGCGCCCGGTCTCCCGCTTGGCCTCCTCGATCGCGGCCAGCAGCGCGTCGACGTCCTCGACATAGGAGCCGGTGCGGGTCCAGTCCACGGTCTGCACGTGCCAGCCGTAGGCGGCGTAGCGGGCGGGAACGTCCTCGCTGAAGGAGACGTCGGTGTCGTCCTCGATGGAGATGTGGTTGGAGTCGTAGAACGTGATCAGGTTGCCCAGCTCCTGGTGGCCGGCCAGGGAGGCGGCCTCGGAGGTGACGCCCTCCATCATGTCGCCGTCCGAGGCGATCACGTAGACGTGGTGGTCGAACGGGCTGGCGCCCGGCGTGGCGTCGGGATCCAGCAGGCCGCGCTCGCGGCGGGCGGCCATCGCCATGCCCACCGCGCTGGCCAGACCCTGGCCCAGCGGACCGGTGGTGATCTCCACACCGCGGGTGTGCCGGTACTCCGGGTGACCGGGGGTGGCCGAACCCCAGGTCCGGTACGCCTCCAGGTCGGAAAGCTCCAACCCGTACCCGGAGAGGTAGAGCTGGATGTAAAGGGTCAGACTCGAGTGTCCGCAGGAGAGCACAAACCGGTCGCGTCCCAGCCACTGGTCGTCGTGCGGGTCGTGCCGCATGACGTTCTGGAACAGCAGGTAGGCGAGCGGGGCCAGGCTCATCGCCGTGCCGGGATGGCCGTTGCCCACCTTCTGCACCGCGTCGGCCGCCAGCAACCGTGCGGTGTCGACCGCCCGCACGTCGACGGCGTCCCAGCCGGCCCGGTCCGCCACCGGCGCGGGTACCGACCTGCTCCGCTGGATGCTCGACTGCTCACTTGCCATGCCAGTTACTCCTAACGAACCGGTTTAACGGATTTGCCATCCTGTGGTCGAACTTCCTGCAAGTGACGAAAGCCGCTCTCCGGATGAACAGAGAGAAAGCCCGCCCGGCGCTTTGGGTCGGGAGGCGGGCCTTGTACGTAGGCGGGTGCTGTCCCGCGTCCTGGGCTTGTGCAGCCTTGACTGGTGAAGGGGCGCTCAGCGGTTGTCGTCGTAGGAGTCGCGGCTGCCGGACTTGGCCAGCCCTCGGCTGATCATGTAACCAGCGGTCAGGATCACGATGTACAGCCACGCCTTATCGGCGCGGAAGTAGTCGGCGTGACCGTCGTCGTCTCCGACGGCCATGGAGGCGATCAGCACCGCGACGACGGAAGCGAGGTAGATGAAGAACTCGGTGGTCTTCAGCGCTGATTTCGTTTCGGTCGAAAGCCTGCGCACGGGGTGAGCCGTGGAGTCGTTGCCTGCGCGGTGGGCCGAGTTGCCGGCGGGTTCATAGTGGTCATGGGCGCGCGTCCTCAAGGGGTTGTGAAGTATGGCTGCACTCCACCGAGGCATTACCGGAAGATCGTCGTGCCCCCTACGAGTACCCATGGGCAGGGGCGGAAACAGGACTCATGCCGCGGGCGGCCTCCGGCTCCGGGGTCACGGCTGTCCGGGCCGTCCTTTGTTCTTCTTCGGGGGCGGCCGGTCGGCGGGCGACGGGGTCAGTCTTCGGAGAGGACGTCCTTGACCGTCTCGTGCAGGGGCAGGACGGACGTGAGGCGGGTGAGTTCGAGGATGCGTCTGACCTCCGGTTGGATCCCGGTCAACGCGAACCGGTGCCCGGCGTCGGAACGGCGGCGGTGGATGTCGACAAAGGCTCCCAGAGCGCTGGAGTCGCAGAAGTCCACATGGGTCAGATCCAGGATCAGCAGCGGGACGTTCCGCATTTCGGTGGTGGTGAGATGGCCCAGCAGCTGGGACGCGGTGTGGTAGTCGATGGGACCGTCCACGGTGACGACCGCGTGTCGCGGACCGTGGTGCGATGCGAGGGTCAGTGTCGGGCCGGCGGGGAGCAGACTGTTGGAGTCGACCTGTGGTGCGCTGTCGGTGGGCTTGTGCGCCCCGGGGCCGGGGGAGGGGGTCATCGGGAGTGGCTCTCCAATATCCGGGGCGAAGGGGTGGGCTGGTTGTCGGGGTGCCGGTCGAGGAGTCGACCGGGGCACGTGGTCATGAGGTCTTGACCTCCGCCCACACGACTTTTCCTCCGTCGATCCAGCGGGTGCCCCATCGTGTCGCGATGGCGTCGATGAGGAATATGCCGCGATGCCCGAACTCCCCGGGCTGGGAAACGATGAGACGAGGCTCCTCGCGGCTGCTGTCCGTGACCTCCAGGACGACGCGTTCACCGGCTCTCCGCAGCTCGACGCGCAGCGGTGTCCTGGCGTGGCGGACGGCGTTGGCGACCAACTCGTCTGCGATCAGCATCATGTCGTTCGCCAGATGTTGCAGGCCCCACTCGTGCAGGACCCTGGACACCAGGTCACGGGCGTCGGGGACCGCGCTGGAGACCGGGGGGTAGTCACGTGCGACCGCCACCACCTGGTGCGACGCGTCCTCGGGCCGGTACAGGTACAGCAGGGCGATGTCGTCGTCGTGCTGACCGCCGGCCAGGGCGTCCAGCCAGGAGTCGCAGTCCGCCTCGATCTCGCCCACGGGCCCGGCCAGCAGCTCCCGCAGCTGCCGCAGTCCGTCGTCGATGGGGCGCCCGCGGCGTTCGACCAGGCCATCGGTGTACAGCAGCAGCCGCGATCCGGGCGGCAGCGAGACCTCCTGCTCCGCATAGCGGTGCCTGCCCACCCCCAACGGCGGGCCGACCTTCTCGTCGAGGAATCGCACGCCGCCTGCCGGGTCGCGCCGGGCCGGCGGCAAGTGCCCGGCGACGGCGGCGCGCAACTGGTCCCGGCGCGGGTCGAGCACCGCGTACACGCACGTGGCGATGGAGCCGGGAGCGATGTCGTCCACCAGGACGCTCAGCTGCTCCAGCACGTCGGCGGGAGCCAGACCGAGCTGTGCGTAGGCCCAGCAGGCCGTGCGGATCTGGCCCATGACCGCCGCCGCCCTGACGCCCTTGCCCATCACGTCACCGACGACCAGCGCCACTTCGCCGTCCGGTAGCGGTATGAGGTCCACCCAGTCACCACCGGCGCCGCGATCCCGTGCCGCGGGCAGGTACCGTGACGTGCTGGCGATCCCGTCGACGTGAGGCAGCGCCGGCAGCAGGTGGCGTTGGAGCTCTGCGGCCGCCTCCCGCTCCTGGCGGTACGTCTGCGCGTTCTGCAGCGCCACGGCGGTCTGCGCGGCGAGGCCGGTGACCAGGCGTTCGTGTCGCTCCGTGAAGACCCCCCGTTCGGGATGGCCGAAGAAGAACCCGCCGAGCACCGTCCCCCGGGACATCACCGGAACGGCCAGATAGCTGCATACCGGCAGGTGCCCTTCCGGCATGCCGTGGTGCGGTGCGTTGTGCCCGTAACGCGGATCCGCGGTGATGTCCTCGGACCGCACCACGCCGAGGCCCCGGAAGGTCTGCTCGAACACCTGGGTGTTGCGAGGCATGGGGAACTTGTCGAAGGCCGACCGGTCGACACCGGAGATCACGTAGAGCAGGTACGACTCTCCGGTCTCACCCAGGACGTTGTAGAAGAACGCGCCGAACGCCGCTCCGGCCAGGCGGGTGGCGGCGTCGACCGCGCGCTGGACCAGCGCGTCGAGGTCGAGTTCCGCCGCCAGGACACTGCCGACCTCCTGCAGCAGCTCGACGATCAACGCCTCCTCGCGCAGCTCCCGCTCCCGCTGCTCCAGCTGCTGCTGAGAGCGGCACAGCTCCGTCGCAGCGGAGCACAGCTCGGCCACGACCGTCTGCAGACGAGCGGCCCTCTGCCCCACCAGACTCTCCATGCTCTCCAGGAGAAGGCGACCCGCGTCCGCCTCCTCTGCGGGCGAGGGCCGGCCGGCCGACAGCAGCGCCAGGCGCGTGCCGGCGGTCACGGTGCGGAAGAGCGTAATGACCTCGGCGGGCAGCGGAACGCGGGAGAACAGCACCACCGCGAACCCCTCGCCCGGCGACAGGGTGCCCCCGAAGGCCAGTGCGCAACGGACGCCCTGCCCCGGGAGGAGTTCCTCCAGCCCGTCAACCTGACTGCCGGACAAGTGCACGACCTCGACGTCCCCATCCGGTAGCACAGCGCCGTCCGCCTCCCGGGGCGCCACTCCCAGGCGTTCGAGCAGCCGGTGCACCCACGGTGTCTCGCGGGCGGCGCCGGACGACGGTAGCGGCACGTGCAGCGGACCGGAGCCTTCCGCGCCCGGCCAGCGGACGTCCGCGCCACCGAATCCGGCCAGGGTCAGACGCCGCGCGTGCTCAGCACGGGCTCCCGCGGCTGCCGGTGCCCCGGTGACGGCGTTCCATGGCCCGGCGAGAAAGACGCCCACGGCAGGACAGGCCCGTCCGTCATGACCGTCGACCAGGCTGTCGTAGAAGAAGTCGGCGACGATCTGCGCCGCCGAGTCCGGTGACGGCGCACCACTGGCGGCCGCCCGCAGCAGAGCACTGCATCTGGCCGTTTCACTGAGACCGAAAGCCGACAGGTCGAACCGGACGTCCTGCACGTTGTGTCGCACCTCGAATAGCTGCAGAGGGGTAGGCCATGGATGACAGCAGGATCATGGGCATCAAAGGTTAACCCCGGGCCGATTCTGGTTCGTCCCGATCCGTGCTTCCATCGCGTACCCAGGCCGATCCGTGCCGATGCGGTGTGGGCCGAGTTCAGCGGCGTGGCGCGGTGAGGGCGTCCTCGACAGTCGAGTGGACGGTGAACACCTGATCAAGGCCCACGGTCCGGAAGACGCGGGTGAGGTCGTGGCTGAGTCCGGTCAGGCTGAGGGGACAGCCGGCGGCCTCAGCACGGTGGTAGGCGGTCACGAGCACGGTGATGCCCGTGGAGTCGCAGTAGGAGACACCGCCGAGGTCGATCACCAGGGGCGCGTCTGGAGCGAACGGGGCGCTGTCCAGCGCCTGGGTGAGCTGTGGCGCGGTGTGGTGGTCGAGTTCGCCTGTCACCCGCAACACGACGGGGCCGCCCTCGTGGATCTGCTGTACGACGGACAGAGTGGGCTCACTCACCGGTTCTCCTGATGGGGTGATGCGGGCGGTACGGGCACGGACAGGGCGAGCAGAGCGATCGGCACGCCGTGCGCGTTCGGCGGCGACCGGGCGTACGGGTGACAGGCGCAGGTCGAGTTCTTCCATCACCAGCTCCGCCAGATCCCGCAGGGCGTCGAGCTGGTCGTCGCTGGGCCGGCGCGGGCGGGTGTCCAGCACGTTGACGGTGCCCAGACGCTCCCCGTCGGCCGTGGTGATCGGCGCGGCGGCGTAGAACCGGATGCCGAGATCACCGCGGACCAGGGGGTGATCCACGGTACGCGGATCGGTGACGGCATCGGTGACCACGTAGGGGTCCGGCTGCAGGACGGCGGAGGCCGACAGTCCCGGGACGCGGACCGTCTCGGTCGCTCCGACGGTGCCGTACGACGCGATGAGCCGCACCCGATCGGTGTGCACGATCGCCGCACTGGCCATCGGGGCGCCGAAGATCCGGGCCGCGAGGGAGACGATCTTGCAGAGGGCATGGCCGGACGAGGTGTCGATGGGGTACCTGCGGACGGCGGCTATGCGTCTGTTCTCGTCGGACGTGGGGGCGAGGAGACGTGCCGGCGCACTCGAAGCCACAGCCTGCCTCCCGCTTCAGTGGTTTCCTCGCCATGCCGAGTTCTGGTGCCCCACATGGTGGGCCTATCCTACGAAGCGATCGTTTTGCGGAGGACAGGACCATCACGCTACCTGGCGGAAGAGCGTGCCCGATGGGCGCTGCCCGTGCCGGAGGGCCTGCGGAAGTGCCGCCCCGGTTTGGACGGGGACGAAGTGTGCCTTCGGGGCGGCGTACGCGGTGACTGGTCTGGATGGCGTGAAGGAAAGGTGTGTGCTGTGGCGGGTTCCGCGGACACTGAACACGCGCCGTCGAATGCGGCGGCCGGTGTGTTCGCCGCCGACGCGGAGGTCGGCGAAGATCTTGCCGCGGTGGACTGGACCGCGACCCCGCTCGGACCGCCGGACGGCTGGCCGCAGAGCTTGCAGACGGCGGTCAGCATCCTGTTGTCGTCTCGGTTTCCCATGTGGATGGCCTGGGGACCCGAGCTGACGTTTTTCTGCAACGCCGCCTACCGCCGGGACACCCTGGGGCAGAAGTACCCGTGGGCGCTGGGCCGTCCGGCGAGCGAGGTCTGGGCGGAGATCTGGGACGACATCGGCCCGCGTATCGACGCCGTGCTGGCCGCGGGCAAGGCCACCTGGGATGAGGCGCTGCTGCTGTTCCTGGAGCGCTCGGGCTACCCGGAGGAGTCGTACCACACCTTCTCCTACAGCCCGCTGCGGGACGATTCCGGCGCGGTGGTCGGGATGCTGTGCGTGGTGAGCGAGGACACCGAGCGGGTCATCGGTGAACGGCGGATGGCGACGCTGCGGGACCTGGGTTCGGACCCGAGCGTCGTGCGGACCGAGGAGGAGATGTTGGCCTTCGCCGGTCAGCAGCTCGGTCGCAACCTGCGTGACCTGCCCTTCACCCTGACGTACCTCTTCCAGTCGGACGGCACCGCCCGATTGGCGGGATGCACCGGGCTGACGGCGGGGCACGCCGCGGCGCAGGCCACTGTGCCGGCTGACGCGGAGGACGCGCTGTGGCCGACCGCCGCCCTGGCACGAGGGGAGACGGCGGTGACCGATCTCGACGGAGCCCCGTTCACCGCGCTGCCCGTCGGGCCGTGGCCCGAGCCGCCGGCCCGGGCACTGGTCGTTCCCCTGCTGCAACAGGGCAGTGCCCCTTACGGGTTCCTGGTGACCGGACTGAACCGCTACCGGCCCCTGGACGCGGGCTACCGCGGCTTCGTCGAACTGGTCGCCGGCCACATCGCGGCCGGGATCTCCAGCGCGCGCAGTTACCAGGCCCAGCAGCGCCGGGCGGAGGAACTGGCGGAGCTGGACCGGGCGAAGACCACCTTCTTCTCCAACATCAGCCACGAGTTCCGCACCCCGCTCACGCTGATCATGGGGCCGGTGGAAGAGCTCCGCGCGCAGTTCGACGGGGGCGATCCCCGGGTGCGCGACGAACTGGAGGCCATTCATCGCAACAGCCTGCGGCTCGGAAAACTCGTCAACAGTCTGCTGGACTTCTCCCGCATCGAGGCGGGACGGATGCAGGCCAGGTACGAGCCCGTCGACCTGTCGGCGGTCACCGCCGAGTTGGCCAGTGTCTTCCGCTCGGCAGTGGACAAGGCAGGTCTCGTCTTCGAGGTCGACTGCCCCGCGCTGGACGAGCCGGTGCACATCGACCGGGGCATGTGGGAGAAGGTGGTCCTCAACCTCATCAGCAACGCGCTGAAGTTCACCTTCGAGGGGTCCATCCGCGTCTCGGTCCGCGCCGAGGGCGAAAACGCGATGGTCACGGTCGCCGACACCGGCATCGGCGTGCCCGCCGAGGAGATGTCGAGGCTCTTCGAGCGTTTCCACCGCATCGAGAGCGCCCGCTCGCGGTCCAACGAGGGCAGCGGTATCGGTCTCGCGCTGGTCAGGGAGCTCGTCGGCCTCCACGGCGGGACGATCACCGCGGACAGCACGCTGGGCCAGGGCACCCGCTTCACCATCCGTCTGCCCTTCGGTACGCAGCACCTGGCGGCCGACGCGCTCGCGCCGGCCGCCTCCACCCCCGCCCCCTCGGCCACGGCCGAGCCGTATGTCCTGGAGGCGCTGCGCTGGCTCCCCACGGACACGTCCGGCGAGGAGACACCGGTGGCGCCGACGACGAGCGACACCGCCTACACCTCGGGTCCGGCGGTACAGGCGCGGGTGCTGATCGCGGACGACAACGCCGACATGCGTGAGTACCTGACCCGGATCCTGCGCAGCGCCGGATACCACGTACATGCGGTCCCCGACGGGCAGGAGGCGCTGCGGGCCGTCCGCGCGGACGCTCCCGACCTCGTGGTCAGCGACGTCATGATGCCCCGTCTGGACGGGCTCTCCCTGGTGCGGGAGCTGCGCGCCGACCCGCGCACCGCTGCCGTGCCCGTGCTGCTGCTGTCCGCCCGGGCAGGACAGGAAGCCTCCATCGAGGGCCTTCAGGCCGGTGCGGACGACTACCTCGTCAAGCCGTTCGCGGCGGCTGAGCTGCTGGCACGGGTGCGGGCCAACGTGGAACTGTCCCGGCTACGCACGCACCACGCCCGCTGGCGCACCGCGCTGGTCGACTCCCTGCAGGAGGCGTTCTTCGTCTGTGACGAGGAGGGGGCGGTGGTCGAGATCAACGCGGCGTTCACCGACATCCTCGGATACGGTCTCCAAGAGCTGCCCTACCAGCCGATCCATCCCTGGTGGCCGGAGGCCGACAGCGATCCGGAGGGCCACGCGGAGGTCGCCCGCGCCTTCGCCGGACTGATGGAGGACGGACACGGCCGATACACCATCCCCGTCACCCACTGCGACGGGCACCGGCTGTGGGTCGATGTCGCCTTCAACCACGCCAAGGACCCCGACACGGGCCGACGTGTGGTCGTCGGCACCTTCCGGGACGTCACCGCCGAGCACTACGCCGTCCAGCGCGATGGCGCCCTGGCGGCGCTGAGTCTGCGCCTGTCCCAGGCCACCAGCCTGCCCGAGGCCCTGAACGGTGCCCTGAGTGAACTCAAGGAGCTCTGGCGAGCACGGCAGGTCCTGGCCGTCGTCTTCGGCCATCACAGGGATCCCCTTGTGACCGCCACGGACCCCGCACCGGACTGGCCGGACCTGCCGTCCAGCCAGCGCGAGGCGCTGACCTCCCTGCGCGAGCGGCCTCTGCTCACCCCGGTCACCGATCACACCAGTGCGGGCATCTCCCTGGAGCATCCCGACGGCCCCATGGTGCTGTGGGTGGACCTGGGAACCAACCGGCCGTTCACCGCCGAGGACCAGTTGTTGCTGTCGCTACTGGCGGGGCACCTGGCCCAGGGCATGGTCCGCGTCCACCAGATCGATCAGCAGCGCGAGACCGCCATCGCCCTGCAGCGGGCCATCCTCGGCCCCTCCCACCTGCCCGAAGGCTTCGCCGTCCGATACGAACCGGCCACCCAGCCGCTGGAGGTGGGCGGTGACTGGTACGACACCGTGGCGCTGCCCGACGGACGCATCGGCATCGTCGTCGGTGACTGCGTCGGCCGGGGACTGGAAGCGGCCACCGTCATGGGCCAGCTGCGCAGCGCCTGCCGGGCGCTGCTCCTGCAGGACGCCAACCCGGCCCAGACCCTCATGGCGCTGGACCACTTCGCCGCCGGCATTCCCGGAGCGCTGTGCACCACCGCCTTCTGCGGCGTCCTCGACCCGGAGACCGGCCATCTGATCTACGCCAGCGCCGGGCATCCGCCGGGCATACTCGCCCACCACGACGGCACGATCCGCCTGCTCGAGGACGGGCGGTCGCTTCCCCTGGCCGTCCGCCCCGGCCGGCCACGCCCTGAGGGCGAATGCACCATCCCGGCCCGCGCGACCCTGCTGCTGTACACCGACGGCCTCGTCGAGCGCCGCCGACGTCCGCTGAGCGTGGGCATCGATCAGGCGGGCGCAGCCGTTCAGGACGGAAGGGACGCCACTGTCGACGATCTCGCAACCCAGGTGATGACCCGCCTGGCCCCCGAGAACGGCTACGACGACGACGTCGCCCTGTTGCTGTACCGGCACCCCGCCCCGCTGGAGATGACCTTCCCCGCCGAGTCCTCGCAGCTCGCACCGGTCCGCCAGGCCCTGCGAACCTGGCTCGAACGGTGCCAGCTCCCTCCGCAGACCGCGCAGAGCGTTCTGGTCGCCGCCGGCGAAGCCTGCGCCAACGCCATCGAGCACGGCCACCGTCACACCCCGGGCCAGCCCGTCCGGCTGCGCGCCGAGGCGTACGTGGACGACCTGCGCCTGATCATCGCCGACACCGGACAGTGGAAAACCCCGCAACCCGAGGCCAACGCCCACCGCGGCCGCGGCATGACCCTGATGAAGGCCATGATGCAGGACGTCACCGTCAGCTCCGACGCCGCCGGCACCACCGTCCAGATGCGCACAAGGATCGCCTCATGACCACCCCGCTCACGCTGACCCCGGGCCGGCGGCCCGACGGCACCCTCCTGCTGACAGCCGTCGGTGAGATCGACATGACCAACACCGGCACCCTCTGCGAGGCACTGGACGCCACCCACGGGCCGGTCATCCTCGACCTCACCGGCGTCGAGTACCTGGACAGCGCCGGCCTCAACGTCCTCTTCGCCCGCGCCGACCGGGTCGAACTAGTGGCGACGCCTCTGCTCGCTCCCGTGCTGACGATCTCGGGACTGGCCGAGCTCACCACTGTCCACGGCCTCTGACGGATGCTGATGGCGGGTTCGCGTACCCGTGGGGCGGTCGGCAATGGCCGCCAAGGCTGCGGTCGGGTCCGGCGAACGCACCCCTTCCAGCACCTGGGCGGGGGAGGAGGCGCCGAGCACATCGCGGACTGCCTCGCCATCAACAACCTTGTGCCCATCACCACTCTCAGTGTCTCTGTCGAGCCGCACGGGGCGATGAACTTGCCGACCGACCCCGACGGGCACTGGGCGCACCGCTGCCGCTCATCCCTCGTGATGCGCGCTTGGAGAAACCTGGAAGCGACGGGCTCGTAGCGGAGGGCGGCCCCGCGTGATCAACCGAAGGCGGAGCACTCCCCTTATGGATAGCGCTGATTGCGGCCCTGCGCGCGGAAACGGCGGCCCCTGCCCGTTACGTTCCTGCTCAGCAAGTGTCGACCCTCGCGGCCCCCAGTGATGCTCCGCAGGGGCTACAAGCCGTTCGTCAATGCCGGTCACGAATGGGCGAGTAGTCAACACAGTGTCAGCCCGTCCAGGCCAGGTTCAGTGCCGCTTCGTTCGAAGCCATCCGGCAGTGATCGCGTCCCGCCGTTGTGCCGGGATCGATGGGACCCTTGCGCAGTGCCGTCCCGGACGGGGGTCTGACTCATGAGATCTATGACCGAAGTGTCCAGTCACGGGCTTGTCGACTGTCGTTGCGGCATGGTTTCTGCCGTCACCGAGCCGCAGGGCGTGTCCCCATAGGGGCCTTGCCGACGATCAGGCGCCCTCACAGTTCAGACCGCCTGAGCAGGCCGGTGCCATTCACCCCAGCCAGCACGTCACCACGTGGGAGGCGAACCATCATGACGACCCGACAGCGCAGCACCTCCTCGAGCACGGATCCTCCGGTTCGGCGCGAGGTCATCCTGGGTGTGGACACGCACGGCGAAGTTCATGTCGCCGCCGTGATCTCCCCACTCGGGAAGATCTTGGGCACCGAGTCCTTCCCGGCCACGGCGGCCGGCTACCGGCAGCTGCTCGTCTGGGCTCGCAAACGGGGGACGGTGCGCCGAGCCGGCGTGGAGGGCACCGGCACC
Source organism: Streptomyces sp. NPDC007905 (assembly GCF_042959345.1). NCBI lineage: Bacteria > Bacillati > Actinomycetota > Actinomycetes > Kitasatosporales > Streptomycetaceae > Streptomyces > Streptomyces sp. NPDC007905. The sequence continues at coordinate 375,687 of NZ_JBIBKS010000004.1, read as the reverse complement.
TTCGGCGCGGGCCTGTCCCGCTACCTGCTGGCGCAGCAGATCCAAGGTGTATGAGGTGAATCGGCCCGACCGCTCGGCCCGCCGGCTGCTGGGCAAGTCGGATCCGCTCGACGCGCAGGCCGCCGCGCGAGCCGTGCTCAGCGGCCGCGCCCGGGCCCGGGCCAAATCCGGCGACGGTCCGGTGCACAGTGCCCGGTTGTTAAAGCTCGCCAAGGACTCCGCGGTCAAGGCCCGCACTCAGGCGATCAACCAGCTCAAGGCCATCCTGGTCATCGCCGACCCCGCCCTGTGAGAACAGCTGTCCAGTTTGGGCAACCGCGAGCTGTTCCGCACCTGCGCACGCCTCGGCCCACCCGACGGCGGGGGAGACGAGGACGCGGTGGCCCAAGCCACCCACCTGACGTTGCGCATGCTCGCCGAACGCATCGAACAGCTCACCGGACAGATCAATGAGCTGAACCAACGCCTGACCCGGCTCGTCGAACGTCACGGCCCCACAGCTGCTCGTACCGGTGGGCATCGGTCCGGACAGCGCCGTCACTCTCCTGATCACCATGGGGGACAACCCCGAGCGGCTGAACACCGAAGCGTCCTTTGCTGCCCTTTGCGGAGTCAGCCCCATCGAGTATTCGTCGGGCCGTCGGAGCACGCGCCGGCTCAACTACGGCGGCGACCGGCAGGCCAACGCCGCCCTGCACCGCATCGTCTTCACCTGGCTGCGCCACGACCCGCGCACCCAGGCGTACTACGAACGCCGCACGCAGGAGGGCAAGACCCGACGTGAGATCGTCCGATGCCTCAAGCGATATGCGGCCCGCGAGGTCTTCAACCTGGTCAGACCGATTTCCCGCACCCCTGCGTTATAGGGGCGTCAGTTAGACGTGAGAGGGTCTGGGGCGTGAGTGAGACACCCCCGAACACCCTGCAATACCGCTTTGACGGGCCAGAAGACGCTCCGGTCCTGATCCTGGGTCCCTCACTGGGTACCACGTGGCACATGTGGGACCGGCAGGTCCCCGAGCTGACGAAGCAGTGGCGGATCTTCCGGTTCGACCTGCCGGGCCACGGCGGCGCCCCCGCCCACCCGGCCGGCTCGATCAACGAGCTGGCGGACCGCCTGCTGGTCACGCTGGACGCGCTCGGTGTCCAGCGCTTCGGTTACGCCGGCTGTGCGCTGGGCGGCGCGGTCGGCATCGAGCTGGCCCTGCGCCGCCCCGAGCGGCTGGCCTCGCTCGCGCTGGTCGCCGCCTCACCCCGGTTCGGCACCGCCGACGAGTTCCGCCAGCGTGGGGTGATCGTCCGGACGAACGGGCTCGACCCGATCGCCCGGACCGCGCCCGACCGCTGGTTCACCGGCGGGTTCTCCGCGGCGCAGCCCGCGATCACCGAGTGGGCCGTGCAGATGGTGCGCACCACCGATCCGGGCTGCTACATCGCCGCCTGCGAGGCGCTCGCCGGGTTCGACGTCCGGACCGAGCTGGGCCGGGTCGGCGTGCCGACCCTGGTGCTGGTCGGTTCCGACGACCGGGTCACCGGCCCGGCCGAGGCCCGCACCCTGGTCGCCGGGATACCGGACGCCCGGCTCGCGGTCGTACCCGGTGCCTCCCACCTGGTGCCGGTGGAGCAGCCCGCCGCCGTCACCGACCTGTTGGTACGGCACTTCTCCACCGCCTGGCAGCAGCCCTACGAGACCGGCCAGACCGCCCTTCCGGCCGCGCCGGTCAACCCGGCTCTGGTCGCGGCGCCGCAGGTCGTGCCCGTCGCCGAGATCGCCCCCGCCGTCGTACCGGACCAGCCGCTCGGGCAGCCCGACCGGTACGAGACCGGGCTGAAGATCCGCAGGGAGGTGCTGGGCGACGCGCATGTGGACCGGGTGCTGGCCCAGGCCGACGACTTCTCCGGCGACTTCCAGGAGTTCGTCACCCGCTACGCCTGGGGTGAGATCTGGGACCGGCCGGGCCTGGACCGCCGTACCCGCAGCTGTGTGACGCTCACCGCGCTGGTCGCCGGCGGCCACCTGGACGAGCTGGCCTTCCACACCCGCGCCGCCCTGCGCAACGGCCTGACTCCGGGCGAGATCAAGGAGGTGCTGCTGCAGGCGGCCGTGTACTGCGGTGTCCCGGCGGCGAACAGCGCCTTCCGGGTGGCCCAGCAGGTCATCCGTGAGGAGACCACGCCCGCGGAGTGAGGCCCCGGCCCGCCGTACGCGGCAGGATGGGGAGACATGAAGCTCACCAAGAAGTCCCACGCCTGCGTCCGCCTCGAGAAGGACGGGCGGACGCTCGTCATCGACCCCGGAGGGTTCAGCGAGCAGGACGCGGCGGTCGGCGCGGACGCCATCCTGGTCACGCACGAGCACCCGGACCACTTCGACGAGGGCCGGCTGCGGGCCGCCCTGGAGGCGAACCCCGCCGCCGGGATCTGGACCCTGAGGTCCGTCGCGGAGCAGATCACCGCGGCCTTTCCCGGCCGCGTGCACACCGTCGGGCACGGCGACACCTTCACCGCCGCCGGCTTCGACGTACAGGTCCACGGCGAGCTGCACGCGGTGATCCACCCGGACCTCCCGCGCATCACCAACGTCGGCTACCTGATCGACGGCGGCAGGGTCTTCCACCCGGGCGACGCCCTCACCGTCCCCGACCAGCCGGTGCAGACGCTGATGCTTCCGGTGATGGCCCCCTGGAACAAGATCTCCGAGGTCATCGAGTACGTCCGGGAGGTCAAGCCGCAGCGCGCCTACGACGTCCATGACGCCCTGCTCACCGACCTGGCCCGCCCCATCTACGACCGCCAGATCGGGGCCCTGGGCGGCACGGACCACCAGCGGCTGACCCCGGGGGCCTCGGCGGACCTCTGAGCCGGGATTGGGTTGTCAGACCCGGCAGGTAGGTTGTGAGGCATGCGCATCGCCACCTGGAACGTGAACTCGATCACCGCCCGTCTCCCGAGGCTGCTCGCCTGGCTGGAGAGCAGCGGCACCGACGTGCTCTGCCTCCAGGAAGCCAAGATCGCCGAGGAGCAGTTCCCGTTCGACCAGCTGCGCGAACTGGGCTACGAGGCGGCGGTCCACGCGACCGGCCGGTGGAACGGCGTGGCGGTGCTCTCCCGCGTCGGCATCGAGGACGTCGTCAAGGGTCTGCCGGGCGACCCCGGCTACGACGGCCTGACCGAGCCGCGCGCCATCTCGGCGACCTGCGGCCCGGTCCGCGTCTGGTCGGTGTACGTGCCCAACGGCCGCGAGGTGGAGCACCCGCACTACGCGTACAAGCTGCAGTGGTTCGAGGCCCTGAAGGCCGCCGTCGCCGGTGACGCGTCCGGCAGCCGCCCGTTCGCCGTGCTGGGCGACTACAACGTGGCGCCGACGGACGCCGACGTCTTCGACCCGGCCGCCTTCGTGGGTTCCACCCATGTCACCCCCGCCGAGCGCGCCGCCCTGGCCTCCCTGCGCGCGGCGGGCCTGACGGATGTCGTCCCGCGGCCGCTGAAGTACGAGCATCCCTTCACGTACTGGGACTACCGTCAGCTCTGCTTCCCCAAGAACCGCGGCATGCGAATCGACCTGGTGTACGGCAACGAGCCCTTCGCCAAGGCCGTCAAGGACGCCTACGTCGACCGCGAGGAGCGCAAGGGCAAGGGCGCGTCCGATCACGCGCCGGTGGTGGTCGACCTGGACGTGTGATGCCACGCTGGGTCCATGAACATTCCGTTCCTGGGCCACCGGCACGACAAGAGCGGTGCGGCGGCGCTGCCGTCCGACCCCGAGTCGATCGCCGCGCTCCTGTCCGAGTGTGAACTGCTCCGCTCCCAGGCGGACCAGGCGGGTGTACGCCTCGACGACACACCGGCCTCCCTGGAGGCGCTGGACCAACTGGTCCCGCGCTGGCGCGACGACGCGGAGATCCTGCCCTGGCTGGGCAATGACGCCGGGCTGTACTTGGGCACGGTCGTCGTGCGCACCGTGCCCGGCGCCGCCTGGGAGATCCGGCCCGACGGCGAGCCCGTCGTACGGCTCGCCTCCGGCCGCGAGGTCGAGGTGGTGGAGTCCGGCCGGGAGTGGGCCGCGAACGGGGTCCCCGAGCTGTCGCAGCTGTACGCGGAGGTCGCCGAGGTCTGACGCCGGGAGAGTGCGGACTCGAGGTAAATACGGCTAATGCCCGAAAAGTGCGTGTCGTCCGTCAAGTCCACTGCTGTCTGGATAGTTTTCGGCCATCACGACACAGCTGAGAGTGAGTAGGGCTGCGGATGGCCGTCGATCCGTTGATCGAGCTGCGTGACGTCAACAAGTACTCCGGGGGGCCGCATGTCCCGCAGGACATCGACCCCGTCGTCGGCAAGGGGGAGGTGGTCGTGGTCATCGGCCCGCGCGGGCGATGGCCACTGCTGTTCGACGAGCCCAGGCCGCCGCGCCTGCCGTCCTCCCGCTCGCCCTCTCCGGCGACTCGATGCTCGCCGGGGTTCTCCGCTCGGGCGTGAACGCCGTCGAACGCGGTCGGCACGAGGCCGCGTTCACGCGCGGCATGCGCAAGGCCGGGGCCGGTTCCTCCGCACCGGGAAGCTCATCCCGTCCAACCTCGACTACGATTTGCCGTTCATCCCCGTGGTGATGGCGGCCTCGCCGATCCACAACGGGATGTGCACGCTGCTCTCGTGGTCCGCCGGCCGGGTGGGGTACCCCCCACGGCCCTGAGACCGTAGGGGGTGGCAGTTCACACGGGCCAGGCTCGTCCGGCGGCAGCCGGAGATCACTGCTCGCGCACGGGGACGGACACGTATGACGGGTCGTCCGACGGCGAGGAGAAGGTCAGCTGCGCGCCGGACGGGTTGTGCTCGGTGTAGAGCGGGTCGACCGTGTCGACCACCAGCGCGAGACGGTGCCCGGCCGGGACGTCGTAGGCGGTGGAGAACAGGTCCAGGTCGACGTCGAACGGCTCACCGGGCGTCCGTCCGTGCCAGGTGTAGGGCGCGTTGGTGACCAACTTGCCGAAGCCGAGCGGTCCCACGTCGTACAGGTAGGCGATCAGGGTGCCGCTCTCGCTGGTGGGCGTGAGTGTGGTGTGCAGCGTGGCCGTGCCGCGCACCTGCTGCGCCGTGCCGTACCGCTCCGACTGCCACACGGCCGCCCAGCGGCGCGGCAGCAACGGGATCGAGGCGACGGGCGGCAGTTGGGCGACCTGATCCAGGATGCTGGAGAGGAAGACGATCCCGCCGTCCGCGCCCGAGTCGACGTTCGCGTGGATGGTGGTCGAGCCCGCCAGCCCGAGCTTCCGGCGGGTCGAGCCGACCGATTTCCAGTCCGGGTAGCCCTCGTATCCCCCCGCGCTACGGGACTTCAGCTGAACGGGCTGTTCGCGGTCGATGCCGTTGTCGGCGCCCTTGAGGTAGTGGTCGAACCAGCGTCCGGTGTCCGTCCACACGTCGTTGGGCAGCCCGAACAGACCGGGCAGCTCGGGGGTCGCGTGGTCGCCGGGGCGCAGCTCCAGCCGCTTGGGGACGGTCAGTTTCTCGTAGAAGTCGGCGTACTGGTTCACCGGGAAGACCGTGTCGCCCCAGGCGCTGGCGAGCATGAGCGCGGCGCCGTTCTTGTTGAGCTGGTCGACGTAGGTCGCGACGGAACGTTTCCGTCCCCAGTCGATCATCTCCTGCTCCTTCGACAGGTTGGAGGAGTACAAATTGTCGAAGATCTCTCGCAGTTCCGGGCTCTCGCGGCCGACGAGCGTGCCCGCGCCGTCGAGTACGGCCGCCGCCTGGACGTGCTGGGTGCGACCGGAATAGATGGAGCTGATCAGGTCGGCCCAGCCGCTGAGCGCGGCGACCGCCTTGATGCGCTTGTCGTGGGCGGCGGCGAGCAGGCTGATGCCGGCGCCGTAGGAGACGCCCGCCATGCCGATGCGGTGCGGATCCGCCGGTGTGTTGGCGAGCGCCCAGTCGATCACCTTGGATGCGTCCGCTATGTCCGGTGGACCGGCCACTTCTATCTCGCCGCCGGACTGCCAGAACCCGCGCACGTTGTACGCCAGTACGACGTACCCGGAGTCGGCGAGCTTCTGTGCCTGGGCGAGGTACTCCACCTGGGGAAAGCCCCAGCTCGTGGGCAGCACGATGAGCGGGTGGCTGCGCGCGCCGTCGCCGCCCGCGGGCGTGACGACGTTCGCCTTCAGTACGGTGCCGCCGTCGCCGGTGATGTCCACGAAGCGGACGGACGGGGCCGCCTGGGCGGCCGGGGCCAGGCCGACGACGCTGCCGGCGATCAGTGCCGCGCAGACGGCTCCGGCGGCTGAGGTGCGCAAGGTGGTGCGACCATGTCGCATGGGTCACTCCTCGACTGGTGACAGTGCAAAGTGACCCGACGGTAACCGGGGGACCTTACCGTAAGTAACCCGTCGGTAAGTTACGTACCAGTAAAGATTGTTGAAGCTACGACGCCCGGGGAGAGGTGCGCTCGGTCTCCGTCTCCGGGAGAGGTGCCTGCGCCGCCCGCGTCACGTCCGCCACCAGCTCGACGAGATCGGGGCCGTAGGCATGGGAGTTGACGACCTTGAGCAGCAGGACGAAGGAGTTGTTGCCGTACTTGCGACTCAACCGCTCGTGGTTGCGGGCGAGATAGCGGGTGGCGGCCTGGTTGGTGATGGCCCGCTGTCCGCAGAAGAGGAACACCGGCCGGGTCTGCCGGCCGGCGGTGAGCCGGGCCAGCAGGACGTACTCCGTGACTCCCGCGTCCATGCGGTACCACTCGGCCCCGATCTGGAAGGCGCCGCGGTCCGGGCCCGGTTCGGGGTCGATGTTCGCCCGCACACCCGGGAGCATCGCCGACATGTGGGCCAGCATCCGCCGGTTCGAGCCGGGACCGCCCACGCAGAACTCGGTGCGCTCGCCGAACCCCTGCTGGGTCGCGTCCTGCGTGACCATCTGCAGATGTGCGCCGCAATCCTTGATCAGGGCGGAGAGTTCAAGGAGCGCGAAGACGTCGAAGCGGTGGACGGCCGGCTCCGCCGTCGCCGGGTCGCGGTTGACGACGAGCAGGGACTCCGAGTTCTCCGGCAGCCCGAAGAACGCCTGCTTGCGCCGCAGCCTGCGCCGCCACGCATAGGTGCGGGTCAGCCAGCCCAGCGCGGCACTGATGCCGGCCGCTATGACGCCCAGGACGATGTTGCGCACGTCGTCGTTCATGGCCGCGCATGCTAGCGGGCCCGAGCGCCGACTACGTACCGGTGTTCGATGTGTGACGTTCGTGTGGGGAGTGCCCGAGGCGTACTGTCGGTACTACGGCAATCTGGTTACGCTGCGCGGACTGTCCCGACGGGAGGTACGGATGGGTCGTCCTGGCACGCGGAAACTGGCGGTTCTGGCGGTTACGGCCGCCATGGTGTCGGTGGGAGCGGCGGCGCCGCCCGCCGCGACGACGGGCGGCACGGCCACGAAGGTCCCGGTGGCCGTCGGCTACGGCGGCGCGGTCGCCAGCGTGGACGCCGACGCCTCCGCCGCCGGCATCGAGGTCCTCAAGAAGGGCGGCAACGCGGTCGACGCGGCCGTCGCCACGGCCGCCGCGCTCGGCGTCACGGAGCCCTACTCGGCCGGCATCGGCGGGGGCGGCTACTTCGTCTACTACGGCGCCAGGTCCCGTACGGTGCACACCATCGACGGCCGCGAGACCGCGCCGCTGTCCGCCGACTCCGACCTGTTCGTGGAGAACGGCAAACCGCTCGCCTTCGGCGACGCCGTCAGCAGCGGCCTGAGCGTCGGCACCCCCGGTACGCCCGCCACCTGGCAGACGGCGCTGAACGAATGGGGCACCAGAGGGCTCGGTACGGTCCTGAGGCCCGCCGAGCGGATCGCCCGCGACGGCTTCACCGTGGACGACACCTTCCGTTCGCAGACCGCGTCCAACGAGACCCGGTTCCGCTACTTCCCGGCCACCGCGAAACTGTTCCTGCCGAACGGGCAGCTCCCGGTCACCGGCTCCACGCTGAAGAACCCCGAACTCGCCCGCACCTACGAGGAGCTGGGCCGCAAGGGCGTCGACGCGATCTACCGCGGAGACATCGGCGACGACATCGTCGACACCGTCGAACACCCGCCCGTGGACCCCGCCTCCGGCTGGAACGCCCGCCCCGGCAAGCTGGCCGAGAAGGACCTCGCCGTCTACCACGCCAAGCTCCAGGCACCCACCAGGACGTCGTACCGCGGCCTGAACGTGTACTCCATCGCACCCTCCTCCTCCGGTGGCACGACGGTCGGTGAGGCCCTCAACATCCTGGAGAAGACCGGCCTTTCGAAGGCGAGCGAGGTGCAGTACCTGCACCACTTCATCGAGGCGAGCCGCATCGCCTTCGCCGACCGTGGCCGCTGGGTGGGGGACCCCGCCTTCGAGGACGTACCGACGAAGCAGCTGCTGTCGCAGCGGTTCGCCGACTCGCGCGCCTGCCTGATCAAGGACGACGCGGTCCTCACCAGCCCGATCGCCCCCGGGGACCCGCGCCACCCGGCCGCCTGCGGCACCGGCGGCAAGGCGGCCCCGACGACGTACGAGGGCGAGAACACCACCCATCTGACGGTGGCCGACAAGTGGGGCAACGTCGTCTCCTACACGCTCACCATCGAGCAGACCGGTGGCAGCGGCATCACCGTGCCCGGCCGGGGCTTCCTGCTCAACAACGAGCTGACCGACTTCTCCTTCAGCCCGGCCAACCCGGCCGTGCACGACCCGAACCTGCCGGGACCGGGCAAGCGGCCGCGCTCGTCCATCTCGCCGACCATCGTGCTCGACCGGTACAACAAGCCGGTGGTGGCGCTCGGTTCGCCCGGTGGTGCGACGATCATCACCACCGTGCTGCAGACGCTGACCGGATTCCTCGACCGGCATCTGCCGCTGGTCGACGCCATCGCCGCACCGCGTGCCAGCCAGCGCAACGCGGCCCAGACCGAACTCGAACCAGGCCTGTACAACAGTGACGTGAGGACCCGGCTGGAAGCCATCGGGCACAGCTTCAAGCTCAACCCCGAGATCGGCGCCGCGACCGGCGTGCAGCGGCTGCCGGACGGGAAGTGGCTCGCCGCCGCCGAGAAGGTACGACGCGGCGGCGGCTCGGCGATGGTGGTGGATCCGGCACCGTAGCGCTGTCCGCCTACAACTCGGGTGCCGGCGGCGGTGCTTCCTCCGCCGGCTCCGGGGCGGGCGGCGTCGCCTCCCGCGGCTCCGGGGCGGGCGGCGTCGCCTCCCGCGTACGGAAGTCCAGCCGCCCGTCCGCCACGTCCACCGTGACCCGGCTGCCCGAGGTGATCGTGCCGTTCAGCAGCAGCCGGGACAGCTGGTTGTCCACCTCCCGCTGGATGGTGCGGCGCAGCGGGCGGGCACCGTACTCGGGCTGGTAGCCGCGCTCGGCGAGCCAGTCGACCGCCCGGTCGGTGAACTCCACCGAGACCCCCTGGCCGTCCAGCAGCCGGCGGGTGCGCTCCAGCAACAGGTCGGTGATCCGGCGCAGTTGGTCGGTCGTCAGCTGCCTGAAGACCACGATCTCGTCGATGCGGTTGAGGAACTCCGGCCTGAAGTGCTCCCGCAGCGGCCTGAGGATCTGCTCGCGCCGCGCCTCCTCGTCCGCGTCCGCGCCGCCCGGCCCGAAGCCGATCCCGGCACCGCGCCGGGTGATCGCCTCGGAGCCGAGGTTGCTGGTCATCACGATGACCGTGTTGGTGAAGTCCACCGTCCGGCCCTGCGAGTCGGTGAGGCGGCCGTCGTCCAGCACCTGGAGCAGGATGTTGAAGACGTCCGGATGGGCCTTCTCCACCTCGTCGAGCAGGAGCAGGGAGTACGGGTGCCTGCGCACCACCTCGGTGAGCTGACCGGCCTCCTCGTGGCCGACGTACCCGGGCGGGGCGCCGACCAGCCGGGAGACGGTGTGCCGCTCCTGGTACTCGCTCATGTCGAGCCGGACCATGCGGTCCTCGCTGCCGAACAGGGCCTCGGCGAGCGCGCGGGCCAGCTCGGTCTTGCCGACGCCGGTCGGGCCGAGGAAGAGGAAGCTGCCGATCGGCCGGTCCGGGCTGGAGAGCCCGGCCCGGGAGCGCAGCACTGCCTCGGCGACCACACTCACCGCCTCCTCCTGGCCGACCACCCGCTGGTGCAGATGATCCTCCAGGCCGAGCAGCCGCTCCTTCTCCTCCTGGGTCAGACGGCTGACCGGGATGCCGGTCTGCCGGGACACCACCTCGGCGATGGCCTCCGCCGTCACCTCCAGGTCCAGCCCCTCGTCGGCCTTGTCGCCGCCGCTCGCCTCGGCGATGCGCTGCTTCAGCTCCCCGATCCGGTCGCGCAGCTGGGTGGCCTGCTCGTACTGCTCGTCGGCCACCGCCTGGTCCTTGTCGCAGACGAGCTGCTCGACCTCGCGCTCCATCGTGCGCACGTCCGTGCCCTTGGTCCGGGCGCCGAGCCGTACCCGGGCTCCGGCCTGGTCGATCAGGTCGATCGCCTTGTCGGGCAGGCGCCGGTCCGTCAGATAGCGGTCCGACAGCTCCACGGCGGCCAGCAGCGCCTCGTCGGTGTAGCGGACCTGGTGGTGGGCCTCGTACCGGTCGCGCAGGCCGCGCAGGATCTCGATCGTGTCCTCGACCGTCGGCTCCGGCACCAGGATCGGCTGGAACCGGCGGGCCAGCGCCGCGTCCTTCTCGATCCGCCGGTACTCCTCCAGCGTGGTCGCGCCGACGACGTGCAGCTCACCCCGGGCGAGCGCGGGCTTGAGGATGTTGCCCGCGTCCATCGCACCGCCCTCGCCGCCCGAGCCGGCACCGACGACGGTGTGCAGCTCGTCGATGAAGACGATCAGCCGGTCGGAGTGGGCGCGGATCTCCTCCACGATGTTGTTCAGGCGCTCCTCGAAGTCACCCCGGTAGCGGGTGCCCGCGACCACACCGGTCAGGTCCAGGGCCACCACCCGCCGCCCGGCCAGCACGTCCGGCACGTCCCCGTCCGCGATCCGTTCGGCGAGCCCCTCGACGATCGCCGTCTTACCGACGCCCGCGTCGCCGATCAGCACGGGGTTGTTCTTGCCGCGCCGGGACAGCACCTCGATTGTCTGTTCGATCTCCGAGTCGCGGCCGATGACGGGGTCGATACGGCTCTGGCGGGCGAGGTCGGTGAGGTCCCGGCCGTACTTGTCCAGCGTGGGCGTGGAGGTGGGCCGCTGGCGCTCCGGGCGCGTCTGGGGCGCCTCCGGGGCCTCCGGCGGCCGGCCGCCCGCCGAGAAGCGGGCCGCGTTCAGGATGTGCCCGGCCGCCGAGTCCGGGTTGGCGGCCAGCGCGCTCAGTACATGCTCCGGGCCGATGTACCCGGCACCGCTCGCCCGCGCCATGTCGTGCGCGTCGAGCAGGGCCCGCTTGACGGCCGGGGTGAGCGACAGGGAGGTCGGCGGCGGCACGTCGCCCGGTGGATGCTGGACCGGGCCCGAGCGGTGGTCGATCTCCGTCGCGAGGGAGTCCGGATCCGCGCCGGCACGGCTCAGCAGAGTCCGGGTGGGCTCGGCCGCCACGGCCGCGCGCAGCAGGTGCTGGGTGTCCAGGTCCCGGCTGCCGTGCTCGGCGGCGTACTGGGCGGCTCCTCTGACCAGCTCACGGGCCGGCTGGCTGAGCAGCCGGCCGATGTCGATGTGCCTCGGGCCGGGCCGGTCGCCGCCGGCTCCGCTGAAGAAGCGGGCGAGAAATTCTCCGAAGGGATCCTCCGGGCCGATGTAGCCGCTGGTCATCGTTTCGTTTCCTTCGCAGACGACGTGCGGAGCGGCCGGGTAACCCGGGGGCGGGCCGCTCATGCCACGATGACACGAGCTTCTGCGAAGGGCATGTGCACCAACGCCCCCTCGTCGGGTGCGGCTGCCCGGCGGGCGGGTGTGGCTCGCGTGAGGGCGTCCGTGCTCCGCGGTGCAGCCGCGCGTGGATTCGGCGCCGCGGGGCTCGGGGTGGTGCCCTCGCCGTGAGGACGTGACGTCCCGTTTCCGTGATCGCCACCGTGTGCTCCGTATGGGCCGCCCGGGAGCCGTCGGCCGTACGCAGGGTTCGCTCGCCGTGTGGTGGCCGTCCCCGCCGCTCGCGATCGGCATCGGCTCGATCGCCAGGACCGTGCCGGGCGCAGCGGAAGGCCCTGCCGGGCCGGTCCTCGTTCGGGAGGTCCGGATCCTCGTGCATGCGGCGGCCGACGCCGTGGCCGCAGACAGCCGTACGGGATGTGGTGGCCGGCGGTGCGGCAGACGCGGCCGATGGCATGCGTGATGTCGCCGGCGCGGTGGCCGACGACGGCCGCCGCGATGCCCGCCGCCAGGGCACGCTCGGCGGTGTCGATCAGGCGCGGGGTCCGCCGGGCGTGGGCGGCCGGTCACGAAGCTGATCGCCGAGTCGCCCGCCCGGCCGTTCAGCTCGGCGCCGCAGGCGATCGACGTGTCCGACGTCAGCTCCACCGTGCCCATTGCTATACCGGTATTTTAATTGGGAGGCGGATGGGGTCGGTAGGAGAATGCCGGTCATGGTGCGCACCCCTCTCACTCCCGAAGGGCGCGAACGCGGTGAGCAGCTCGGGCGGTTGCTTCGCGAGGCGCGCGGCGGGCGGAGCATGACCGAGGTCGCGGCCGGCGCGGGCATCTCGGCCGAGACCTCCGCGAAATCGAGACCGGCGGGCGCCGGCCCAGGCGTTCTTCACGGTGGCCGCGCCGGCCCGGCTGCTCGGGCTCTCCATGGACGAGCTGGTGGCGCGGTGCGCGCTGGTGGGCGTCTGACGTACCCCTCCGGAGGGCCGGTGCGCGCAGGGGCCGGGATCGTGCGATGAGGTGCTCGCATGCTCCCCGAAAACTGTGCGTAGCAGGCCCGTAACACGGCTGGTGTTGCCTACCGAGCGGAGTGCTGGCAGTCGGGTGGGAGTCGGACATGGCCGTGGATCAACTCCCTGCCCGGATCGGGGAGTTCGCGAACTACCTGGACGGCCTCCTGGGGCGCCTGGACCAGGGCGGAGGCTGGTGCGGGGTTTTCTGGCAGCGCGACCCGGAAGGCATGCAGGCCTGCCTCGACGGGCGCGAGGTGCCGCCGTGGGACGTGCTGGAGGCGCTGCTGCAGGACCTCGCCGCGGCGTACGGCCCCGCCGCGGCCGCGGCCGAGCGGGAAAGGGCCCGTGCCCTGCACGCCGCCGCCGTCACGGCGTACGACGCCCGGCCCGGCGCCCGGGACGCCCTCGGTGACCGCCTCGACGTGATGCTCCGCGAACAGCGGTACGCCGTGGAACGCCAGACCGAACTGAACCGCCTGCTCGCCGCTGCGACCTCCCGGGAGGAGGCCGACGCCCTCCGTCTGGACATCGCCTGGGCCCGCGACGACCACGACAGGGCCACCGCCCGGTGTGCCGAACTCCGCAACCGCATGGCCGAGGTGGACCGCAGAGGGCTGGGAGGGCCGGGCGGGCAGGTACCGGCTGCGCGGGGTGGCGGTGACGGGGGAGTGCCGGAACCCGACGGGTCACGGACGCCGGCGGAGGACCGTACGGCCGGTTCCGGGGCCTTCGACGGCGCCGGGGTGGGGGGTGGCACGGGCGGGGCTCCCTCCCCTGAGGCCGCTCCCGCGGCCGCGCCCCCCGCGCATCCCCGCAAGCGCCGCCGTGGCGGTGCGCGGTTCGCCGGGATGGTCGAGGACGAGGCCGCCCCCGTCGTCGTACCGCAGACTCCCGCCGCGGTCGTGCCGGAGGCGCAGGCAGGGCGGCGTGCCCCGCGCGGTGCCCGGTTCGCCGGGGCGGCGGAGCCTGTCGCGCCGGTGCGGGCACCCGTCGAGGTCGTGGACGCCGAGGCGGGCTCGGCCGTCACCGTGGCCCTGGAGAGCCTGGTACGGCTGCGGGCGGAGGGGCGCAGTGGCGAGGCGCATGCGCTGCTGGTCGAGATCACGCACTGGCCGGCCGCCCGCTTCCCGCTGCTCGCGGACGGCCTGCAGCGCGCCGGGCTCGGCGCCGACTGGGCCACGCTGCTCTGGGAGGCCGCCTCGCTGCCCGCCGAACGGCTGGTCGCCGCAGCCGACGCGCTGGAGGCGGCCGGGAGGGCGGCGGACGGGCAGCAGATGCTGCGGCAGGGGGTGGCCAGGCCGGCCGAGGACATCGGCGCCGCAGTGCTGGGGCTGGACGCGCAGGGGCGGGGGCGTGAGGTGCGGGCCCTGCTGGACGCCTACGTCCGCGTCCGCACCCCCGAGGCGGCCGCCCTCAGCGTCGCCGCCGACCCGCGCCGCCTCGTGCCGCTCCTGCTGGAGGCCGCCCGGGGCGTGTCCAAGGAGCGCGAGTGGGACCTGGTGCACGCCCTCCGGGTCGCGGGATTCACCGCCTGACCGGCCGCTCGGATCACCCTAAGGAGTGTGAAACGTGATCGACTCCGCGGGTTGACGACGATGGTCTTGGCAAGGGCCTCGGCGAGGCTTACTTTCGACCCTCTACAGGCCGTTTCTACGGGCGTAGAGGCTCGGACGTCGCGTCGAAGGAGCAGCTCATGGCCAACGTCGTACGTGCCGCACTGGTCCAGGCCACCTGGACCGGCGACACCGAGTCCATGGTGGCGAAACACGAGAAGCACGCCCGCGAGGCGGCCCAGCGGGGCGCGAAGATCATCGGGTTCCAGGAAGTCTTCAACGCGCCCTACTTCTGCCAGGTCCAGGAGCCGGAGCACTACCGCTGGGCCGAACCGGTGCCCGACGGGCCGACCGTCCGCCGGATGCAGGACCTCGCCCGCGAGACCGGCATGGTGATCGTCGTACCGGTCTTCGAGATCGAGCAGTCCGGCTTCTACTACAACACCGCCGCCGTGGTCGACGCCGACGGCTCCTGCCTGGGTAAGTACCGCAAGCACCACATCCCCCAGGTCAAGGGCTTCTGGGAGAAGTACTACTTCAAACCGGGCAACCTCGGCTGGCCCGTCTTCGACACGGCCGTCGGCAAGGTCGGCGTCTACATCTGCTACGACCGGCACTTCCCCGAGGGATGGCGGCAACTCGGCCTGAACGGCGCCCAGTTGGTCTACAACCCGTCCGCCACCCACCGCGGCCTGTCCTCGCACCTGTGGCAGCTCGAGCAGCCCGCGGCGGCCGTCGCCAACGAGTACTTCGTCGCCGCCATCAACCGGGTCGGCAAGGAGGAGTACGGCGACAACGACTTCTACGGCACGAGTTACTTCGTCGACCCGCGCGGGCAGTTCGTCGGCGACGTCGCCGGCGACAAGGCCGAGGAACTCGTCGTCCGTGACCTGGACTTCGACCTCATCGAGCAGGTGCGGCAGCAGTGGGCCTTCTACCGCGACCGCCGCCCCGACGCCTACGAAGGACTGGTGCAGCCGTGAACGACCTGTACGCCCGCCACCGCAACGTCCTGCCGGACTGGCTCGCGCTGTACTACGACCAGCCGCTGGAGATCACGCACGGCGAGGGCCGTCATGTCTGGGACTCCGCCGGCAACAGGTACCTGGACTTCTTCGGCGGCATCCTCACCACCATGACCGCGCACGCCCTGCCCGAGGTGACCAAGGCGGTCACCGAGCAGGCCGGCCGGATCATCCACTCCTCGACGCTGTACCTCAACCGGCCGATGGTCGAACTCGCCGAGCGCATCGCCCAGTTGAGCGGCATCCCGGACGCCCGGGTGTTCTTCACCACCTCCGGCACCGAGGCCAACGACACCGCCCTGCTGCTCGCCACCACCTACCGGCGCAGCAACACGGTCCTGGCGATGCGCAACAGCTACCACGGCCGTTCCTTCAGCACGGTCGGCATCACCGGCAACCGCAGCTGGTCCCCGACCTCGCTGTCCCCGCTGCAGACCCTGTACGTCCACGGAGGCGTCCGCAGCCGGGGCCCGTTCGCCCAGCTGGACGACCGCGCGTTCATCGACGCATGCGTGGCGGATCTGCAGGACATCCTCGGGCAGACCCGCCCGCCGGCCGCCCTGATCGCCGAACCGATCCAGGGTGTCGGCGGCTTCACCGCACCGCCGGACGGCCTGTACGCGGCGTTCCGTGACGTGCTGAACGCACACGGGGTCCTGTGGATCGCCGACGAGGTGCAGACGGGATGGGGACGGACCGGCGAGCACTTCTGGGGCTGGCAGGCGCACGCCCGCAGCGGGCCGCCGGACATCGTCACCTTCGCCAAGGGCATCGGCAACGGCACGTCCATCGGCGGGGTGATCGCTCGCGCCGAGATCATGAACTGCCTGGACGCCAACAGCATTTCGACCTTCGGCGGAACCCAGCTCACCATGGCCGCCGGTCTCGCCAACCTCACCTACCTCCTCGAACACGATCTCCAGGGCAACGCCCGGCGGGTCGGCGGACTGCTCATCGAGCGGCTGCGGGCCGTCGCCGCCCAGCTGCCCGGTGTCCGAGAGGTGCGCGGGCGTGGGCTGATGATCGGCGTCGAGCTGGTCAGGCCCGGGACCGACGAGGCCGATCCGCCGGCGGCCGCGGCTGTCCTGGAGGCGGCCCGCGAGGGCGGGTTGCTCATCGGCAAGGGCGGCGGCCACAACACCAGCGCCCTGCGCATCGCCCCGCCGCTGTCGCTGACCGTCGCGGAGGCCGAGGAGGGCGCGGCGATCCTCGAAAGCGCCCTGCGGAGCACGTACTGAGCGCTCCGCGGGAGGCGTCGTGACGGGCCGTCATCGTCCGCGGGCCGTCGTCGCCGGTCGCGCAGTTCCCCGCGCCCCTTCGGGGCGCTGCCCCCAGTACCGCCCGAGCAAGGGATACGGCCATGGCCACCATCTCTGACATCCGGCACGCCGCCTGGCAGCCCCCGGAATCCGCCCTGTCGGTTCGCCAGGTGCTGACCCTGGAGCGGGTCCAGGCCGGGGAGCCCGAGGTGGTGGCCGGTGCCGGCCAACTGGACCGGCCCGTGCGCTGGGTGCACGTCGCCGAGGCCGCCGATGTGGGCGTGATGCTCAGCGGCGGCGAGATGGTGCTCACCACCGGCGTGCTGCTCGCCGGCGACGAGGCCAGGCAGGCCGAGTACATCCAGTCCCTGCACCGCGCCGAGGCCGCGGCCGTCGTGCTCGGGCTCGGCCGGGCCTTTCCGACGCCGCCCGAGGTGATGCGCCGGGCCGCCGAGCGGTGCGGCCTGCCCCTGGTCGTCCTGCACCGGCCGTTCCCCTTCGCGGAGCTGACGGAGGAGGTCCAGTCCCGGCTGGTGCGGCGGAAGTTCGCCGCCGTGAGCCTCTCGGAGACCGTACGGACCGCCCTCACCGGGCTGATCACCGCGGGCGCTCCGCTCGGGCGGCTGCTCGACGAGGTCGCCCAGCACAGCGGCTGCCCGGTCGTCGTCACCAACCTCGCCCACCGCGTGCTCGCCACGGCGGGGGAGCGGCCGGCGGTCGACGACGTGCTGCGCGACTGGGAGCGGATCGCCCGGCAGGCGGGCGGCAGCGAGGGCGACGGCTGGATCCGCGCCGAACTGGGCGGACGCGGGGAGCGGTGGGGCCGGTTGCTGCTGTGCGGGTACCGGGGTGACGCGGCCACCGGGCGGCTGCTCGCCGACCGGGCCGCCGAGGCCCTGGTCCTGCACCGCATGCTCGGCGGATCCGCGCACACCTGGGAGGAGCAGTCCGCGCAGGGCCTGCTGACCGACCTCGTCTCCGGGGTCGTACCGGCCAGGCAACTGCTGCCCCGGGCGCGGGCGGCCGGGCTGGCGGTGAACCGGCGGACCTTCGTGCCCCTCGTCGTCCCGGGCGGTGAGCCGGACCAACTCGACCGGCTGCTACGCGTGTTGGGGATGTCCGGGCTCGTCGCCGAGCTGGCCGACGGCGCCACCGCCGTCCTGCTCAGCCTTCCCCGTGACCAGCAGGCAGAGGTGCTGACCGGGCACTTCGCGGCCCGGCTGCGGGCCGAGACCGGGATGCCGAACGCGGTGGTCGCCGCGGCCGATCCACGCACGGACTGGGACGACGTGCCGGCCGGGCTGCGCGAGGCGCGGCACGTCGCCGACGCGGTGGCCGACTCCTCCGCCGTTCTCGACCTGCCGGCCGTCGTACGCCTGCGGGACGTCCATCTGCGCGGCCTGATCCGGCTGCTCAGGGACGACCCGCACGTGCAGTCCTTCGCCGAGCGGGAGCTGGACGGACTGCTGTGCGGCTCCGACCAGCAGCTGCTGAACGTGCTGCGCACCTATCTGGCGACCGGGCGCAACAAGTCCCGCACGGCCCAGCTCCACCATGTCTCCCGGCCCGCCCTGTACCGCCGCCTGGAGGCGATACAGGCACGTCTCGGCGTCGACCTCGACGACTTCGAGCAGGCGGCCTCGGTGCACATCGCGCTGCTCGCGCATGACGCGCAACAGGGGTGAAACATGCCACGACCCGGGAAAACGGCGGTGAAACATGGGTTCGCGAACGCGTGACACAGTGGCACGCCGATCGCCCGCAGACGTGACACGCTGCCCATCGAACGGCTCCTCGGGGCTTTCTACGCTCGCCGTACACCGAGCTACCGGAGGTCCCGATGAGCCGAGTGATCCGTGCCGCCCTCTTCCAGACCGCCTGGACCGGCGACAAGGAATCCATGATCCAGGTCCACGAGCAGGCGGCCCGCGACGCGGCCGCGCAGGGGGCCCAGGTGCTGTGCTTCCAGGAGCTGTTCTACGGCCCCTACTTCTGCCAGGTCCAGGACAAGGCGTTCTACGAGTACGCCGAGCAGATCCCGAACGGCCCCACCGTCAAGCGCTTCCAGGCGCTCGCGAAGGAGCTGGGCATCGTCCTCGTCCTGCCGATGTACGAGGAGGAGCAGCCGGGCGTCCTCTACAACACGGCCGCCGTGATCGACGCGGACGGCTCCTACCTGGGCAAGTACCGCAAGACCCACATCCCCCAGGTCCAGGGGTTCTGGGAGAAGTTCTACTTCCGCCCCGGCAACAGCGGCTGGCCCGTCTTCGACACGGCCGTGGGGAGGATCGGCGTGTACATCTGCTACGACCGCCACTTCCCGGAGGGCTGGCGGGCGCTCGGCCTCGCCGGTGCCGAGATCGTCTTCAACCCCTCGGCCACCTCGCGCGGCCTGTCCCGCTACCTGTGGCAGCTGGAGCAGCCGGCGGCGGCCGTGGCCAACGAGTACTTCGTCGGCGCGATCAACCGGGTCGGTGTGGAGGACCTGGGCGACAACGACTTCTACGGCACCACCTACTTCGTCGACCCCGAGGCCCAGTTCGTCGGCGAGGTGGCGAGCGACAAGGAGACCGAACTCGTCGTCCGAGACCTCGACCTGGCCAGGCTCCGCGAGGTCCGCGACCGCTGGCAGTTCTACCGCGACCGGGCACCGGGGGCCTACACGCCGCTGACGGCACCCTGATCGCACCGACCGCCCCGTTCACCCCGGCAGGAGAGGGACCATGAGCAGCCGTACCGTCATCCGCGGCGGTCTCGTCATCACCGCGTCCGACGAGATCCACGCCGACGTCCTGATCGAGGACGGCCGCATCGCCGCCCTCGCCGCCTCGGGCACGCCCTCCGCCGAGGCGTTCACCGCCGAGCGGCTGATCGACGCCACCGGGAAGTACGTCGTCCCGGGCGGTGTCGACGCCCACACGCACATGGAGCTGCCGTTCGGCGGCACCTTCGCCTCCGACACCTTCGAGACCGGTACCCGGGCCGCGGCCTGGGGCGGTACGACCACGATCATCGACTTCGCGGTGCAGAGCGTCGGCCACACCCTGCGGGAGGGCCTGGACGCCTGGCACGGCAAGGCCGAGGGCAACTGCGCGATCGACTACGCCTTCCACATGATCGTCTCCGATGTGAACCAGGAGACGCTCAAGGAGATGGACCTGCTGGTCGAGGAGGGGGTGACCAGCTTCAAGCAGTTCATGGCCTACCCCGGGGTGTTCTACTCCGACGACGGCCAGATTCTGCGGGCCATGCAGCGCTCGGCCGAGAACGGCGGCCTGATCATGATGCACGCCGAGAACGGCATCGCGATCGACGTGCTGGTCGAGCAGGCGCTGGCCCGGGGAGAGACCGATCCCCGCTACCACGGGGAGGTCCGCAAGGCCCTGCTGGAGGCCGAGGCCACCCACCGTGCCATCCGGCTCGCGCAGGTCGCCGGTGCGCCCCTGTACGTCGTGCACGTCTCGGCCATGGAGGCGGTGGCCGAGCTGGCGCGGGCGCGGGACGAGGGGCTGAACGTCTTCGGCGAGACCTGCCCGCAGTACCTGTTCCTGTCCACCGACAACCTCGCCGAGCCGGACTTCGAGGGCGCCAAGTACGTCTGCAGCACACCTCTCAGGCCGAAGGAGCACCAGGCCAAGCTCTGGCAGGGCCTGCGGACGAATGATCTGCAGGTCGTCTCCACGGACCACTGCCCCTTCTGCTTCGTCGGTCAGAAGGAACTCGGCCGCGGCGACTTCTCCAAGATCCCCAACGGTCTGCCCGGTGTCGAGAACCGCATGGACCTGCTCCACCAGGCCGTCGTCGACGGGCACATCTCCCGCCGCCGCTGGATCGAGATCGCCTGCGCCACCCCGGCCCGGATGTTCGGCCTGTACCCGAAGAAGGGCACCATCACCCCGGGCGCCGACGCCGACGTCGTCATCTACGACCCGCACGCCGAGCAGGTCATGTCCGCGAAGACGCACCACATGAACGTCGACTACTCGGCCTACGAGGGCAGGCGGACGACCGGCCGGGTCGAGACCGTCCTCTCGCGCGGCGAACCCGTCATCACCGAGCGGGAGTACACCGGACGCGCCGGACACGGCGTCTACACCCCGC
Organism: Streptomyces sp. NPDC007905; assembly: GCF_042959345.1. NCBI lineage: Bacteria > Bacillati > Actinomycetota > Actinomycetes > Kitasatosporales > Streptomycetaceae > Streptomyces > Streptomyces sp. NPDC007905. The sequence goes on along the minus strand of NZ_JBIBKS010000004.1, from coordinate 354,950 downwards.
GCTCCACCTGCCAGTACCTCAACTAGGAGTGCGCCATGGACTTCGGACTCGTCCTGCAGACCGACCCGCCGGCCTCCCGCGTCGTCAGCCTGATGAAGCGGGCCGAGCGCAACGGCTTCACCCACGGCTGGACCTTCGACTCCGCCGTGCTGTGGCAGGAGCCGTTCGTGATCTACAGCCAGATCCTCTCCAACACCTCGAAGTTGAAGGTCGGCCCGATGGTCACCAACCCGGGCACCCGCACCTGGGAGGTCACCGCCTCCACCTTCGCCACCCTCAACGACATGTTCGGCAACCGCACGGTCTGCGGCATCGGCCGCGGTGACTCAGCGATGCGCGTCGCCGGACGCAAGCCGAACACCCTGGCCAGGATCAGCGAGGCCATGAAGGTCATCCGCGCCCTCGGCCGCGGCGAGGAGGCCGACCTCGGGGGCACGAAGATCAGGTTCCCCTGGATCGGGCCGGGCGCCGAACTCCCCGTCTGGATGGCCGCGTACGGGCCCAAGGCGCTGAAGATGACCGGCGAGGAGGCCGACGGTTTCATCCTCCAGCTGTCCGACCTGTACCTGACCGAATACATGGTGAAGACCGTCAAGGACGCGGCCGCGGCCGCCGGCCGCGACCCGTCCGAGGTCACCATCTGCGTGGCCGCCCCCGCCTACGTCACCGAGGACGACTCGCCCGAGGCACTCGCCCACGCGCGTGAGCAGTGCCGCTGGTTCGGCGGCATGGTCGGCAACCACGTCGCCGACCTGGTCGCCAAGTACGGCGAGCACTCCTCCCAGGTCCCCGACGCACTCACCGACTACATCAAAGCACGGCAGGGCTACGACTACGCCCACCACGGGCGCAGTGGCAACCCCGACACCCAGTTCGTGCCCGACGAGATCGTGGACCGCTTCTGCGTGATCGGCCCCGCCGAGAAGCACGTCGAGAAACTGAACGCGCTGCGCGAGCTGGGCGTCGACCAGTTCGCGGTGTACGACATGCACGACGCCCAGGAAGCCACCATCGACGCCTACGGCGCCAAGGTGATCCCGGCCGTCAACGCCTGAGCGACGTACACGAGTCGATCTCTCCCTCCCGCCGTCCCGGGAGGGGGCCAGGGCGCTTCCCCGCGCACCCCCCTCGGAGCCACCCGCACGGCCTCTCCCGTCCCACCCCTCTTCGATTGGCCTGCCCATGACCGACACCGCTCCCACGGCCATACCGCCGACCGCTCAAGTCACCCTCGCCGACGGCCGGGTGGAAATCGCCCCTGATTCGCCGCAGCCCAGCGGCCCCTACGCCAACGAGGACCTGCTCCCCGTCCCGGTGGCGAAGCGCACCTGGACGACGTACAACTTCTCCGCGCTGTGGGTCGGCATGGCCCACAACACGGCCTCCTGGACACTGGCCTCCGGTCTGATCGCCGTCGGCATGGACTGGAAGCAGGCCGTCTTCACCATCGCCCTCGCCAACCTCATCGTGTTGGTGCCCATGCTGCTCACCGGGCACGCGGGGCCCAAGTACGGCATCCCCTTCCCGGTCTTCGCCCGCGCCTCCTTCGGCGTGCGCGGCGCCAACCTCCCTGCCGTCGTGCGGGCGTTGGTGGCCTGCGGCTGGTTCGGCATCCAGACCTGGATCGGCGGCGAGGCCATCTACTTCCTCGCCGGCAAGCTCATCGGCGACAGCTGGGCGAACGCCTCGCACATCGGCGGCTACGCCTGGACCATGTGGCTGTCGTTCGCGATCTTCTGGGTGGTCCAGGTCGCCATCATCTACCGGGGCATGGAGACCATCCGCCGCTTCGAGAACTGGGCCGCGCCTTTCGTGCTGGTCGGCGCGTTCGTGATGCTGTGGTGGATGAGCAGCAAGGCCGGCGGCGTCGGCCCACTGTTCGACCAGCCGTCCAGGCTGGGCTGGGGCGGCGACTTCTGGAAGCTGTTCTGGCCCTCCCTCATGGGCATGATCGGCTTCTGGTCCACGCTGTCGCTGAACATCCCCGACTTCACCCGGTACGGCAAGAGCCAGAAGGCGCAGACCTGGGGTCAGGCCCTCGGCCTGCCGACCACGATGACGCTCTTCGCCTTCCTCTCCGTGCTCGTCACCTCCGGTTCGCAGGCGGTGTACGGCAAGCCGGTCTGGGACCCGGTCCAGCTCGCCGCCAAGACGGACAATGTGGTCGGTCTGCTCTACGCCCTGGTCACCGTGCTGGTGGCGACCCTGTCCGTGAACATCGCGGCCAACCTGGTCTCCCCGGCCTTCGACTTCTCCAACGTCGCGCCCCGCAAGGTCAGTTTCCGCACGGGCGCCCTGATCACCTCGGTCCTCGCCGTGCTGATCTTCCCGTGGAAGCTGTACTCCGACCCGCAGGGTTACATCTTCACCTGGCTCGGTCTGGTCGGCGGCCTGCTCGGCACGGTCGCGGGCATCCTCGTCGCCGACTACTGGGTCCTGCGCCGCACCCGCCTCACCCTCGCCGACCTGTACCGCACGGGCGGCCGCTACTGGTACGCGGGCGGCTGGAACTGGCGGGCGGTGGTCGCCTTCCTGGTCGGCGGCGTCCTGGCCATCGGCGGCGCGGACTTCCATCCGCTGATCGACGGCCGTCCCGTTCCCGCCCTCAAGCCTCTCGCCGGCTACGGCTGGGCGGTGGGCCTCGGCACCTCGCTGGTGCTGTACCTGGTGCTGACACTGCTGACCGGACGCAAGCAGGAGACCGCGGAGCCCGTTCACCCGGTGGAGGCCGTCTGAGCGGTGACGAGGCGTCCGGCGGCCGGTGGCCGCCGGACGCGTCAGTGGCCCTGGGAGTCCAGGCAGTGCGACCGCTGCGCGAGCGGGGCGACGGCCTCGGACAGGCCGATCAGCACCTCGTCCACGGCCCGCACACCGGGCGCGATCGTCACTTCCACGGCGGGGTCACGGCCGTAGGAGACGAGGACCTTCCTCCCCGACTGCCGGGAGCCCGCCTGTTCGATCAGCCAGTCCACACCGTTCACGCTCACGCACGGATCCAGGGAGGGTCCCGGCGAGGTCAGCCCGCACCGGGCCGTGACGGCGCCCCCGCCCCACGCCTCGGCGCCGGTCACCCCCACCCCTTCGCGGCCGTGGCCGTCGAGGCGTGCGGGCCACCGACCGGCCAGGCCCGCACACGCCGCGCCGGACGCCCGCTCGGCCGCGCGCAGCCCGTACCGCGGACCGCTGTCGTGCCCGGCCCACCACCCCCAACCGGCCGCCGCCACCACGACGGCCAGCGCTCCGGCCCCGATCGCGTACCGCTTCCCCACCACAGCCCCCGTGTGTCGTGGTCCCGGCGTCCGCCGGAGATCGCCCCGCTCGGAACCTACAACACCCCAATGTCCCTGCCGCACCCGGCTGTTGCGATACTCGTTCGTCGTGAAGACGAGACCCTTGCTGTGGACCGCGGCCTGCCTGGCGCTGGCCTCCTGCCACGCGGGAATGGCCACTCCGAGCCCGGCCGAGGAGAAGAGCGGGCCCCTGCCCGCCGGACAGCGCGCGGCCGCGCCCGAGTTCGCCGGAGACAGCCTGGACGGCAAGCCGCTGCGGCTGTCCGACTACCGCGGCAAAGTCGTCGTACTCAACGCGTGGGCCTCCTGGTGCGGCCCCTGCCGTGCCGAGGCGCCCGAACTCAACGCGGCGCAGAAGCACTTGGCGGCCAGGGGCGTTCAGGTCCTCGGACTCAACACCGACTCGGACACCGGCAGCGGCCGGTCCTTCCAGCGGGACCACCACCTGGCCTACCCCAGCTTCAGTGACCCCGCCGGCCGCAAGGTGCTGAGGTTCCCCAAGGGTTCGGTGCCGCAGGGCGTGCCGTTCACGGTCGTCATCGACACCCGGGGCAGGATGGCGGCCGTCCACTCCGGCCTCGTCACCGAGCGGGAGCTGCGCGACCTGGCACTGCCCCTCGTACGCTCCTGAGGGGCGGTCAGCCGGACCGGCCGCCCTGCAGCGCGGCCACGGCCGCCTTGGCGGCCTTGATGGCCCCCTTGTTGATCTCGTCGGTGCTCGGAGCCTTCTTCGTCTCGAAGTCGCTGCCGTTGTAGGTGACGATCACCAGAGCGTTGGAGACGCGGGCCAACACCACGCCCTCACGGGTCTGCTGCTTGTCCTCCGTGGAGAGGTTCACGATGGAGTAGCCGGTGTCCCCGAGCCCCGGAACGGCCCCTCCGCCGCTCTTCTCGGTGACGCGCTGCTCGTACTCCTTCTTCGCCTCCTGGTCCGAGCCGGAGATCTCGAAGGAGACGTCGAGCCAGCGGTAGTCGTACCCCGCGAGGGCGTTCCAGGAGCAGGTGCGGCGCAGTTGGGTGTCGGTCGAGGGAATCTCCCTGCCCGCCGTCCTGGCACCCGGCACCAGGGACTTGATGGTCGCCACGGGCACGCTGGAGCAAGGGGAGGGCGCGGTGGCGTACGTCTTCGACTCCGCGGTCGAGGACGGCGCGGAGGCCTGCTCGGTGGGGGCGTGCCGAGTCGGCAGGTGCTCGGCGGCGGTCGGTGCGGCTGGGCCCGACGTCAGCGCCCAGCCCGCGCAGGCGAGCACGGCGACCGGCGTGAGGCGCGCGATGAGGGCGAGCGGCAGAGGAAGAGAACGCACGGCGCACTTCTCGTGGGGGAGGGGCGGGGCAGGGGTCCGTGGGGTGGGCGGGGACGACAGTGTCACACGGCTGCCGGTGGGGCGGAAGTGCCAACTCGCTGCGTACCCGGCCGGTCACGGCAGCCCCCGGAGGATGCACTGCTTTGCCCCTTATGCGCCCTCGCGGGTCACCGATCCGGCGCCGTGCTGCTCGAGCCAGCGGCGGGCGCCGACTTCACTCGGGTACTCGCGGACGGTGAGCCAGGCGACGAGCCAGCCGGCGACGTACGCGGCGAAGGCCGGCATGACGGGAGCGGCGAGCAGCACCAGCCCGCGACCCAAGGCGATCCGGCCCGGGACACGCCTGTCGTGGTCGCGCTTGGCCTGGCGGGTCCGGGTGGGATCAGGGGGATCCAGAAGCGCCTCGCGGTGGCCGCGGCGCTGCGTCGTCCAACCCCATACCGAGGTCACGACGGACGCGGCCACCTGCACGCCGTCCCACACGACACGCACGGTGGACGGCAGCAGGTCGCGGACCCCCGAGTACAGGCCCAGAGCGAAGAGGCAGAACAGGGCCATGGCGAGGATGACGAAGACGGTCGTACGGGCGCGGCACAGCCAGTAGAGCGCGCCGCGCCGGTACCACGTCCGCCCCAGCTTCGGCAGGGCAGGGACAGGGACGGGGAGCTCGGGGTCCGGGGCCTCAGAAGATGCTCGTGACGCCATGCCAGACATCCTTTGCCAGTCGCTTTCCGTCGTCGACGGTCTCGGTGACGACGTGCTTCGTCCCGGTCAGCACGCCACCGACCACCCCGTGGTCGTGAATGTCCTCGCTCCAGTGCTCGTGGAAGGCGTGATCGAGGACGGAAGTCGCGGCGACCACGGTGCCGACACCGACCGCGGCGACGGCGACGGCACCCTCGACGGGCAGAGCCGCCGTGATCGCCGCACCGGCGGCCAGGCCCCCGAGGGCGACCCCGCCGTCGACGGCCACGGAGTGCTGCCAGGACCAGCCCTTGTCGTGGTCGTCCTTCGCTTCGATCAGACCGCAGGCGGCTGCCGCGGCGACGTCCAGGACCGGAAGCTCCCTCAGCGCGTCCGGCAGCGCCTCCAGCCCCTTGCCCATGCGCAGCGCGTCGGCGGCGTCGGCCAGCTTGACGTTCAGGGCACGGTCGTAGGGCAACTTGGTGCTGCCGTTGTCGGCCCGGGCGATGTCCTCCTCCAGCCCGTCGACCTTGGTGACCGCGTCGCGGTAGGCGCTCTTGGCGGGCAGGTCGTCGGGCATTCGTCGGCCCTGCTGCTGGAACACCTTGCGCTCGGCGCGGAGTTGCTTCTTGGCGGCCTGCGCCTCGGCCTTGGCCGCGTCGATGTGCTGGCGGGCCTCGATACCCCCGGCCCGGGCGTCCTCGGCGTCGTACGCGTACAGGCCGCGCAACGCGTCGTACAGGGTGACCTTGTCCCCCGGGGACACCGAGTCGTCCTTCGACGTCACCTTGTCGTACAGCCCCTGCAACTGCTGCGCCGCTACCAGTCGCGCGTGCTGGGCGGTGTGCAGGATCTCGTCGCGCGCCTTGGCGTACTCGTTCATCGCGGAGATGGTCTTCTGGTCGTCCGCGCTCGGTGGACTCGCCGTCATGATGGGCTGCGGCGCGCCCTTGGCGTCCGTCGCCACGCCCTTGCGGGCGGCGATGTGCTGCGCGTTCTGCAGGGACGTCTCGCACGTGGACAGGGCGTTGGCGAGCGTTTCGAGGATCTCGCCCGCCGCGTGCACCAGTTCGGCGAAGCCGCCGGCGGCCAGCGCGTCCTCGCTCCACTTGGCGCGGAAGCTCTCGGCCGCCTCGCCCTTCCAGCTCGCGTCACCGACCAGTTTGTCGACGGCGCGGCTGAGCGGCTTGACCACGTCGTCGAGCTTGTCCTTGGCGTTCTTGTACGTCTCGGCCATCGTGCGCAGTCCGCCGATGTCGCCGCCGACCCAGCTCTCACCCATCAGCTTTCACCCGTCATCAGGTCCTCGAAGACACCGTGGACGTCCACGTCGTGCCGGTGGAAGGAGTCCCGCGCGTAGGCGACCTTGTCTCCGTGGTCGTCCATCCGGTCGGCCATGCCGATGTGCAGGGAGATGATGAGGTCCGCGACCTCCTTGATGGCCGAGTCCAGCCCCGCGTCGCCGCCGCTGACCACGGGCGGTGCCACGTCGGGGTGCAACGTGCGGTAGTCGCCGGCCTGCTCGTGGAAGGTCTTCGCCATGGTGGCGAGGTCGTCATAGACCGCCTTGAAGTCGCTCACCGGCGTACCTCTTGCGCGTAGGCGGCCAGGTCGGCCGGCTTCCAGGTGTGCTGCCCGGGCGCGACCTTCGGGTCGAGGAGGACCGTGACGCCCTGCTCGCCCACGCCCTCCGCCAGAGGGCCGAGTGAGGCGGCGACCCACGGCTGTGCCTCGCCCAGCGCCTCCACCAGCTTCTGCGGCGTGGTGAACGCAAAGGCCACGGTGCCGTGAGCGGGATGCTCGAACAGCTCGAAGACGATGAAGGGCACGCGCGCGGGGCGGCCGTCCGTGCCGGTCCCGGCGACGGATCTCGGATGCGCCGGCACGCACACCGGGGTGTGGTAAGCGGGCACACCCGGCTTGGGACGTGGCCGGTCGTCCGTGGCCGGGGTGGGGGGCGGGGCCGCCTCCACGAGGCCCAGCAGATGCGAAGGGCGTGGTCCCCGCTCCGGGACCTCTCGTTCCGGCGGGTCCGGCTCCACGAAATCGAGCAGGCGTGAACGTATCGGCGCCCCCACCGCCGTCACCTCTTCCCCGTGTTTGCGTGGCCGATCGGGCGCGACCACGGTAGCCAGGGGGCAACGGGGCGAATCCGGCTATGTCGGGGTGGTGACCTGGACGTACACCGAACTCATACGACCCCTTGGCCGAGGGCAGGCCGTCCCTTGACCCGTTGCTGAACCGGTGCCCGCCCGGGAGGCCGGCGGCTACGGCACGCTCGCCGTCCACTCGGGGGCCGCGAACGTGGTCCCGGCCGGCAAGCACTCCGGTGGTGGCACCTTCGGCGAAGGAATAGGGCGAGGCATCGAAGGACGGTACCGCGGTACCCGTGACCGCGGAGACCGACCTGAGGAGGAAAACGGTGCCCCCGACGGACGATGACCTGCTCGCCTTCGACACCGGTGGCCTGGAGGACTGGGGCGCGTGCCCGCACGGCTCCGCGTTGATCCGTCGCACGCACAGGGCAAATCCCCCGGCAACCGAAGGAGTCCGCAGATGAACGCCCCTCCGAATTCCGGCGCGCCCCAGCGCCGCCACACCGGGCAAGGCGTCGACTTGAAGTTGCTCGGCATCTATCTCAACGACCACCTCGCCGGCGCCACCGCGGGCACCGAACGCATTGCCCATCTGGTGCGCACCTCCCGTGGCTCCGCGCTCGGCCGCGCACTGGAGCCCGTTGCAGCAGAGATCACCCAGGACCGGACAGCGCTGGTCAGTATCATGCGGGATCTCGGCGTTCCCGTACGCCGCTACAAGGTGTGCGCGGGGTGGGCGGGGGAGAAGGCGGGACGGCTGAAGCTCAACGGTCGCCTGGTGGGGCGCTCCCCGCTCGGCATCATGCTGGATCTGGAAGCGCTGCGGCTGGGGGTTGAGGGGAAGGCGGCCCTATGGCAGACCCTGCGCCGGCTCGCCGTCACGGACGAGCGCCTGGACCCTGCCCGGCTCGACTCGCTGCTCGAACGGGCCCGACGACAGCAGGACACAGTCGAGGAGTGGCGGGTTCGCCAGGCCGAGGAAGCGCTGCGCACGACGGCCGGGTGAGCGCCTGCAGTCACGAGATGGCAGAGCAGACGGAGGCGGAGCAGGGGGCAACGGAACGCACCGCAGTCCGCGAAAGCAACTCACAGACACGCCCGCTGCCGCGGCGGAGTGACAGCGGGCTCGATCGCGCCACTCATCGCGCCGGCCGGTGCCTGGGGGGAGAGGTGTCCGCGCGTTGGAAGGTGCCATAGAGCAGCCAGAGTGCCGGGACCAGCAGGACGGCCCCGCAGGCCAGGGAGATCAGGCAGGCGGAGAGCTCGGCTGGCTGGGAGGCGGCCTGGTCGGCCGTGAGGCTGCCGGCAAGCATGGCCGGGTACTGGGCGGCGCCCCAGGACCAGAGGATTGCGGCGACCGCCAGAGCGGCCGCCGCACGCGCCGCGAGGTAGTGCCGCGTCATCAGCAGCCCGAGGCCCGTCACACCGCTGACTGCGCTGAGCACCACCAGCCACAGCGCCCGGTGCGTGAGCCCGTGGAACAGTTCGGGAGCGTCCGCACGCAGCACCGCTGTACCGGCCAGCGCGAGGGCACCGCTCGCGGCACCGGTAACGACGGCCCGCCGTGCGAAGCTCTGTCGGCGGCGGCCGACCCGTGCGGGATGCAGGGGTACGCGGTGGGCCGCTGAGGACTGGGCCCGGCGCAGGTCGCCGGGCGGCGTCTGCCAGGGGTCTCGCGCGCGTGGGCGCTCCCACCGGCCCGGGCCGCCGGCTCCAGCCTCGGCGGCCGCCGTCGGTTCCGTGCGTCGGTCCTGGCCGGTGGCTCGGCTCGGCGCAGGTCGCCGGGTGGCCCAGCGGCGCCTGCCGGCGATTTTGCGCGTGGGCGCCCCCGTCGGCCGGACCCGCCGGCTTCAGCCTCGGCGCCCGGCCTCGGTTCCGTGCGCCGCTCCGCCGCCTGGCCCCACCGACCTCAACGCGCGCGGGCTCTCCCCGGTGGCCCCCATCGGCACCTGATTTTCATCGTGACTCCACCCGGCATTCACCGTCCGGGCGGGGATTGTCAGCGGCGCGTGCTCTCATGGACCGCATGATCGAAGACACGGAAACCATCGAAGAGTTTCTTCCCCGCTGCTCGGCCGACGTCGAGGAAGCCGTCCGCAAGGCGGCCGCGGCCGAGATCCTGCCCCGCTTCCGCCGCCTCGCGGAGCACGAGGTGGATCAGAAGAGCGGACCGCACGACCTCGTGACCGACGCCGACCGCCTCGCCGAGCAGCAGCTCACCGAGGCCCTCGGCGCGCTGCTGCCCGGCTCGGTGGTGGTCGGCGAGGAGGCGGTGCACGCCAACCCGGCGACGTACGAGGCGATCCTGGGCGACGCGCCGGTCTGGATCATCGACCCGGTCGACGGCACCCGGCAGTTCGTGCACGGCGACGACGGCTTCTGCACCCTCGTCGCGCTCGCCCACCGGGGCGCCGTCCTCGCCTCCTGGACCTACGCCCCCGCCCGCGACCAACTCGCCACGGCCGTCCGCGGCCAGGGCGCCTTCCTCGACGGCGAGCGGCTGCTCGCGGGCCCGCCCGCACCCGGCCGCGACCTCGTCGTCGCCACCTCCCACCCCGACTTCACCACCGACGAGCAGAAGCACGCGCTGCGCGCCCTGTGGACCGACGGCCTCGCCCCGCGCCCGTGCGGCTCGGCGGGCCTGGAGTATCTCGCCGTGGCACGCGGCGAGTTGGACGCCGTCGCGTTCTCCTGGGAGGCCGCCTGGGACCACGCGGCAGGCCTGCTGCTCGTCGAGGAGGCGGGTGGCGCGCACCTCACCCTCGCCGGCGAGCCGTTCCGCGTGACCGGCTCCAACGCGCTGCCGTTCACCGCCGCCCGGGACGCCGCCACCGCCCGCCGGGTCGCGGAACTGCTGCGCACGGGTGCCTGAGGCACCCGGCACGGGGGAGTGTCAGGCCTGCGGCATATCCTGATCCCGAGTGGCCATCGGCTGACGAAGGAGTCCGAAGGTGCCGTCGATGCTCGATGCGGTCGTGGTGGGTGCGGGACCGAACGGACTGACCGCTGCCGTGGAGCTGGCCCGGCGGGGCTTCTCCGTCGCCCTGTTCGAGGCGCAGCCCACGGTCGGCGGCGGTGCCCGCACCGAGGAGCTGACCCTGCCCGGCTTCCGGCACGACCCGTGCTCGGCCGCCCACCCCCTCGGCATCAACTCGCCCGCGTTCCGCGCCCTGCCCCTGGACCGCTACGGCCTTCAGTGGCTGCACGCCGACCTGCCGATGGCGCACCCGTTCCCGGACGGCACCGCTGCCGTACTGGCCCGTTCCGTCGCCGAGACGGCCGCCTCCTTCGGTCCGCGCGACGCGGGCGTCTACCGCAGGCTGGTCAGGCCGTTCCTGCCCAAGTGGGACACGCTGGCCCGGGACTTCATGTCCCTGCCGCTGACCGCGCTGCCACGCGACCCGGTCACCCTCGCCCGGTTCGGCCTGACCGGGCTGCCGCCCTCCACCTGGCTGATGCGCCGCTTCCACGACGAGCGGTTCAAGGCCCTCTTCTCCGGTCTCGTCGCCCACGTCATGGCCCCGCTGGGCGGCTTCGCCACCGGCGCCATCGGCCTGGTCTTCGCGCTGGCCGCGCACGCTCGCGGCTGGCCCGTGGCCCGCGGCGGCTCCCAGGCCATCTCCGACGCCCTCGCCGCCTATCTCGAGGATCTCGGCGGCGCCGTGCACACCGACTACGAGGTCAAGCGCCTGGACGACCTGCCACCCGCGCGCGCGTACGTCTTCGACACCTCGCCCACCGCGCTCGCCCGCATCGCCGGCTTCGGCGGGTACTACGACCGCTACCGCTACGGCCCCAGCGTCTTCAAGATCGACTACGCGCTGGACGGCCCGGTCCCCTGGACCGCCCCCGAGGCCCGGGTCGCCGGAACCGTGCAGATCGGCGCCAGCCGGGCCGAGATCGGCGCCGCCCTGCGCGCCGCGTCCCGCGAGGGACGCGCCCCCGACACGCCGTTCATGATCACGGTGCAGCCCAGCGTGGTCGATCCGACCCGCGCCCCCGAGGGCAAGCACGTCTTCTGGGCGTACGGCCACGTCCCCAACGGCTGGGACGGTGACCTCACGGACGCCATGGAACGACAGCTGGAGCGCTTCGCCCCCGGCTTCCGCGACCGCATCCTCGCCCGCGCCACGGCCGGCCCGGCCGAGATGGCGGCCCGCAACGCCAACTACGTCGGCGGCGACATCTCCTGCGGCGCGGCCTCCGGACTGCAGCTCCTGCTGCGCCCCAGGCTGTCCCCGTTCCCGTACCACACCCCCCACCCGGCCGTCTTCATCTGCTCCTCGGCCACCCCGCCGGGACCCGGCGTGCACGGCATGTCCGGGCACAACGCGGCCAAGGCCGTATGGAGGAGACTGACGCAGTCATGACCAGCATCACCCTCGCCCAGGGCGACATCACCCGGGAGAGCGCCGACGCGATCGTCAACGCGGCCAACTCCTCCCTGCTCGGCGGCGGCGGCGTGGACGGCGCCATCCACCGCCGCGGCGGCCCCGCGATCCTGGCGGAGTGCCGCGCACTGCGCGCCTCCCTCCCCCACTCTCGGCTTCGCTCGAGCGGGGGCACCCCCATCGGCAAGGGCCTTCCCACCGGCCGGGCCGTCGCCACCACGGCGGGCGACCTGGACGCCCGCTGGGTCATCCACACCGTCGGCCCCGTCTGGTCCGCCACCGAGGACCGCTCCGGGCTGCTCGCCTCCTGCTACCGCGAGTCCCTCCGGGTCGCCGATGAACTCGGCGCCCGCACGGTCGCGTTCCCGGCGATCTCCACCGGCGTCTACCGGTGGCCGATGCGGGACGCGGCGCGCATCGCCGTGGAGACGGTGCGCGCCGCGCAGACCGGGGTCGAGGAGGTCACGTTCGTCCTCTTCGACGACCGTGCGTACGAGGCGTTCGCCGCGCAGCTCCGCTGAGGGTGCGCGGGCGGGCCCGGCTCCGCGGGCTCAGCCGAGGAGCCTGCGCTTCTGGTTCTCGAACTCCTCGTCGCTCAGGACCCCCTGCGCCTTCAGGTCGGCCAGCTGCTTGAGCTGATCGATCTTCTGGGTCATCTCGTCGGCGGCAGGGGTCTGCGGCGCGGCCGGAGCGGTCGGCGCCGCCTGCTGTGGGTACTGCTGCTGCTCGTACTGTTGCTGCTGCCCGTAGTCCTGTTGCGCCCATCGGCCCGCCTGGCGGCGAGAGACACGGTTGGACACGGCGGTGGCGGTTCCGGCGACGACGGCGGTGCGTGCGACGCCCCGAAGCAGTCCTGGCATGTTCGGTCATCTCCCATGGGTGTTCAGGCAACCACGGAGCCGCCGGGCGGCACCGTTTCCTCCGTGGCGTCCAGTGCCGCCAGCAGGGCCTGCACGGGGATGCGTCCGCTCGCCACGAGCTGGGCCCCGCTGCGCCTGAGCGCGCGGGCGAGGGGAGCCGCCCACAGGTTCTCGTACACCAGTACCGCGGCCGAGTTGCCGGGCTCCAGTGCGTTGCCGGCCTCGTCGATGTCCCCCTGATCCAGCAGTCCGGCCGAGGCTCCCTCGAAGACGGACAGATCCACCTCGTCACCGAGGTCTCTCAGCTCCAGCCCGACGACCGAGCCGTCGGTCTCCTTCCGGACGAAGGCGAGGTCGATGATCCGGACGATGCCGCGCTCGGCGAGATCGACCAGCAGGGGGAACGCCTCGCCCGTCATGCGGTTGCCGGGGAACTCGATGACCAGGTAGTCGACGGGTCCCATGTCTTCGACGCTGTCCATGACCACTCCTCTGGAGCCGGATGGGAGTCGGGACCGTCTGCCCGTCGGTCCCGTCTCCCGGCGGTGCCCCCACGGTCGGCGGTCGTCAGCCTCCAGTGCCCATTGCAGCACGCGGCCCAGGGCCGCGCACTTTTGTCCCCGCGGGTCAACCGGTGAGCTGATAGATGCTCTTTCCCACCAGCCAGAAACCCAGGAGCAGGCAGATGGTCACCAGCGCCTGCTCCTGGTGACGCTCCATCCAGGCGCGCAGTCCCAGCAGCCGGGCCTTCGCCGCCGTCGGGGAGAACACCACATACAGCTCGATGGTCAGCAGGCTCGCGGTGGCGAGCAGACAGAAGCAGAACAGGGCGACCCAGGTGGCGAAGTGCGACGTGTCTGCCTCCACCACGGTCGTCGCCCCCGCCGCCACCATGCCCCATGGTTGCAGGAGTACGGCGAGTCCCGCGGCGGACCAGGCCGTGCTGCGGTCCATCTCGGAGGTCAGCTGCGTGGACGACGCCCGGCCGCCCGCGTCGCCGACTGCGGAAGCCGGACCCCGGCCCGCTCCCGGCCCGGGCGCGGCCCCGCCGACCCGGGTCCGGGCGGCGGCGAGCCGACGGCGCCGGTGCTCGCCGTAGACGATGAGCGACACCCCGATGAGGAGCTTGACCGCGAGGACGGCCGTCGAGGGCGGAGACCGCGGTGGCGGCGGCTGGCCGCCCGTCAGGACCAGGACGAGCGCGATCACCGTGACCAGACACGCCAGCCAGCTCAGGATGAAGACCAGCCCCTTCCACACCCCCCTCGCCGACGCCACCACCAGGACGAAAGCCATCAGGGGCAGTGGGTCGAGGGTGATGGCCAGGGCGATGAGCAGCAGGTCGAGCACCATGGCGACCCCAACGTGTCGGAACTCCACGAGAGTAGGCGGACGCGGTGAGGACCACATCTCGAGGCTGCCGGCGTGCTCCGACGGGCGCGCGAGCAGTTCCCGGCATCGCCCGTACGGTCGACCCGGCGCGCGCCGTGTCCACGGAGCTGAGGCAATGGGGGTGTTCAGGCACCCACCGCACCGGAGGGCCCCGTGACCGAGCCGCCCGACCCGCACTCGCCGGACCCGGACCCGCAGCGGCCGGGCCGGGACCCGCGGGCCCCCGACCCGACTCCGCGGTCCCCGGATCCGGACCGAGATGCCACGGGGCACGGCGGCGCGGCGAAGCCGACCCGGGGCGGGGCCGCCGCGGGCCGCATCGCGCGGAGTACCTCCTCGGCCGTGCTCATCGTGCTGACCTGCATCCTCGTGCCCGTCGCGCTGCTCGCCACCTGGGTGCACGACATCGTGCTCGACACCGACCGCTACGTGGCCACGGTCGCGCCGCTGGCCGGTGAACCCGCCGTCCAGGACGCGGCGGTCCACCGGATCACGGGGGCCGTGGGCGCCCACGTGAACGGCCAGCAGGCCGCCGCGGACATCGCCTCCTGGCTGGAGTCACAGGGCCTGCCGCCGCGCGCCGCCGACGCGATCCGGGGGCTGGGACCACAGCTCGACTCCGCCGCGAACCAGGCTACGACCAAGATCGCCACCCGCGTCGTCCGCAGCGACGCCTTTGCGACGGTGTGGCGCACCGCCAACCGCGCCGCCCACAACGCCGTCGTGCACGCCCTGACCGGCAAGGGACGCGGTGCGGTCGGGGTCAGTGACGGCACGGTCACCCTGGACCTGGGTACGGCCGTCGACCGGGTCAAGAACGAGCTGGTCGACGCGGGCCTGAAACCCGCCGCCAAGATCCCGCAGGTCAACAAGCAGTTGGTGCTGTTCCAGTCCGACCAGCTCGCCAAGTTCCGCAAGGGCGCACGCCTCCTCGACATCGTCGGGAACTGGTTCCCGGTGCTCGTCCTCCTCTTCGGCGTCGCCGGCGTGTTCCTGGCCCACCGGCGGCGCCGGGCCCTGGCGCGCACCGCGCTCGGCGCCGCCTTCGCCTGCCTCGTGGTGGCCATCGCCCTGGTCGTGGCGCGCCACTACTACCTCGACCACCTGCCGCCCCAGGTGCTGTCCAAGGCCGCCGCCGCGGCCGTCTTCGACACGCTGCTCCGCTTCCTGCGGGTCAGCCTGCGTACGGCCATCGTGCTCGGCGTGGTCGTGGCGCTGGGCGCCTATCTCGTCGGGCCGGGGCGGCTGCCCGTGGCCGTCCGTGGCGCTTCCGACCACACGGCGGACTCCGCGGCGCGCTGGGCCGCCGCCCATCACATCAGCACCGGGCGCGCCGGCGCGTGGGCGCTGGCCTACCGCCGGACCCTCACCGTCGCCGTCATGCTGATCATCGCGCTCGTCTTCGCGCTCTGGAACCATCCGACGGTACTCACCGTCCTGCTGCTGGTCCTCGTGCTGCTCGGCGTCCTGGCCGTTCTCGCCCTGCTGGCGGCCGGTGGCCGCACCCAGCTCGACGCGGCACGCAGGGCGCAGGGGCCGCCCGGGGACGAGCCCTGACCGCAGCACGCGCCGCAGCACCGCGGGGACCTGTGGCCGGCCCCACCGTCCCTGTGCGAACTGCGCCGCAGCCGGAAGACTGGGATGCTGATCCAGTAGTGCACCGTCCATGGCCTGAGGGACAGGGGTGGTGACCCGGTGGATGCACGGCACGAGAACACGCGGGGACCGGCTGTCGGCTACGTCGATCCCCTGGGAGAGCCGTTTCTGCAGACACGGTTCGCCCTGCCGGTCAGGCCGGCCACCTTTCTGCGCCGCCCGCGGCTCGCGGCACACCTCGACCACGCCTTCGAGACACCGCTGACGATGGTCAACGGCTCGGCCGGTGCGGGCAAGACGCTGCTGGTCGCGGACTGGGCCGCCCGGCTCGGACAACCGGTCGCCTGGTTCACCAACGAGGCGGGGGACCAGGGCTGCGGAATGTTCTGGGCCTATGTGCTCCAGGCCCTGCGCGCCGCCGGCGTACCGCTTACGGCCGAGATCGGCTGTCCCGGGGACGCGAACCGGGTGGATCACCGGCTGCTGGCCCGCCTCGCCGACGAGCTGAGCGGGCACGAGCGGGCCGCCCTCCTCGTACTCGACGAGTTCGATCGGGTGACCACCCCGCGCATAGCGGAACAGCTGGAATTCGTCCTGCAGCACGCCGGGCCCGGTCTGCGCCTGATCATCGTCACCCGCACCGAACCACTGCTGCCGCTGCACCGCTACCGTGCGGCCGCGACCATGACCGAGATCCGGGACGCCGAGCTGGCCTTCACCGCCGACGAGGCCGCCGCGCTCCTGGAACTGCACGGCCTCTGCCTCGCCCCGGAGGCCACCCGCGCCCTGGTGGAGCGCACCCGGGGCTGGGCCGCCGGGCTGCGCCTGTGCGCCATGGCCGCCCAGGAGAGCCCGGATCCCGAGGCGTACCTGAAGGACTTCGAGGCGGGCCGCAGCACGGTCGCCGACTTCCTGCTCGCCGAGGTGCTCAAACGGCAGACGCCCCGGACGCAGGACCTCCTGCTGCGCGTCAGCGTCGTGGAGCGCTTCTGCCCCGCGCTCGCGGAGGCGCTGACCGGCCGGGGCGGTGTCGAGCCGATCCTGGCCGAACTGCACGGCCAGAACGCGTTCGTGGAGGACCTCGGGCACGCGTGGTACCGCCTGCACCCGCTGTTCGGCGAGATCCTCCGGGCTCATCTACGGGTCCGCGCGCCCGGACTCGAGCCGGAACTCCACCGGCGTGCCGCGCAGTGGCTGCGGGCCTCCGGCTCCCTGCCGGAAGCGCTGGCGCACGGCGCCGCCGCGGGCGACTGGGATCTCACCGCCCGGGCCCTTGTCGACGACCTGGCGATCGGCCAGCTCTTCACCGGCCTGCGCGCGGACGACCTCGTCGAACTGTTCTCACCCATGGGGCCCGAGGTCACGAGCGCGGCGGCGGACCTGGTGCGCGCGGCGCGCGACCTGTCCGAGCGCGACGTGGACCGCGGCCTGGTCCATCTGCGCCGGGCCGAGGAACGCCTGGACTCGCACCCGCCCGACGCCGCCGGCCGGCTGAGCTGTGTGCTGCTGGAGTCCCTGGCGGCCCGGCTGACCGGTTCGCCCGGCAGGGCCGAGGAGGCCCTGGCGACGGCCGAGGAACTGCGCGGCGAGGTCCCCGCCCAGCTCTTGGAGAAACACCCCGAACTCACCGCCCTCCTGCTCACCCATCTGGGCTCGGCCCGGCTGTGGGCCGGTCGCTTCGACGACGCGCGTGCCGCCCTGTCCGAGGCCGCCGGGTGCCCCGGCGGCGCCTCGACGGCGCTGCCCCGGGAGGACTCCCTCGGGCACCTGGCGCTGATCGACTACCTGGACGGCTGGCTCGGCCGGGCGGAGCGCAAGGCACTGGCGGCCATGAGCGAAACGGAACAGTTCGGCCTGCGCCGCCCCTCCGGTTCAGGGCTCGGGCAACTGGTGCTGGCGGCCGTGGCCGTCGATCGTGACGACCTCGGGCAGGCCCAGACCCTCCTGGACGAGGCGGCCGGCTCCGGCGCGGTCCCGCCCGATCCGGTGACCGCGGCCGGCCGGTCTCTCGCGACGGCCCGGCTGCTGCTGGCGCGGGGCGAGCCCCGGGCCGCCGCGGCGGCGTCCGGCCTCGCCGTACCGGCCCTGGTGGCGTCCCCCTGGGCGGAGGCCCACAGGGCGCTGGCCGTCGCCGCGGCCCATCTGGCCGAGGGCCGGGCGGAGAGTGCGGCGAAGGTGCTCGACGGCGTGCCCTGGGACGGTGAGGCCGCGTACGCGGCGGAGATCGCCTGGGCCCGGCTCGCCGCCGGGAACCGCGACGCGGCGATCGAGCTGCTCGACCAGCTGCCCGCCCGGGGCCGCACCGGCCCCGGGGTGACGGTCCGGGCCGCACTGGTGCGCGCCCGGGCCGCCCAGGAGGCGGGGGACGTCGCCACCGCACGCAAACTGCTCGCCCGCGCTCTCCTGGAGGCCCGGCGGGAACGGCTGCGCCGTCCTTTCCTCGAAGCGGGACCGCGCATCCGCCACCTCCTGGACACACCGCCCCTGCAGGCCCTGGCCGCGGGCTGGCTCACCCCCGGCGGCCCCATGCCGCACGGCGGTCCGGTCGTGGCCGCGGATCCCCCGTCGCTGGTCGTCGAGGAACTGAGCGCACGCGAGCGCGAGGTGCTGCGCCGACTCGCCCAGATGATGTCCACGGAAGAGATCGCCGCCGACCTGTACGTCTCGGTCAACACCGTGAAGACGCACCTCAAGAGCGTCTACCGGAAACTCGGCGTGAACCGGCGCGGCGACGCGGTGCGGCAGGCCCGCGAGCGCGGGCTGCTGTGATCTCCGGACGGCTCGCCCGTGGCGGGTGAGGCGCACAGCGGGCAGCTCCGCTGCGATGAGAGTGGCGGCCCGGTACGCCCCGGCCGCCGCCGACGGGACCGCTCGGGCCCCCGGAGGACTCGGCGAGGTGGACACCGTGGGACATTGGCGAGCTCTGATGGTGCTGGGGACGGCCCAGTTCCTGATGGTCCTGGACACGTCCGTCATGAACGTCTCCATCAGCCAGTTGGTCGAGGACTTCCACACCGAGGTCACCGCCATCCAGGCCGTCATCACCCTGTACGCGCTGGTCATGGCCGCGTTCATGCTCATCGGGGGCAGGCTCGGCGACATCCACGGCCGCCGGCGGCTGTTCCTGCTCGGCCTGGTCGTCTACGCCATCGGGTCGGCCCTGACCGCCCTGGCGCCCACCCTGTGGGTCCTCGCGCTGGGCTGGTCCGTCATCGAGGGACTCGGCGCCGCGATGGTGCTGCCGGCGATGGCGGCCCTGGTCGCCGAGACCTACCGCGGCAAGGACCGGGCCGTCGCCTACGGAGTGATCGGCGGACTGGCCGGCGCCGGCATCGCGGTCGGCCCGCTGCTGGGCGGCTGGGTGACGACATACCTGACCTGGCGGCTGGTCTTCGCCGGCGAGGTCGTGGTCGTCGTCGCCGTCCTGTGCTTCCGCCGGGTGATCGTGGAGTCCGCGCGGACCGGACCGCCACCCCGGCTGGACGGGATCGGAGCGGTGCTCTCGGCGTCCGGCCTGGGCCTCGGCGTCCTCGGGGTGCTGCAGAGCAGCACCTGGGGCTGGGTCCAGCCGCGCAACCCGCCGTTCACCGTCCTCGGCTTCGCGCCCACCCTGTTCGTGGTCGGCGCCGGGGTCGCCGTGCTGGCCCTCTTCGTGCACTGGGACCGCCGCCGTGAGGCCACCGGCGCCGACCCCCTGGTGCACCTGTCCCTGTTCGGCGTACCACCCCTGCGATCCGGTCTGCTGACCCTGCTGAGCCAGAACCTGATCCTGCTGGGACTGTTCTTCACCATCCCGCTGTACCTGCAGGTGGTGCAGGGATTCGACGCCTTCCAGACGGGGCTGCGGCTGCTGCCGGTGTCGGTCACCATGCTCGTCACCTCCCTGGCCGCCGCCAGGCTCGGCCGGACCCTGGGCCCGCGCCGGGTCGTCCGGCTTGCCCTGCTGACGCTGACCGTGGCCATCGTGTGGCTGCTGGCCACCATCGACCCGGTCATCGACGACGCGCAGTTCGCCGGCGCCATGGCCGTGCTCGGCATCGGTATGGGTCTGATGGCCTCGCAGCTCGGCAACGTCGTCCAGTCCAGCGTGGGCGAGGAGGCGCGCAGCGAGGTCGGCGGCCTGCAGTTCACGGCGCAGAACCTCGGCTCGGCACTGGGCACCGCGCTCATCGGGTCGATGCTCATCGGCGCGCTGGCACACGCGTTCACCGCACAGGTGGAGAGCAACCCGCGGCTGTCCGACCAGGCCCGGCAGCAGACCGGTGTCGCCCTGGAGGCGGGGATCAGCTTTGTGTCCACCGACCAGGTGCGCTCGGCGGCGCAGCGCGCCGGGCTGCCGCCGCCAGAGGTCGACGCCCTCACCGACTCCTACGCCTCGGCACAGCTCGCCGGCCTGAAGGCGGCGATCCTCGCGACCGCGGGGATCACCCTCGCGAGTTTCCTGGTCACGCCCCACCTGCCGTCCGCACCGGCCCGCCGTCCGCAGCCGTCGCAGGGCGACGCACCGGCCGACGTGGCCGGTGCCACGGAGTGAAGAGCGAAAGGCCACAGTGATGTCCTCGACCGGCCCCACCACGACGCGGCCCCGCCGTAGCGAGCGCCGCAGCCACGCCGACTACACGGGCGCGGTCTACGGATCGATGCTCGCCGCGTCGGTGGTGATCGGCGCCGGCGCCCTGGGCACGTTTCCCCGCCTGGAACTGGTGGTGCTGCTGTTGCTCACCGGTCTCGTCTTCTGGGTCGGCCACGTGCACGCCCAGCTGTTCGGAGCCCTCCTGGCGCAAGGGCCCCCGGACCGCCCGACCGTCCTGCGGGTGTGCAAGGAGGAGTGGCCCATCGTCGAGGCGGCCGTCCCGCCCGCCCTCGCGGTCGCCGTGAGCCCGCTGCTGGGCCTGGACCTGGAGGGTGCCGTCTGGCTCTCCGTCGCGGTGGCCGTGGCCGGGCAGGTGGGGTGGTCGGCGACCGGGGCACGGCGGGCGGGAGCCTCCTGGCGTCTGGTGTCGGCCACCGCGGCGGTCAATCTGCTGCTCGGCCTGGTGATCATCTCGTTCAAGATCGCACTGACGCACTGACGCACTGACTTGGCGCCGGTTCACCTGTGCCGGGTGAGGTCCGGTGCCCCGGCACGGAGCACGCTCGTAACCAAGACCGCAGCAGGCCCGCGGCGGGAGAACGGCACATGCGCTACGAGATCCGCGTCGATGGACTCATGTCCGAGACCCTCACCAAGGCCTTCCCGGAGCTGGACCACGTGATGATGTCCGGTCAGACGGTCCTGTTCGGTCCCGTGGTTGACGAGGCGCACCTCTACGGGCTGCTGATCCGCTGCCAGTCGCTGGGACTGCGGGTCGTGGAGATGCGGCAACTGCCGGAGTGAGCGGGGCCGGGTGTGAGTGGGCGTGTGATGTAGGCGGATTGCCCCTTATCTCCTAGTAGGTACCTCGCCAGGTGGGGGTGGTCTCGTCCGTTGTGCGCTTGGCGAGGTTGTCGATCGAGGCGACGTGGATCATGGCTTTGGAGCTGGCGGGCGGGTCTCGTAGTCTCGGGCGAGTCGGCGGTGCGTCATGGTCACCTCGGCCGCCGTGACCAGCACCATCAGCAGCAGGCCTGGACAGTCCACGATGAAAGCAGCGAAGCCGCCGTCCTGTGGTCGACGACCATGCTCATGGGACGCCGCCTCGCCCGCCACCGGAGCCGAAACGTCACCCGGCAGCCCGCCTCGGCGTGAACACCCCGGGCCGCTCCTCGGCCGGCCAGCCCCGCTCCACCAGCCGCTTCACCTTCGACCGCACCCCCTCGACCTTCGCCGGCACCGACTCCGGTGGGTGGCCGGCCTCCGGCTCCGGCCCGGCCAGGGCCTCGGCCAGCTCCACGCGGGCGATGGCCCGCCGCTCCGGCACCGCCTCCGCCTTCGCAAGCTCGGCCAGCACCCGCTCCGCCTCCTCGCGGAGCTCCGGGCTGCCCGTCGGCAAGAAGCACATGGCCGAGATCCGGCGGAAGGCCGGCATCGTCTTCCAGGACCCCGACGACCAGCTGTTCATGCCGACCGTCCGCGAGGACGTGGCCTTCGGCCCGGGTCGCGGCGGGCGTCCGAGGCGCCGAGCTGGAGGCGGTGGTCCTGCGCGCTCTGGAGAAGGTCGGGATGGCGGACTTCGCCGACCGGCCCCCGCACCACCTCTCCTTCGGGCAGCGCCGCCGGGTCACCGTCGCCACGGTCCTCGCCATGGAGCCGGAGATCCTCGTCCTCGACGAGCCGTCCTCCCACCTGGACCCGGCCTCGCGCCGCGAGCTCGTCGACATCCTGCGCTCCCTGGACGTCACCGCCCTGATGGTCACCCACGACCAGCCGTACGCCCTGGAGCTCTGCCCGCGCTCGGTCATCCTCAGCGAGGGCGTCATCGCCGCCGGCGGGCCGACGTGCGGGATCGTCGCCGACGAGGAGCTCATGGCCCGGCATCGCCTGGAGCTGCCGTTCGGCTTCGTGCCGAGCTCCGCCGCCTGACTTTGGTCCGACCGGCTGGATGTGCCGGTGGTTCGTGCCTGGGTGCTCCGTGCGGCGGCGGAGTCGAGGTTATGAAGGGAATCGAACGGAATCGGAAGGAAGTTCGCCATCCGGTCATTCCCGAACATCAACCTCAGGAGTCGCATGATGCGCCCCCTCAGAGCGGCCTGCCTCGGCACGGCCACGCTGGTCACCCTCCTCGCCTGCACCCCCGTCGCGGCCGCCGCGACGGACACCGGCTCCGCCCAGGCCAGGGGCAAAGCCCGGATCATCACACTCCTGGCCGAGGTGCAGCAGCTGACCCGCTTCCCCGTCACCCCCGGCAGTGTCTCGCAGGGCGATCGGGTCGTCGTCCGCTCGGACCTCTTCGACGAAGCGCACAACAAGGTCGGCGAGACCCACGGCACCTGCACCACCACCCGGGGCGGCGCCGATGAAGCGGAGCAGTGCGTCGTGACCTACACCCTCCCGGGCGGCCAGCTCACCGTGCAGGGGATGTACTTCAACTACGTCGACCAGGGTCCCTTCGACAACGCGATCACTGGCGGCACCGGGGAGTACGAGAAGGCTCGCGGCTCGGTTCGCTCCGACACGATCGCCACGGACCCCAAGGTCGTGAGGCGCTTCACGATCCACCTCGTCTGACGGACCCCGACGTCCACCTGACCCCGGAATCCGGCCTTCTCTCCTCGCGTTGCACCGTTGGAGACGGTCGTACGAAAGGAAGTGGGGGTCAAGGGGACGTCCAGGGCGGCTCACCCTTCGGATCGTCGAACGCACCGACGACATGAGCGGGTTCGTAGTGCTTCCACGCCGGCGGGTGGTGGAGAGGACGCTGAGCTGGCTGATGCGCTCGCGGCGCCTTGCCCGGGACTACGAGACCCGGCCCGAAAGCAGCGAAGCCGCCGTCCTGTGGTCGACGACCATGCTCATGGGACGCCGCCTCGCCCGCCACCGGAGCCGAAACGTCACCCGGCAGCCCGCCTCGGCGTGAACACCCCGGGCCGCTCCTCGGCCGGCCAGCCCCGCTCCACCAGCCGCTTCACCTTCGACCGCACCCCCTCGACCTTCGCCGGCACCGACTCCAGGCCGACTCCAGGCCCAGCCGCCCGGCCAACTCCCGCGCCCGCAGCCCGGACCCGCCCGCCTCCGCCTCCAGCACGCCCACCAGCCGCTGGTAGTCCGGCGCGAGCACCTTCATCGTCAGACCCACCCGCCAGTGCGGCACCACCGACCCCGCCACCGGGGCCTCGGTAACGGCCGGCGCCGACTCCGGCGGGTGGTCGGCCTCCGGCTCCGGCCCGGCCAGGGCCTCGGCGAGCTCCACGCGGGCAATGGGCCGCCGCTCCAGCACCGCCTCCGCCTTCGCAGTCGGCGAACCGCCAGCGTCGGGCGTCGGCTACGGGCGGTCGGCAGGCCCTGGTCTCCAACGGCCCCGGCGATGCCCGCTCGACCGCGCTTTGCGCAGGCGGTGTCAGAGGCCGGCCCGCCGTCGCTTGGAGCGACCAGTGCCGGAGCTCGGCCAGGATCACCGAGGTCGTACGTCACAGGTTCGGCGTCGAGTACACCCTTTCCGGGCTGGACCTGCTGCTGCACGGCACCAATTGGAGCGTGCAGATGCCCAAGGCCCGGCTCGAACGGATGCAGTACCGACCGGGTCTGTCCAGTGAACGTGTTTCTGGAGTTGTTACAGAAGGCGGTGTGTGACGACGGCGGGGGAGCAGCGTTCGGGGCAGTGCAGCTTCTTGCGCAGAGAGAGCAAGTGCGCGCGGACCGTGTGGTGCGACAACGTCTCGGCGTCGGCGATCTGGCGTGCCGGCAGGCCGTTCACCACGTGCGGGGCGATGCGCCTCTCGGCCGGGGTGAGCGGCGTGGTCGGGGCGGGGGCAGTCATGGTGGTCTTCCTCGTCGGTATCGGTCAGTGGCTCGACATCGGGCGCAGGCGCACGGGGACGGAGGTGTGTCCGTTGCTGATGAGGCTCGGCAGCCTCTTCAGCGCGCTTCGCTCCGTGGCGAGTTGGGCGTCGGGGAAGCGTTCGAAGAACAGGCGCAGCGCGGTGGCGACTTCGAGTCGGGCGAGCGGGGCACCGAGGCAGAAGTGAACGCCGTGTCCGAAGGCGAGGTGTTCCATGCTGGGGCGGGTGGCGTCGAAACGGTCGGCATCCTTGTGCCAGTCGGGGTGGCGGTTGGCGGCGGCGTAGGAGGCGAGGATCGCCTCGCCGGCCTTGATCGTCTGCCCGTCGGGGAGCGGGATGTCGGTGCGGGCGTAGCGCAGGGGAAGGTGCTTGACCGCGGGCTGGTGGCGCAGGGTCTCCTCGACGACGTCCTGCCAGGTGCAGCGGCCTTCCCGGATGTGGGTGAGCTGCTGGGGATCGGTCAGCAGGGTGGTGATGGCCTGGTCGATGACGTTGACGGTGGTCTCGTATCCGGCGCTGATCATCAGCAGGAGCGTGTCGCGTAGCTCGGCGTGGCTGAGGGCGGAGCCGTCTTCCTCGTCGCGGGTGGCGATCAGCAGCGAGGTCAAGTCCTCACCGGGCTCAGTGCGCTTGGTCTCGATCAGGGCGTCGAGCAGGCCGTAGAGGGCGGCGGTGTTCGCGGCCTGTTCCTCGGCGGAGAGATGGGTGGCGAACACGTTGTCCACCAGGGTGCGGAATTCGGTGCGCTGGTCGACGGGGACGCCCATGAGCTTGCCGATGACAGCGATCGGGAGCGGGTAGGCGAGGTGCTCGCGCAGGTCGACCGTCTCGCCCGCCGGGAGGGCGTCGAGGATGCCGTCGACGAGGGCCTCGATGTCCGCCTGGAGGGCGGCGGTGCGGCGGGCGGAGAGGGCGGGGGCAACCATGCGGCGCAGGCGGCTGTGATCCTTGCCGTAGGCGGTGAACATGTTCTCCACCGCGACCCACAGGGCCAGCGGCCAGGTGGCGACGGTCTCCGCGAAGGCCGGCCAGTGGGCGCGGGCGTCCTTGGAGACGTTCTTGCTGGTCAGGAGCTGCTTGAGGAGGGCCGGGTCGGAGACGGACCAGGCGCGCACGCCGAGGATGTCCACCAGCGTCGCCGGGCCGCGCTCGCGCAGGGCCTGGTGTTCGGCGTCCGGGTCGGATCCGGTCGGGTCGAGGACGAGTATCTGCTGTTCGGACACGGTTAGGTCTCTTTCAGCTCGTGGGAAGGTGACGGGCGGGGCGACCAGGGAGCGGTGGAAGGGAGCGGGACGCCGGACGAGGTCGTCCCGGTGGCCGTCGAGGTCCATCCCGGGCAGAGCGCCGAGGACGTGGAGGATGGCGGCTTCGGCGATGAGGTACGCGTGCGATCCGGCCCGGGCAGATGTGCGGGCCGACTCCCGGGGCGAGGTGGGCCCGATTGCCCAGCGGCCGGTGGGATCCCAGGGTGGGGTCGAGGTCGCCGGCCCGCGTGGTCAGCGTCTTGCCACGGTGCCCGTTGCGGTAGGCGGTGCGGGCCTCGGTGTGCTCGTTCCACTCGGCGCCGATCCGGGCCGCGGCCTCGGTCAGCTCCTGCAGCATCCGCTCGGCCACACTCCGCACGGGTTCGAGTCCGTGCACCGAACGTAGTGACTCCAGCAGACGGAGTAAGTCAGACTGGGACAAGGCCACCGCGCACCTCCTGCGTTGAACTTCCCGTTCAACACGGAGAGTTGCACGGTGGCTGCCTCATGCGCAGGGAGCGGAGACCGTCACCGGATGCACGCCCGCGCATCCGCCCGTGCACACCCGCACGGTGATCGCCTACACCATCCCGCGGGACGCCATCTCCGAGCGTGTCGTTGCAGTGACTGGTCCGGGAGCACTGGCCAGGAGGGTACAACCCGTGGGAGGAAATGGGAGTTGGCGGGCGACTGGTCCGGCATCCCGGGTGTCGGACCGCGGCGGATGCAAGAACCGGTTGTGGTGCGGAATCCGTCCACTGGGCAGGTGATATCCATGGCTGTGCAAAGCTGTGACGGCCGTCAGCCTGACCGCAGGTCAGGTCGGATTGTGACCGTGATTGTTTCCCGCCCTTGATGAATGTGCCCATGATTGACGGATTTCGAACTACCAATGGTCCGTTTTAATTACAGGGGAAACAGTCGTCGCCCGTCCGTCTGATTGCCGTTACCGTCTGTGAGCCGGGGCTGCGGGGAGCGAACCGGAAATGCGGTCGTCGCCGGAAAGGGCGAGGCCACAAGGGACGGGGAATACGAGTGGACGTGATGACGCTGACCGCGCTCCTGCTGACCGAGCAGCGGAAAGCCGATCCCGCCGCGCTGCTCGTCGAGCCGGACCGACTCCCGCCGGGGGCCTGCGGCATCCGGCTCGCGGCGGCGGCAGCCCTGGCCGCGGGTGAGCCCAAACGGGCACTTGCCGTTCTGGACACCTCCCCGGCAGGCGAACGGTCCGCGCTGGAACGGGCCTTACGCACCGCCGCGCTGCACCTGGACGTCAACTGGCAGCCCGGAGCATGCCTGGCGCCGGTGGAGGGTCTGGCGCGGGCCATGGCACACGGGGCAGGCGACCTTCCCGAGGGGAGCCTCCGGCTTCCATGGCATCTCGCCGGACACGTCATCCCGGTTCTGCTCTCCGCGCGGATGATCGTGGGGCACGCGGGCAGGGCCGGCGACGAGCGTGAATGCGAGTCCCATCACGCCCTGCGGGGCGAGGTCGCGAGCGAGCGGAACGAGGACCTGTGGGAAAGCGTCGACGAGGCGCTGAGGTGGTTCGACCAACTGCACGAGACGATCGCCGAGGCCGGCCATCGGGAGGCCTCCGCCTGTCATCTGCTGCTCGCCGCGGATCTGCGCGTCCGGGCCGGAGACCGCGAGGCCGCCAACCCGCTGGTGCGCACCGGACTCCAGTACGTCTCGGGAGACCCGGCCTCGACGGGCCTGTCCGAAATCCTCCAGGGAGACTGGCAACTCGGCGCCCCGGGAATCGCGGAGGAATGCCTCGTCCCGACGGGCGCCGCTCCCGGGGCCACTGTCCCCCCGAGTACACGGCACCAGTGGCGGCGGCCCGGGCCGCTCGGGGCCGCCGACCGGTACGCGGCGGCCGAGGCCGCCTACACCGCGGCCGGGTCCCAGCGCGGACGGGCGGCGGCCCTGCTGCGGCTGGCACATGTCCACCGGATCCGCGGCGAGGCCGAAGACTGCCGTGCGAAGCTGACCTCGGCGCTGAGCGCGGCGCAGAAGGCGGGCGACGGGGCGTACACGGCCCTGCTGAGGGTCCATCAGGTTCTGGACCTGATCGACACCGACACGGGCGAGGGGGCGGAAGCCGAAGTCGCCGCGTCGGTGGCCGGCTGGGGCCGGACCGTGGGCAGCACCTCGTGGGTGCGCGGACTGTCCTGGCTCGTCCGCAACCGCGCCGCTTCCTGGTACGCCCAGGGGTACGCCCGGCGCGGTGACCGGGCCGAGGCCCTGGCCCGTCTCCTCACGGACGCGAGGGACGGCGGTCAGGGGAACGCGGCAGCCGTCCCGACGAGGGGTGCCGTCCTCCAGGCCCGCCACCGGCTGGCCACCATGGTCCTCACCGACCTGGAACAGCGCGAACACCTCGCCCGCATCCGACGCGACGGCGACCCGGACGTCTCACTGGACCTCACCGGCTGCGTCGGTGTCGTCCAGGCCGCGAAGGTCTTCCACACCCAGGCGTCCGCCCTGTGGGATCCGGAGGCGGTGGCCGCCGCGCGCTCACGCATCGAACGCGCCCTGCGTGTCGGTGAACTCGTCGTGGCGAAGGCCCCACCCTGGATCGCGGAGCAGATGCGGGAAACCCTCGCCACGCTCCGCTCCGACTTCGCCGCATGCCCGGCCCAGGAGTCCCTCTTCCGCTCCCGCCGGGCCCGCGAGGCGGGCCTCGGGGAAGAGGCCGACCGGTTGGCGAACGAGGCGCTCACCAGGGCTGGGTCGATCCCGGACGAGGTCCTGCGGTGCCATGTGCGCTGTGCCGCCCTCGCCGACCTGGGCGAGAGGGAACGGGCCTGCGCCGAGGCCGAGGCGGTGGAGTCCCGGCTCCCCGCCCTGCAGGCGGCCGCGCTGTGGGTACGGCTCGGCAGCCCCGAGCGCGCCCGACGGCATCTGCCGCTCATCGGTACCGCCGGCGCCGGCGCCGAACACTCCTGGCAGCTTGCCGGCCTGCAGGCGGAGATCGCGCTGGCCGACGAGTCCCGCCCGCAGGACGCAGCCGAGTACGCCCTGAGCGGACTCGCCGCGTACGAGGAACACCGCCTCAGGCTCGCCCGGGACAGCCTGCGCGCTTCCTTCGCCGACGATCCGGTGCCGGCCCGGTTGCACCACACCGCCGTGCTCGCGCGGCTGGCCTCCGGCGAGAGGGACGCGGCCGCCATCGCGTTCACCCAGGCCGAGCGCGGCCGGATCGGGGTCCTCGGCGCCGTACGCGCCCTGGACGCCGCGGGCGAAGACCCGGCGGCCCGCGCGGCCGTCCGGGGCTGGCTGGCCGCCGAGGTCCGCTGGGCCGCGGAGTTCGAGGAACACATGGCCGTGCTGCGCGCCGAGTCGGCGGCCGCCCGGCGTTCCGAGCACACGACGGGCGACCCGGTGGTGACGCCACCCCCAGCACAGGTGGAGGCGGCCGAGCGGCGTCGGCGCATCGACGACGCCGCGCGCCGGCTGGGCGAGGCCGAGACGGCCGTACAGCGCCGGGCCCCACGAGCGCTCGCCACGTCGGGCGGCGAGGCGGTGCCGGACGCGGCGGCCGTCGCCGAGGCTCTGCCGCCGGACACCGTGTTGCTCGCGTACCACCTCTTCGACGACTCCCTGGTCGGCTGGGCCATGACCCGTGAAGCACTGCGAGTGGAGGCCCTGACGGGCTGCCCGGGGCGCCGGCAACTCATGCACCAGGTGGTGGGCGCAGCCCGCCGCTTCCGCGACCGGTGCGCCAGGCCGGCCGCCGGCGAGCACGTGCAGGACGACGGAACCCGGCTCACCACCTGGCTGCTCGAACCCTTCGCCGGCCAACTCGGTAGCGCCCGGCGGGTGATCGTCGTGCCGCCCGCCGTGCTCGCCCTGCTGCCGTTCCACGTCCTGCCCTGGGACGGCGACGCCCTCGGCACGAACCGTGCCGTGTCGTACCTTCCCGCGGCCGGGCTGCTGCCGCGACTCCGGGCGCGTCGGCCGCAGCGACCGTGGAAGGAACTGAGCGCCCTGCTGGTCGGCTCTCCCGCCACTGATCCACGCCGCGGATTGCCGCATCTGCCCGGCACCGCCGCCGAGACCGCCGAGATCGCCCGGCTGCTGCCCGGGAGCAGACTGCTCACCGGAGCCGGGGCCACCCGCGCCGAGGTGCTGGCCACAGCCCCCGCCCACGAGGTGCTGCACTTTGCCGCACACGGAGTGATCGACGAACGCGCCCCGAACCGCAGCCGGTTGCCGTTGGCGGGGGACGACTCCCTCGACCTCGCCGACCTGCTGTCCTCCGCCGACTCCCCTTGGCTGCTCGTGCTCTCCGCGTGCGACACCGGCCGCGGCCGGGCCACCGCGGGCGGGGACGTCCTCGGGCTGAGCAGGGCCGCCCTGGTCACCGGGGCCCGGCACGCGGTGGTCTCGCTGTGGCCGGTGCACGACGGCGACGGCGCCCTGGTGATGACCAGGATGTACCGCCGCCTCGTGGGGGACCCGGGCGCGGACGTCGGCACCGCGCTGTCCCTGGCTCAGCAGGAGGTCCGCGCCCGGTCCCGTGCCGAACGCGACGAGGAGTTCCGCGAGCTCTCCCTCCGCTCCGGAGCCGAACCGGAGTCGGGGGACCGAGCCCGTTCATGGGCCGCGAACCCGCGCGACATCGAACCGGTCGGGCCCGCGCACGCCGCCGGCGCCCCGCACCCGTACTACTGGGCGCCCTTCATCCACGTGGGGGTATGAGATGACCTTGAGGGCCCTGCTGATCGGCGCCCAGACCTTCGGCCTGGAGGGGGTGCACGCCGACATCGAGCGGATGGAGCGCGTACTGGCCGGCCGCGGCTTCACAGACGGGGACGTCCGCACGGAACAAGAGGCCTCCTACGAGGGCATCAAGGAGGGCCTCGCACGGCTCCGGAACGCGACCCGCCCCGGCGACGGCGTCGTGGTCTACTACTCCGGGCACGGCGGGCTCATGGACCGAGTGCAGTATCTGGTGCCCTCCGACATGGCCGAGAGCACCGCGACCGACTTCCGCGGCTACCTCGCGGAGGAACTTACGGCCGCCGTACGGGCGTTGACTGTGAAGACCCCCAATGTCACCTGCATCCTCGACTGCTGCCACTCCGGCGGAGCCGTGCGGGAGGCGGTGTACACATCGAGCCGGCGGGCGCTGAAGTCCGTACGGCTGCCCGAAGTCCCCCCGGACGCGGCGCTGGCCCGTGCGGAGGCGCTCGCCCACCGGGACGAACCGCTGGTGCCGAACGTTGTGCGGCTCACGGCGTGCGAGCAGCACGGCTCGGCGTACGAGAGCGAGCCCGAGCCCGGGGCCGGCCGGCGGGGGGTGTTCACGGCCGCGCTCGCCGACCTGCTCGACGCCACCACGGGCCGCCCCATCCCGTGGTCGGTGCTGGTGGCACGGGCCCGGGACCGCATCACACAGCAGGAGGTGCGGCAACGGCCCGACGTCGGCGGGCCCTCGGGCCGGCTGCCGTTCTCCCTGGAAGTGCCGGCCCAGCCCGAACGGCTGCCCCTGCTGCGGCACGAGGGCCGGTTCCGTATCCCGGGCGGCGCCCTGTTCGGGCTCGGGCCCGAAGACGGCGTCATCATGGTCTTCCCCGGCGACGCCTCCGAGGACGAGGAGCGGGAGACCACCGTGCCGGCGACCGTGGAGGAGATGCACGGGGGTGACGCGCTGCTGAGGGTGACCGCCTCGGCCGTCCCCCCTTCCCTCGCCGAGGCGTTGACGACGGCGCTGCTGCCACCAGGTCTTCATGCGCTCGCCGTACGGGTGCACGACCGCCGCAATGTGCTGATCGACGCGCCTGAACCGTTCGCGGGCGCGCTGCGCAAGGAACTCGCCCGCTCACCGCGGCTCGCCGAGGCGCACACGGCGGTCGACGCCTTCGCCGTCGTACGCCTGCATGCCGGTGGACCCCAGGTGCTCGACCGCGACGGACACGCCGTGCGCAAGCCCTCCGATCCGGCCCTCGCCGGGGTCCGCCAGGTGGCCGAGCTCATGGACGAACTCGCCCGCGGGGAACGGGTGCGTCGGCTGAGGGACCCGGAGGGGGCGGCCCGGCTCGAGGCCGCGGCCGAAGTGCTGATCGAGGCGAGGCACCCCCTGCAGGACGGCGGTGACTGGCGTCCGCTCCGATCGGAGGGGGAGCGCCTGTACGACGGTGACGGATATCGGGTCCGGGTCACCAACGGTGCCGGGGCACCGCTGTACTTCTGGGTCCTCGGCGTCGGACTGAGTGGCCGAACGACGCTGGTGACGAACGACCAGCCCAGTGGCTACCGGGTCGAGCCCTACACCGAACGGAGCACCAAACCGGTCATGCTGTACTGGCCGCAGGACGTGCCCGAGAAGGGACCCCGCGCCGAGACCGTGCACGTGATCGTGGGGGACCGTCCGATGGACCTCAGCGGTCTGGCGTCCCGCGAAGCACGCACCCGCTCCGAGGCGAAGGCCGCTCCCGCGCTCGTGGCGCTGCTGCAGGAGGTATGGGAAGGCGCCCGCGACCAACGGATGGACATGGGCGAGGAGTTCCACTACCGCGTGTGGACGGTGCACGCCGACGCGCTGCCCCGTGCCTGTGGGGCCCGGGAGTTCGGAGCCCGGGAGGCCGACGGATGACCGGTTCGGCAGGGCGGCGGAGGGCCTCCCGGCCACGGGGAGCCGACTCGCCGGTGGGGCCGGGCCGGCTCCCCGAACCGTCCCCCGCACGGCAAGAGTGCGGCAACCGGCGCACCGTACTCGTCGCAGCAGTGCGGAATCCGGGCGACGACTCTGCCGCCGCTCCGCACGCGCAGCGAACGCACCGCTGTCTTGCACCCAACTTGGGGAAAGAAAAGGGACGTTGTCCGCGCAGTCGATAAGATGCCACAAGTCTCTGATACCGGAGAAGGCCGACATGTTCGGGGGGTCGTGATGGCGGAGGGACACACGGAGGGAGCCGGATCCGACCGGTGGGCGAACGGCACGCTCCTGGCCGATCTGCGGCGCTCCCCGGCCGCCGCCAAGGCCCTGCTCTCCCTGGGGACGGCACGCTCCTACGACGCCGGAGAGCATCTGCTGATCGAAGGCCTGCGGGAGACGTTCGTCCTGCTGCTGCTCAGCGGGGTCACCAAGGTCACCGCGACCTCGGAGGACGGCGATACCGCACTGCTGGCCATCCGGCTCGGTGGGGACCTGGTCGGGGAGTTCGCGGCCTTCGACAACCGGCCCAGGTCGGCCACCGTCACCGCCGCCGGACCCGTGAGCGCGCGGCGCGTCGGCCAGCGGGACTTCCTCGGCTGTCTCGACTCCTGCCCCGCCGCGGCACTGGCCGTCAGCCGGATGCTGGTGCGCAAGAACCGGTGGTCGGTACGGCGCCGGGGCGACTTCAGCGGCAGCCCGGTGGCAACCAGGGTGGCCCGGGTCCTCGTCGACCTGATGGAGGACTACGGGGAACCACGGCGCGCCGGGGTGCTGATCGGGCCACGGCTCACGCAGGCCGAGCTCGCCGGACTCGTCGGCGCCAAGGAACGCCGGGTCCACCACGTCCTGGGGGAACTCGCCGACCGAGGAGTGATCCAGGTCGGGTACGGCCGTACGACCGTGCTGTCGCCGGAGAGATTGCGCCAGGCCGCGCGGCTGACCGAGGAGTCCGAGGCCTGACCACGAGCCAACCGCACCGTACAACCAGGAGAACGGGGACACATGCACACCGAGAAACACGAGCACGCATCGGATTTCGTCGATGTGCTGGCCACCCCGGACCTCCTGGCCCTCGACGGCGCCATCCCCAAGGGAGGGCAGGATCCCGTCCACGAACGGATCGGCGGCGCCTCCCTCGGCCGGCCGATCGTCTACGCGCTCAAGGACACCGCAGCCGGGCATGACCCTGCCGGGCGGGACCGCGTGCTTCTCGTCTGCTTCCCGTTCGACCTGGAGGAATTGCCCGGCGGACGCCGCTACGAGGAAGTCACCCTCACCGTCCGGCTCGCCGACGACCTGCACGCGCTGAGCCTCCACCCGGCCGCCGGCACGGTCACCGCCGACGGCACCCGGATCGCCGTCTTCGGACTCGGCGGACACCGACTGCGCTGGACCTTCCGGGCCACGGGGCGCGGCGGCGCTCTCCGCCCCGACGGACGCTGGGCGCAGGCGGTGGTGCGGATGCCGTCGATCAGCGCGGACGTGTCCGGGCGGCTGAGTCTGAGCACCACGACCGTGCAACGGGTGCTTGGCGGACCACTCCGGCGTCGAGCGGCGCAGACTCCCCACGACACGCCGTTCCGTATCCCGGCGGCCGAGGCCTGGCCGACGGCCGCCACACGCGCACTCCGGGCCGCCCTGCCGGGAGCCTGGGCACTGCCCGCATACGAGGGCCGGGAGGGCCGGGAAGAGGGCGGAGGACACACGGACGGCGTGCCGGAGGAGGGGAACGGCGGCTCGGGGCCGAGTGAAGAGGGGCTGCCCCCGGGGCTCAGGCGTCTCTGCCTGGCCGTCGACATCGAGAAGTACAGTGCCCGCGACAACGCCGACATGGTCCACCTGCAGCGGGTGCTGCTGCGCACCTTGCGCTCGGCGTGCGAAGGGGCGGGTGTGGTCTGGGACCGCTGCGGACGCCAGGCCCAGGGCGACGGCTACCTGCTGGTTCTGGAACCCGACACCGACGAGACGAGGGTCGTCCCCCGTCTCCTGGACGGGCTGGCCGAGGGGCTGGCGGCGGCCAACGACCGTACCGAGGGGATCACCCCGAGGCCGATCGAGGAGAGTGCGGGAAACCCACGCAGGATTCGTATGAGGGCCAGTCTCCACCAGGGCATCGTCCATGAGGCGGACAGCGGTTACGCGGGTTCGGCGGTGGTCGACCTCTTCCGTGTACTGGACTCCGCCCCCGTACGGAGCGCCCTCGACAAGTCCCCCGGCACTCATCTCGTGGCCGCCTTCTCCGACCCGCTCTACCGGGACCTCGTGGGCACCGGTTACGAGGGATTGTCCGCCGACGGATTCGAGAGGGCCGAGATCGAGGTCGCCGGCAAGAACTTCACCGGGGTGGCCTGGATCCGTGCCGTACGACCGGAGAGCGGCGCCGGACGCTGACCCCGGCCCGGGTCGCCAAGGCTTCCGGCCGTCTTGGGACTCCGCTCGACTCCGCTTCGTCCACCCCGGTTCCGCCCCCAGTGACAAGGACTACCACCATGACCGACAGTACGCCGACGAACGAGCTGGGCACGGTCATCGCCCGCACCACCCAGGCCATACAGGTGGTCGGCGAGGACGACCGGGTGCCGTGGCTCTTCGCACGCTGCTGGATGCACGCCATCCGCTACGAGGCCCTCGGCTGGAGCCCCACCGACATCGACAGCGCCCTCGCGGACTTCGACGCGTTGCCCGCACAGCTTCCGGGACGGGCCAAGCTGGCATCCGTCCTGGCGACCTCCCTGCTCAGGTCCGGCACCCTGCTGGGCTCCCCGCGCAT
Source organism: Streptomyces sp. NPDC007905 (assembly GCF_042959345.1). Classification (NCBI taxonomy): domain Bacteria; kingdom Bacillati; phylum Actinomycetota; class Actinomycetes; order Kitasatosporales; family Streptomycetaceae; genus Streptomyces; species Streptomyces sp. NPDC007905. The sequence continues at coordinate 320,238 of NZ_JBIBKS010000004.1, read as the reverse complement.
GGCCAGAGCGGTCGCTCTCGCCGACGTCGCCGACACGGACCTCTCTCCGCTGCCGGACTGGCCGGTGACCTCGGCGGCACTGCGCGCGGGCGACCTGCTCGTGGCCTGGCAGGAGAGCCGCCCTGGATTCCGCCCGCGCGCCGCACTCCGGGACCTGGAACGGTACGCGGAGATCGTCGGGGACACCCAGCCCCACCTCACGCTCGTCCGGGCGGCCCGGCTGGGACTGCGGCACCTGGTCGCCCAGGAGGACCGCAGCGTGGTGGAGAGCGAGCAGGTGAGCCGCGACGCCCGCGCTCTCCTCGACGGCCTCGGCCCCGAATCACCGCTGCAGGGTCACGGTACGGTCATCGCCCTGATGCAGGAGGCGCACACCAAGATCCTGCGGAGCGATGTCCAGGGTGCCATGGAGCTGATCGGCCAACTCCGGGAAGCCGCACACCGGATGGACCCGGGTGACCCGCTGCGCAGTTCGGTGGAGCAGGCGGTGAACTCCCTCGTCCCGTTCCTGGAGATGCTCCGCCCCGGCGGCGCGGGTACCGCAGGGCGCCGGACCGAGCCCGTCCAGCCGCCTGCCGACTCCCACTTCCGCGTTCTCGAGGAGATGGCGAACCAGCCCGGACTGCCGGACACCGAGCGCGCCCTGCGGCTGAGCCAGCTCGCGACGGCCGAACTCGCCGCGGACACCCCGCAGCGCGTGGACAACGCGGTGCGCCATCTCACCGAGGTGCTGTCCATCACCTCCGAGCACGACCCGCGCCGCCCCCACTACCTGCTCACCGCCGGCAGCGCCCATCTGCGCCGGGTCGAGACATCGGGCAGTCCGCACGATCTGAGGACCGGCACCGAACTGCTGGAGAAGGCCCAGAAGCTGGCCGAGTCCACCACGCACGGACTGTGGACCACCATTGCCATGCCGCTGGCCCACGCCTACCGGTTGTCCGGCCGCCGCGAGCTGTGCCGCTCGACGGCGCTGCGCGGACTGCGCGGCCATGCGTGGAGCGTGCTGCTGGAATCCTCGCCCGACGAGATGCAGGCCGTCGCCCGCCACGCGGCCGACGACGCCCTGGATACCGCGCGCTGGTGTCTCATGGACAATGACGCGGAAGGGGCGGCCACCGCCCTGGACGCCGGACGCGGTCTCATCCTCTACGCCACCACCGAGACCCGGGACGTCGTGGCACGGCTCACCGCCTCGGGTGACGCGGCCCTGGCCCGGGAGTGGCAGCAGGCGAAGAAGACCCACGCCCCCGGCGAGGAGCCCGGCGAGCTCAGGCGGCGGGTCGTCGGCGCGCTCGCGGGCATCCAGCTCATGGACGACGGCTCACCGGCGGCCAGCCCGGCCGAGGGCACCACACGGCTGCTCGACCCACCCGCGCCTCCCGAGACACGTGCCGCTTTGCGGTCCCTCGGCGCCGACGCACTGGTCTATCTCCTGCCCGGCGCCGAGCGCAACGGCGCCGCCGTGGTGGTCCCGGCGGACGCCCCCGCGAGCTGGATGCTGCTGCCCCAGCTCAACGACGCCGGAATCGCCGCCTTCGACGCCTTCCTCTCGGACGCCGCGCAGGGCATGGCGGGACGGGACGCACCCACCCGTGACGGCAGACTGCGCGACGCCCGGGTCAAAGCGCCGAGGGCGCTCAACGGGATCTGCGAGTGGGCCTGGGAGGCGGCCGTCGGACCACTGCTGGAACGCCACCTGACCCTCCCCGAGGGCCGCCCGGCACGACTGGTGCTCATCCCGGTGGGGGAGTTGGCGCGCGTACCGTGGCACGCGGCGTGCACCCGCTGCGAGGACGGGAGCCGGCGGTACGCGATGGAGGACGTCGTCTTCTCCTACGCGCCCTCCGCCCGGCTGCTGTGCGAGTCGGCCTGGCGCAGCCCCGTGTCCCTCACCGGCGGCGGGCTGGTCATCGGCGACCCCGATCCGGCCGGCGCGGCACGGGACCTGCCCGCCGCACGCCTCGAAGCGCTGGCCGTCAAGGACCGCTTCTACCCGGACGCCCGCTACATCGGCCGGATGCCCGACGGCGCTCCGAGCCCGGAGGGCGCCGGCACCCGCGAAGAAGTGCTGCGCTGGCTCGCGGACCCCGACGGCGGCCCCATGCTCCATCTGGCCTGCCACGGCATCGTCGAGGAGAGCACCGCGGCCGGGGACAGTTCCTATCTGCTGCTGGACGGGGGAGAGCACCTCGCGGCGGAACGACTGGTGCGCACTCTGGGGGAGGGCCCCGATCGCGAGATCGCCCTCGCCGTCCTCGCCGCGTGCAGCACCGGCCGCTCCGGGCGTGGCCTCGACGAGGCGTTCAGCCTGAGCACCACGCTGCTGGCGGGACGGGTTCGCTCGGTGGTGAGCGCCAACTGGAGCGTGCCCGACGCCGCGACCTCCGTCCTGATGTTCATGTTCCACCACTTCCTGCGGGAGGCCGGCATGCCACCGGCGGACGCGCTGCGCGAGGCACAGCTGTGCATGGTCGGCCGCCGCAGGCCGCCGCAGGAGATGCCCAGCAGGCTGCGCGGGCACTTCCGTACGCAGGAGGAGTCGGACATCGCCTCGTGGGCGGCGTTCGTGCACACCGGACGGTGAGCGGCCCGGCGGCGGCCGGCCATCGGTTCCCGTCAGTTCCCGGGGACCCGGACCACCACCGGAAGGATGCCCGTGGTCCAGTCGGCCGCCTCCGGGCGCAGTACCTCCGCGTCCCGACGCAGCGCCACGAGACCGAGCCGGTCGAGCACGCCTTGGTAGCCGCTCGGGCCGCGGCGCACCGCCCTCGCCTCCGGCTCGCCGAGGCGCCCGAGACCGAACGCCTCGGAGGAGAAAAGCCTCTCCGCCACCAGCACCTTCAGCCAGTCCGTGCCCGTCGCCCCCGGAACGACGGGCCGGCCCGGTGGCAGCGACATGGTGACCGCCCTTCCCCAGGCCGCCGAGGCGGTGTACCACGGAGCGATCCAGTCGCCGGAGAAGAGCTCCGGGTGGATCCGGAACCGGTCCGTGAGGTCCAGCAGGACGCAGTACAGCTGTCGGTCCGTGGTGTTGCGCAGCCGGACGAACACCTCGGGCTCCTCCCAGCCGTTCGGCCCCCACCGGTAGTCGAGATGCACGGCTCCGTCCGGACCCGGTCGCAGCGGGGGCCGGACACCGGAGTCGACGGCTTCGCCCTCTCCTACGGCCACGATCTCCACGGCCACCGCACCGGGCAGCGTGGAGACCGGGTTGTGCAGTTCCTTGATCCGCCGCCAACGGGCGATGTGCTCCAGGTCCATGACTACCCGGGCCGCCTCGTCCGCCGTTGCACACCTCGCGTCGGGGACGATCGGGCTCCCGTCGGCAGTGGTGATCCGTACGGTGGCGGGGCGGGGCACGTGGACCCGCACATCGGGCAGCCGCCGCGTCTGTGCTGCCGGATCCGCGACCCGGACATGCGGAGAGGGACCACCGGCCGGCCCCGCGGTGTCCAGGGTGGCGGCGAGCAGTCGGGTGGTCACCCGTCCCTCGTCGCCGGGGCCTCCGTCCAGTGCGACCGTACCGACGGGCAGTGGGACTGAGGTCAGCACCATCGAGTACTGCTCGCGCGGACTCGGTGTCCAGCCGACGGGCTCCACCTCACTACGGTCGGTCTGCACTCTCAGCACCCGCACCTCCAGCGGTGGGTCGGAGTCGTGCACGGCGAACAGCGTCGGGTCCAGCGGGGTTCCGGACGGCACTCCATGGCAGGCTCCCGCATCGACCTCCCAGGCGCCACGCAGCCACCGCATCGTCACCGGGGACCGCGCCGCCCTGACCCCGCCGCCGAGGAACGGGCGGTCAACGACGGCGTCGGCGGCCGGGGACAGCACGGGGACCTGCCCACGGGCGCCGTCCTCGACCCGGCATCTGGTGCCGGTCATCAACTCCCGGAAGGTTGCCGCCGGTCCGAGGTTCTCCAGCTGCTCCAGCAGCGCCAGACTGAACAGACCGCGGGGACCGCTCTCGGTGGGCACCTCCACGGCGTACTGATCCGAGTGACAGGCCGCCAGCAGCACATGGGGAGCGGCGGAAGGGCCGGCCGGCGCCATGCCACGGCCGCCCCGTTCCGCGCGGAGGGCCTCCAGCAGGAACTCGGCCCGCGGTGGTGAGGTGAGCGCCGGCTGTCCCCGGACCGTCAGGAGCGTTCCCTCGGGACCGCCGGGTCCGTGGGGCGTGACGGGTCCCCGGGTGCCGCTGTCGGCGTGGCAGCAGTCCAGCACGGCGACGACATGGGCTCCCCGCGTGGCGACCTCGCCGATCAGCACGGCGAGTTCCTTGTCGTAGAGATCGGGCACACCATCGTGCCGGCTGTCGACGCAGATCAGCGTCTGCAGCAGCCCGGTCGGTTCAAGGTGGGCGAACCTCGCGGGCACCGGCGCCTGTGAGCCGTGGCCGCTGAACCAGAAGAGCACACTGTCACCGGAGGCGGCCCGGCCCAGATGGCGCCGGAACCCGTTGATCACCGCGGCCCGGGTGGCCGCACCGTCGGTCAGCCGCAGCGGCACGAACTCCTCGGGGGGCAGCCGGCTTTCCAGGAGGGCGCTCGCCGCATCGATGTCATTGCGGCAGCCACCGAGTGGTGCGACCGGCGCGCGGTAGCCGTCGATTCCCACCAGGAGCGCGTACAGGGCCACGCATCCCACCTGCTTTCCGAATGTGGACGGACGGAACGTGAACGGGCCTGGGTGTGCATATCGGACGTGAAGGGGGTGGCCGATGAGGGGAGGCCCCACCGCACGGACGCCCGGCCGGCGGGCACCCTGCGGGCATGGGCGCCCGGCCCCGAGCCACCGGTCGACCGACGGCCGACCGCTGCCGTCGGTGCGTTTCTCCCGGGTGGTCACGGGGGCCGGGAAGAACCGGCCCTTCCGGAACCCCGTCTCCATGGCGCGCGCCGGATCGGCCCGGGCCGGGTTCACCGTCGCGCCGGCCCCGGACGCAGTCACTGTCGTACGGTCGTGGGCCCGAAGCCGGGTCCGGCCCTCATACGGCGGCCGGGTCCGCTTCGTACGGGCCTCGTCGCCGCGTTCCTCGCGGCCGGGCCGGTTGCCGACCGAGGCCGAGGCCGACATCTTGGCGCCTGTGCCGTCCGTGTTCTCCTGGCGCCCGCGTGGAAGCGGCGGCTTCACCCCGACGCTCACAGCCACCGACCGGTGGCCGGCCGGGACGGCGCGTGTACGGGTCGTCGTCGGCGTCGACCCGCGTGTGGTCCCGGCATCGCCCTGCGGGCCGCTGCGGGTGATGATTTCCGCCATGACCGGGCGTCGCGCACAGAGGCGCAGGGCTGGGCGAACCCCGGGCCCACGAAGAACCCGCTGCCGGCGGCTTTGTGTCTGCGCGGTTTCCTGGAATCGGCCGCCAGATCGAATCCGAATTCCGCGGTTGCCCCGGCGGGCTTCACCGAATACGGGGAACCGGCGCGGCGCGGACAGACGCTTACCCGCGGACCCGGTCGCCGCCGGACTCGGGTGACCGCGGTGCTCCCACTCGACGACCACATGACTCCGTCCGGTACCGACCACGTTCGCCCCGTTTCCCTCGGCCCGCGACCGGTTCCCCGGCCAGGACGGACGGCCAGTGTGCCATGCCGAACCGTTGGTAAAAACGATTATGAGGGAAGAAATGATTCTTCAACTTCCCGCAGTAATACGGGATTAGAAGACACATCAGGTAGGTAACATCAATTCCTACTGCCGGGCGGATATGCCGCTGAATACTCGGGGGAGGTGCGATGGGCCGTCCCTGTGGCCTGTTCGGCCGGAGTCTGCGTGCCGTCTCTTGGACCGCTGTGGCGCTGGCGGCACTGGCCGTGCTGTCGCGGCGGACACGGAGCCGGGAAGTTGCGAAGACCACTCCCGCAGAACCTGGAGTGATACGCGGCACGGTCCACGCCCTCCTCGACCCGCGCGGGCTGGTGGTCGTCGACGGACTGGTGGAGCCGGCCCGCTGGCTGGGCGCGGCCCAGCCGCCAGGACGAGGTGGCACGGTGCGGCTGACCAGGAAGGAAGGCGGCGCCGGCATCTGGGATGCCTGGCCGCTCGAGGAGCCCCGGGAAGGGGGGCGGGCGGCATGAGCGTCTTCGACGACTTCGACGACATCTTCCGCGGCTCCCCGGAACCCACCGACGACATCGAGTTCAGCACGGACACCTATCACCGACGGGTCGTCATCCTCCTGATCGACGTGTCCGGATCGATGCGGTTCGCAGAGCAGGGCACCCGTCCCATCGACGAACTCAATCGGAGCATGCGCGCCTGGCTGCCGGAGATCCGCAAACAGGGAGAAGGCCCTCTCAGGGCGGTCGAGTTCGCGGTGGTGACCTTCGGCGGCGACGGCGTCCGGGCGGTGACCGGCGACCCCCGCCGGGCGGAGGCCGAACTCGCCCAGGACGGCGGTGCGTTCGTGCCCGCCGCCGACCTGGACTTCGGTGACCTGACCGCCTCCGGTACGACACCGATGGTCGAGGCCCTGGAGTTCGCCCTGCGGCTGGGCGACCGCCGAGTCCAGCACCTGGCCGACCAGCACGGTCTGCAGACCGGGCAGGTGCGGCTCATTCTCTTCAGCGACGGCGAACCGAACGACGAACTGCCGGCCGACGCCTGGCGTTCCGTCGCCGATCTGATCGGCGCCCGCCGCCGACAGCGACGTCTGCTGTTCCTGGCCTTCGGCGCTCCGGGCGCCGACGAGGAGATGCTGCGGACGCTCGCCACCGACCGGGGTTACATACCCCTGACCGACCTGGACTTCGCCGGGCTGCTCGACCTCGTGCTGGTGGCGACCTCGGCGGAGGACCCCTACACCGCCGTGTGGGAGCAGGCCCACTGGGACCCCGACGAGGCGGCGCCCGAGGACGGGCCCGCCGGGCCGCAGCCGGACGACAGACCATGAGCACGACGCCATGGCTGGTCTCGGCCGCGTCCGTGATGGGCAGCCGGCACACCCGGTCCGTCACCGACTGCCAGGACAGCTTCGCCACTCACCAGGACGCGGACACCCTGATACTCGCTTGTGCGGACGGCGCCAGCCGGGCACGGCTGGCCCGCACCGCCTCGTCGCTCGCCGTCACCCTCGCCGCGGACGAGGGCCGGCGGGTGCTGCCGTCCGTCCGGGACGGGCTCCCCCCGGCCGCCGTGGCGGCGGCCCTGGCACACCGCCTCGACCGGGGCACCCGGAACGTCGTACACAGGTTCCGTAGGGCCGCGGCGGCGATGTCGTCCTCCTTGTCCGACCGGCAGGGCTACCGGCTGGACCAGTGGGGGACCACGCTCACCCTCGTGGTGATCCGCCGTCCCTGGCTCGCGGCCGTCGCCATCGGAGACGGCTTCGTGGTGACCCGCTGCGGCACGTCGCAGTTCGACCTGCTCCTGCCCCCGGACGAGGCACCCGGTCAGGACCGTACGGCGCTCGGAGCAGGGCGGTGGGGCGCGGGCCGGTTCGCCGAGCCGGGGCGCACGGTGTTCGTCACCTCACCTTGTGCCGAGACCCGGGCCCGCCGGGTGGTGGCGCGGCTGCCCGACCTCACCGGCGTGGCGGTCAGCAGTGACGGGCTGCGCGAGGTCGGACTCGTCCACGAAGAGGCCCGGGCGGTACGGCCGTACCACCGGTTCTTCACTCCGCTCTTCGCCCACGCCGACAAGGCCGCGGAGGACGACGCCTATCTCGCGCGCCTCCTCGCGGGTGAGCGCCTCGCCGCGCTGACGCACGACGACAAGACGCTGGTCGTGGCGGTGGAGCGCACGTGAAACCGACACCGAGGGAGATCGTCCTCGAGGCGACGGACGGCAGGAGGCGGCGGGCCACCCTCGGCGGGCGGGCCGGGCCGCCGGGATCTCAGGGCAGTGTGTGGCGTGTCGTCGAATGGCCGCGGCTCGTCGTCAAGCTGGAGCGCAGACCCGACGCCGACCGCTTCCCCCAGAAACTGGAGGTGATGCTGCGCTCCCGGCCGGAGCAGCTGACGGCCCGGGACGGCATCATCAGGGTGGCCTGGCCGCTCGGACGGGTTCGCGACGCCCGCGGTGGGCGTCTGCTCGGATATGTCCAACCCGCGCTCCTGCAGCCAGGATTCGCCTCGCTGCACCACGCCTTCACCGGCCACGGGAGCCTGGTACCCGCGGACGCCACCTGGCGCTGGTACCTGGAACTCGCCCTGGACCTCGCCCGCACCATGAGCGCGATCCATCGCGCCGGCCATGTGGTGGCCGACCTGTCACCGGAGAACCTCTTTGCCACCGCGGGCGCCACCGTCGCCTTCGTGGACGTCGACGGCTGGCAGATCCACGACCCCCGCGGCGGTACGCCGCTTCCGTCGCCGTTCTCCCGGGACGAGTACACGCCTCCGGAGCACCTGGCGGACCCGGCCTCCCGCAAGGAACGCCGGTTCTCCGCCGACCGTTGGGCCCTGTCCGTGCTCATCGCGGTCATCCTCCAGCTGGGCACCCATCCCTTCGCGGGGATCCCGCCCGGCGCGGAACCGCCCTACGACGTACGCGCCAATGTGGAGGCCCGGCGGGCCGTCCTCCTCGGCACGCCTCTGCGCCCGCCGCCCAGCGCGCCCCGGGCCGGCCTGGTGCTGGCCGGTCCGCTCGGGTTGCTGCTGCGGCGCTGCCTCGACGAGGGCTACGACGACCCGGAGGCGCGCCCCCGGCCGGAGGAGTGGATCGACGTGCTGGCCGAAGCTCAATACGAGATCCGCCGTTGCCCCACCGGCCCCCTGCACGTCCACCTCCCGCAGGCGGTCCGCTGTCCGTGGTGCGAGCTGGCGGCCCGCACCGGCCGCGACCGCTTCCCGCTCACCCGGCACTCTTCAGGAAGGCACTTCCCATGAACCGTCCCCATGAAGACGCGCGGGGCTCCTGCGGGCCCCCGGTCCTCTCCGTCGGCCGCGTCTCCGACTCGGTCGGGGTGCTCGGTCCAGGTCTGCGGGCCGTGGTGTGGGTGCAGGGCTGCCCACTGCGCTGCCCCGGCTGCGTCTCGCCCGAGGGACTGCCCTTCGAGGGCGGCGAGCCCTGGGAGGTCGACGTACTGGCCGCCCGGTTCAACGCACTGCCCGAAACGGTGACGGGAGTGACCTTCTCCGGGGGCGAGCCCATGGCGCAGGCCGGAGTGCTGGCCGCCCTGGTGGACCGGATGCGCGCGGAGCGGGACTGGTCGGTGATGTCCTACTCCGGCTTCACTCTGGAGCGGCTGCGGCGCGGGGACGCGGACCAGCGGAAGCTGCTGGCCCGGCTGGACATCCTCGTAGACGGCCCCTTCCTGTCCGAACGCCACCGCCCGCTGCTGTGGCGGGGCTCTGACAACCAGCGCATCCACTACCTGACGGACCGCCACCAGCCGCCCGGCCACGACGCGAGCGCGGGCCTGGAGTTCGAAATCGGGTCGGGGAGCATCGTCTGGAACGGCGTTCCTCCGGTCCCCGGTTTCCGCGAGAACTTCGAACGCGCCCTGGACCGGAACGGAATTCATCTGACCATGTCCCGGAGGACCGATGTCCGGTAGCCCCAAGTACTCGTTCGCCGAACTCGACCGCATCAGGCAGCAGCAGCTGGCCGAACAGCGCCGGCAGCGCGAGGAGCGGGCCCGCCTGAAGCGGGAGCGGGAGCGGGACCGCCGGGTGCGGGCCGAGCGCAAGAAGCTGACGGCACGCCGCTCGGCACTGGCCGGACGGGTGGCCGGGCAGCGGGATGCAGCCCTGGCCACCGGTGAGGTCTCCCGGCACTCCCATCTCACCACGGTGCTCACCGCGGTGGCCGACGCCATCGCCTCCGCCCGCGACGAACCGTCCCTGGAGGCGGCCTGGTCCGCCCTGGCGACCGCCGAGGAGGGCGCCACCGCCCTGGACGTCGCCGTCAGCGCCGCCCTGGCACGGCAAGAGCGGTCGGCAGCCCTGGCGGTCCTGGAATCCGGCCTGGCGGCCTTCGCCGACCGGGCCGAACTGGACCGCGAAGGGGCTGAGGAGGTCGCCGCGGCGCTGGATGAGGCCCGGCGCCAGGCCGGCTCTCCCGACCGCTTCCCGGCGGCCCGGCTCAAGGCTGCCGACGCGGCCGAACGGCATCTGCGCCGGGCGCAGGAGCGGCGCGAGGTCCTGGCGCGGGCGCGGCGGCAGGCCGAACAGGCGCACCAAGAACTGGCCGCCCTCGTCTCCGAGGCGGAACAGGCGGGTGCCGGACTCGACGGCCTGGAGGCGGCCCGTCCGCTTCTGCGGCAGCTGTCCGCGGCGGCCGACCGGGGCCACCTCCCCGAGATCACCCGGCTGACCGGGCAGGCGCGGGACCGTCTCACCACCCTCGCCGCCGCCTTCGACGCCTGGCTGGACGAACTGGCCTGCGTGCAGATCGTCCTGGACGCGGTACGCCGCGCGCTCCCGGCCGCCGGGCTGCGCCTGGAAGCGGGCAGCGTGCAGTCCGACGGCACCAGCAGCATGCTCACCGCACGCCGTGTCTCGGGCGACCGCATCGTGATGGCCGTGGTCGCCGACGGCAGCGGAGGCGCCCAACTCGTCTATGAGGCGGAGGGCCATGACTTCGTCACGCGGCTGTCGGCCTCGGGCGAGGAGAGGAGCTGCGATCTGACCGCGGAGGTCCTCGAACGCTTCCAGGAGGCGCTGGAACCAGAAGGCGTACGCGCCGGCGAACTCACCTGGGACGGAAAACCCGAGCGTCCGCCCGCCCGTGAGGCCAAGCAACTGCCCACCGACCGCTTCCGGGAGCGTCGATGAGCGCCCCGTCCGGTGAGAGCAGGCCCGGGGGACGGTGGGTGGTCTCGCCCTGGGTGCGGCAGTTCGTCGCGGAGATCGCCCGCAGTCGCCATGTCATCCTGCACGGCAACGTCCACGACGTGGTTCGCTGGCAGGGCGGTTTCGTACCGATGGGCAGGGCGCTCGGCGCCATCCTCAGCGCCCTCTCCTACGAGCTCGTCGGGCGGTACGACCAGGTCGACGGCCTGGTCTTCGACGGCGAGGACGGACACCGGAGGTTCGCCCGGCTCATCGCGGCACCGGCTGACGAGGCCGGCGCCGCGGACCGGATCCGGGACACCCGGCCGCAGGGCAGGACCCGGGACACCCAGCCGGTCCAGCCCACCCGGGAAGCCCAGGCGGAGGACCCGCCCGAGTCCGGCGGCGACTCCCGCAGCGCCCGCGCGAGGGAACTGCACCACAGGATGCGCAGCAGCATCAGGGAGGGCGCCGCCGAGGCGCCCCGCTACCGTCAGCCCAGTGAGGCCCTCGCCGCCGTACGCCGCGGACTGGCGCAGCAGTCACGGCCGGTCGCCTTCATCCTCGACTTCGCCGAACTGCTGCTCCTGGACCCCGACCACCACGACCGGCAGGACCGGGACCTGCTGCTGCTCACCAAGAAGATGATGCTGGAGTCGGGCCGCGCGGCCAGGGCCCAGGTGCACAACCTGCTGGTCGTCGTGGTGCCGGACCTGGCATCCGTGCCGCCGTGGCTGCACCGCGACGAGCCCTTCGTGCGAGCCGTGGAGGTGCCGCGGCCTTCCTACCGGGAGCGGCTGGGCTACCTCGTCACCATCGCCGGACGCTTCCACGGCCAGTCCCCGGCGCAAGACGACGACGCCAACGCCGCGATCCGCACCCTGGCCAATCTCACCGACGGCATGGCGCTCGCCGAACTGGACGGGCTCGCCCAGACCAGCTGTGTGGAGAAGGTGCCCCTCTCCGAGCCCAGGGAACTCATCAAACGCGCGCTCTTCGGTCAGCAGGACGACCCCTGGGTACGGCTCGTCGACCGGATCCCCCAGGCCGAGCGGCAGCTGGGGGAGCGGGTCATCGGCCAGCCCACCGCCGTGCGAGCGGTCGGCCGGGCCCTGGCCGCGGGGACACTCAACGTCGACTTCGTCTCCGACCCGTACAGCGTCGAAGCCCGGCCCAAGGGCGTCTTCTTCTTCGCCGGACCCACCGGCGTGGGCAAGACCGAACTCGCCCGCGCCCTGTCGGACATGATCTTCGACGACGAGACGGCGCTCACCCGCTTCGACATGTCCACCTTCGCCATGGAGCACGCGGCCGAGCGGTTCACCGGAGCGCCCCCCGGCTACGTCGGGCACGAGCGTGGCGGCGAACTCACCAACAGGGTGATGAGCAAGCCCTTCAGCGTCCTGCTCTTCGACGAGATAGAGAAGAGCCACGAGAGCGTCTTCGACAAGTTCCTGCAGATCCTGGAGGACGGACGGCTCACGGACGGGCTCGGCAGGACGGCCTACTTCTCCCAGTCCCTGATCATCTTCACCTCCAACCTCGGAGCGACACCGCTGTACGCCCTGCTGCAGAAGGGAGAACTACCCTCCTACCCGGAGGTCTCCGACCTCTTCCAGCACGAGGTGTCGGAGCACTTCACCACCACGCTCAAGCGTCCGGAGCTGCTCGGGCGGATCGGCAACGGTGTGATCGCCTTCGACATTCTCCGGCCGGAGAACATCCCCGCCATCACGGCGAAGTTCCTCCGGCAGATCACGGCGTCCGCGGCCCGCGCCGGCATGGAGCTGGAACTGGATCAGGAGTCCATCACGGCCGGGGTGGCCCGGGAGATGCGCGATCCGCGGTCGCTGGCACTCGGCGGGCGGGAGATCCGCAACATCCTGGACCGCTCGGTCCGCGCGCCGCTCATCGACTGTGTGGTGGCCACCGGCCGCCGCACCGGCCGCTTCCACCTGGAACTGCCGGAGGACCGCACCGTCGCGGTGGTGAACCCGCGGCCCTAGGGCCCTTCTCCCGGATCAGGCGGACGAAGCGACCGCGGCAGGATCCGGAAGACAGGCCCTGGCGGCGGCCCGGCCACCGCGCCTCGACCATCGGAGGAGGGGACGATGATCAGTCCGTATCCCATCGTGGCTGCCATCGACTTCGGTACGCACGGCACGGGTTACGCCTGGGCCGAAGTGGGAGACGAACACGGTCCCGGCCCACGGGGGCTGGACCGGCACACACAGATCCAGGAGCAGTGGGACGGAAGCAGAGGTGGCTACTACCCCAAGGACCTGACCACCGTGCTCCTCGGCCCCTCCGGCGAACCCACCGCCTGGGGCCACCGCGCGCTGCTGGAGTGGACGGCCCTGGCCCGCGCCGGCAGGCACGCGGACCATACCTATGCCCACGGTTTCAAGATGGCCCTGAAACCCGGCGGCATCGCCGGCGCTCCGGTGCTCGGGATCGCGGGCACCACCATCGACACACCCGCCAAGGCCTACCCTCTCGTCGTCGGCTATCTGCGCCGCATGTACGCGATCGTCCGGGAGGAGGTCGAGGGCAGCGGGTACCTCGAGCGTCAGATCCGGTGGTGTGTGACCATCCCCGCGATCTGGGACGACTCCGAGAAACAGCTCATGCGTGATGCGGCGGTGGAGGCGGGCATGCCCGCCGACCACGACCGCCTCATCCTCGCCCGGGAACCGGAGGCCGCCGCACTGTACTGCCAGATCCATCTCGCCAGAGTGATCGCCGCCCGGGGCGAGGAGGCCACCGCCGAGATCACCCGGGCAGGCAGCCGCTTCATGGTCGTCGACTGCGGCGGCGGCACCGTCGACATCACGGCCTACCGGGTGGTGGGCACCACGGACGCCGACCGCCGCCGGCTCGTCGAGATCGGCAAGGTGTCCGGCGGCAAACTCGGTTCCGAGTACATCAACCAGGCCTTCGTCGACGACATCCTCACCGACCGGCTCGGCGGCCGGCAGGTCGTGGACCGCATCCGCCGCGAGCGCCCGGACGCCCTTCTGGAGATCATGCAGATCTGGGAGAGCGGAAAGATCTCCGTGAGCGCCACCCGGGGCCCCGACGGTGAACTCACCATCGACCAGCCGGTGTACGTGACCCTCCCACGCGACGTGGACGAACTCCTCACCGACGACATCCGCAAGGACCTGGCCGCACGCCCGGGGGGGTCGGAGTCGCGCATCGTCGTCAGCACCGTGGAGGTCCGTAGACTCTTCGACGGCGTGCTGAGGGACCTCGTCGAACTCGTCGATCAGCAACTCGCTGTGATGCGGGACCGGGACGGGGCACCGGACGGCCCCGAGCAGGTGCTCCTGGTCGGCGGGCTCTCGGGCGCCCAGTACCTGCGCCAGCGCCTGCTGTCCCATTTCGAGGACAAGGTGACCCTCGTACGTACCACCAGCGCCGTGGCGGCGGTCTTGCGCGGCGCGGTCCTGCTCGGCTACGACCCCGAGCTCATCATCTCGCGGCGCAGCCGCTACACCTACGGCTGCAACATCGCCCTCCCGTTCGAGACCGGCCGGGATCCGGTGGAGAAACGCCTGGAGGGACACGGAGGGCGGGTGATGTGCAACGACCGGTTCCACCGCTTCGTGCAGATCGGCGACACCGTCGACACCGGCAGCACGAGCGGACCGTCGCCGTTCTGCCCGCTCCGACTCGACCAGGACTCGATCACCTTCAGGTTCTTCCGCACGCTCACCCCCGACCCGCGTTACATCGACGACGAGGGCTGTGAGCAGATCGGCACCCTGAGCGTGGAGTTGGGAACGGCCATGTCACTCCCGTTCGACCAGCGCCGGGTGGAGATCCGGTTGGGCTTCGGTGGCTCGGAGATCACTGCCCGTGCGGTGAACACCCATACCGGAGCCGAATTGGACGCCATATTGCGCTTCGACAGCAACTACTAGGGGGCGGAACCATGGACATGACGGCCCATCACAACGATGGCGGGCGGCGGAACCAGTCCTCCAGGGAGGAAGCAGGGAGGGTGGAAGAGCTGTTGTTGTCCTCCTTGCAGAAGTTCGTGCTCGGATCCGCGTGGGACATGGTGAAGGAGGAGCTGAAACAGCTCGTAGAGGAGAACCGGCGGCTCCGTGAGTACGTCGATACCCGGCTCGAGGCCCAGGACCGGCGGGTGGACGAGCACGACATACGGCTGGACGCCCTGAGCAAGGCCAGGACACAGCAACGGCGGCTGATCCCTGCGGAGTACCTCGATCACCAGGACATCCGTACGAAGCTGAACACCCTTGCCGACCAGGTGCTCCTGGACATCGCCGTCCGCACGGCGGAGATCGAGGGGCCACGGAAGGAGGCCGATGTCATCGGGCGCATCGCACGGCTGCTGTTCCCCGAGGAGGGGCCCTCTCCCGACGCGGAGACCGTCGCCCAGCAGCTTCTGGAATGCGGCCTGCGGATCCCACCCGACAAGCTGCACAGGGCCTGCGAACTGACCCGCGAGATCCGGCTCGCGGCCGACGCGACCGGCCACACGATCGACTGGGACTTCACCCTGGACCTCGGCGAACCGCTGGACCCGGAGCGCCAGCAACCGCACGCCGGCTGCGACGCGGAGGGGCTCGCCGACTTCGTCACGGTGCCCGGCTACTCGGCGGACGGCAAGGCCTATGTCAGGCAACGGGTGTTCACACGGCCTCGCCTCGCGGAGACCGCGCAGCCGGGACCAGCGGGCGCGCTGCCTCCGGAACAGCCGGCGACGACCGAAACCGCCGCCGTGCTGACCGTGCGCGTTGCCTTCGACATGCCCGAAGTCGGCGACAAGACGGGGCCGGGACTCCTGAAGGAGCTTGCGGACTTGATCGGGACGGCACGGCAGGATCGTGCGGTGCGACTGTCGGAAGCGACTTCCCGGATCCCGCGCAAACACATCGTTCTGGAAGACGACGGCAGGCCCGTGTGCAGCATGACCGCCGTGGCCTCCTCGGGCAAGGTGAAGGTGGAGATTGACGGAGAGAACGACGAGGTGATCGGTTGCGCCCACTTGCTCCATGCCGAGCTGTCCGGGAAGGGCCTGCAGGTCTGTTTCAAGCGGGTCGCACCAGGTCCGTGGGGGGAGTGGTGGAGCCTGCCCGGCGAGCACGAGCTCCTCAGGCAGCACCTGTTGGGTGAGGAACCGCAGGGTTAGGGCTCGAACGGCCCCGGAAACGTCTCGGCGAAGTCGTTGATGTCGAAGACCGGATGCCGCTCCGGCGAGGCCAGCAGCCGGAAGTTCAGCAGATGGGCGTCCCCGCACAACTGCACCCGGAGCCCGGTGTCGGGCAGCGACCCCAGGTCCGTCGCCATGACCGCGGCCGCGCCACGGTAGAAGCGGAACGGCGATTCGAGCATGCGGCCGTAGCGGATCGGCACCGACTCGGGCAGCCGGGTGGCCGACTGGCGCTCCAGCACATCGATCACGTCCGGACGGTCCGGCGCGGCCTCGAACACGCCCTGACCCGAACGCGGGGCCCGCGCACGGGCGTTCCTGCCGTAGGCGGCTCGGTCGGCCGGTGATGATGAGACGGTGACGGCACTCCGCGCGGTCATGATGCACCCTCCTGATCCGGCGGCCCGCCGGCCGCCGCGGAATCCGGCTCCCGGAGGGCCGCGGGCCGGTCCGCCCGTGCAGCCACCCCACCGCCCCGGCCGTGCGGAGGGATCACCCGCGGTGGGTGACCCGGCGCACCGGCCCGGCGCGCGACCCTGTCCCGGTGAGGGGTTCGCGCAAACCGCCCCCGCCGGCGGTCCGGAGGCGACCCGTTTTCGATCACGCGAGGAGAAGCCATGACCGAGTCGCGTGGTCCGGCACCGCCCGGACCGCCGCACCCGCCCCCCGGGCCGGCCACCGGCACCACGGACGCCATGACGGTAGTCGCCCGGTCCTGGACCTGGATCCTGGGGTCGGCGATCGTGACGCTCGTACCCGGTGTGCTGATCCTCGTCTGGCCGGACGAGACGCTGCACGTCCTGGCCGTCGTCATCGGCCTCTACCTGCTGCTGGCCGGCGCGTTCCGTTTCGTCACGGCCTTCGGCCGGGAAGGACACGGCGAACGGCTCCCCGCACTGCTGATCGGGGTGCTGTTCGTGCTCGCCGGAGTACTCTGCCTGCGCCACCCGATGCAGACCGTCGCCGCGCTGTCGCTGATCGTCGGGCTCACCTGGCTGGTGTCCGGCATTCTCACCCTCTACACGGCGATCACGGCCGAGAACCTCCCGCACCGCGGTGTCGTCGTGGGCGCCGCGCTGCTCGGCATCGTCGCCGGGATCGTGGTGCTGGCCCTGCCCACCGAGTCGGCACGGGCGCTGACCCGCCTGCTCGGTCTCTGGCTCGTGCTGCTGGGCCTGGTGGAGCTGGCGCTCGCCTTCGCGTGGCGGGCCGCGCTGCGCCGGAGCGGCACGCCCCCGGACGCGTCCGTCCCACCGTTCTGAGCCGGCGGCCCCACGATCACCCGCCTCGGGTGAGGACGTCCCTTCCTCGCCGTGTGCACGCTGAAAACGGCAGAGACCGGTCTGACGAAACCGACGGGCCGCAGCCACGGAACGAAGGAGAGAAATGAGCACGCAGATCTACCTCGCGTACGACTATCCGCTGCTGAGCGCCTTCTGGACGATGCTGTGGTTCTTCCTGTGGATCCTGTGGTTCATCCTGCTGTTCCGTGTCATCGTCGACATCTTCCGCGATGACGACATGGGCGGCTGGGCCAAGGCCGGCTGGTTGATCTTCGTGCTCGTGGTGCCCTTCCTGGGCGTCCTCGTCTACGTGATCGCACGCGGTCGGGACATGGGGAAGCGGGAGATAGCGCAGGCACGCTCGCAGCAGGAGGCCTTCGACTCCTACGTCCGGGAGGCCGCGAGGGGCGCCCCGACCAGCAGCGTCGACGAACTGGCCAAGCTTTCCGAGATCCGGGCCCGCGGCGACATCACCGACGACGAGTTCCGCAGGGCGAAGGAGCTGATCCTCAGCGGCGCCGGGCAGGCGCAGCGCTCCGCCACCGCGCCCACCACGCCCACCACGCCCGCGCCCTGACCACGACCCACGAGAACGAATCGAGGTATCCGCATGAGCGCGCCGAACCGCACACGCACCCAGGCAGAGTCCGCCACCCAGCAATGGGCCTTCGGCCTGACGGCCTTCGCGGGCGTCATGCTCCTGATCACCGGGCTGCTGTCCATATTCCGGGGCATCATGGCGATCGCCCAGGACGACGTCTTCGTCACGACCCCGAACTACGTGTTCAAGTTCGACCTCACCAGCTGGGGCTGGATCCATCTGGCCCTGGGCGTGATCGCGACGATCGTCAGCTTCGGCCTGTTCCAGCCGGCGATGTGGGCACGTGTCGCCGGCGTGGCCATCGCCGCGCTCGTCATCATCGCCAACTTCCTGTCCCTGCCGTACTACCCGGTCTGGTCGGTCGTGATGATCACGGTGTCCGGCTTCATCATCTGGGCCCTGTGCGTGGTCCGGCGGGACGACTCGGCCGTGAGCCCGTAGCGGAGATCTCATGGACCGGTATCCGCCCATCGCGGAGCACGGAATGGTGGGCGACCTCCAGACGGCGGCCCTGGTGTCGTCCGCCGGGACCGTCGACTGGTGGTGCACCCCCCCGTTTCGACTCGCCCAGTGTCTTCGCCTCGTTCCTGGACAGTGAGCGAGGCGGCCACTGCCGCATTGGCGGCGGAGGCCCCGGACGGTAACGGCATGTCGGTCCGGCAGCTGTACCTGTCCGACACGGCCATCCTGGTCACCCGGTTCATGGGGCCGGCGGGGTCGGCGAGGTCGCCGACTTCATGGCACCCATCGACTCCCCGGCACCCTCCGACCGGCACCGCCTGACCAGGGTCGCCCGGGTGGTGCGGGGCAGCCTGCCCTTCTGTGGGGGGGCCTTCGGAAACATCGTGCGCGGCGTGAAGATCGACCAGCACGGCGAGTACGTCGGCGCTCTAGGGGACCTGCTCCATCCCTACGCCCTGCTCGGCGGCCGGGCTCACCAAGGGCGCCTACGCCACCGCGATGATCACGCTGGCGGTGATCGGGCTCGGCGGCCTCGCCGCGGCGGCGCTCCTCCCGCGGACACCGGGCCGCACGGCGACCCCCGACACACCCGCCACCGCACCCGGGACCCACGCCTAGCGGCCGGTCTCCCCGTACCCGGGCCGGACGCTCCCCCTGCTCCCCGGCGCCCACCGCACCCGTGACATCATCGGGCCGGATCAGGACCGAGGCCGTACGCGGTCGCAGGAAGCCGCACAAGGAGCACGATGCATTCCGCCCCCACCGCCCCGCCGGCGGCGGGCACCGCGCTGCTGGACGACTTCTCCCTGGAGATGACCGGCAAGGACGTGCCGAAGCTGGAGGAGGCGCGCGACAGCATTCCGCGGGGCACACGGATCAACGTCACCTTCCTCGCGGGCGAGGACCTCGGCATGCGGCTGACCGCCGCCCGTGCGGTCAAACGGCTCGGCTTCCTGTCCGTCCCGCACATCTCCGCCCGCCGCCTGCCCTCCCGGCGGCACCTGGAGGAGTTCCTGACCGGCCTGGCGGCCGACGGCACCGCCGAGAACGTCTTCGTCGTCGGCGGCGACCCCGCACGCCCAGAGGGCCCGTACGCGGATGCCCTCGCCGTCATCCGCACCGGGCTGCTCCAGCGCCACGGGGTGCGGCACGTCGGCATCAGCGGCTATCCGGAGGGCCACCCCGAGATCACCGACCACTCGCTGTGGTCGGCGCTCACCGCCAAGGCGGCGGCCCTCGGGGCCGACCGGCTGGCAGGCGACGTCATCACCCAGTTCGGCTTCGACGCCGACGCGGTGCTCCGCTGGGTGGAGGCCGTCCGCGCCCGGGGCGTCCGGCTGCCGATCCGCATCGGCGTCCCCGGCCCGGCCGGCGTGCGCCGGCTGGTGACCTACGCCACCCGCTTCGGCGTCGGCACCAGCGCCTCCATAGCCCGTAAGTACGGCTTCTCGCTGACCAACCTCATGGGTACGGCCGGCCCCGATCGCTTCCTGCACACGCTCGCACGGGAGTACGACCCGGCGCGGCACGGCGAGCTGAAGGTGCACTTCTACACCTTCGGCGGCCTGCGGGCCACCTCGGAGTGGATCGCAGGCTTCCGCCGGGGACACCGACAGGGCTGATGTGCCACCGCCCGCTGCGGGGCACGTCGGTGGCGCGTCGTCCGACGGGTCGGTCACCCGTCGACGGGCCGGTGGCCGGATCCGATCGGTGGGTATGCGGCGCGGCCGGGCGGCCGGGGCACCGTGCGGCCCTGCTCGTTGCTCTTGCGCTGGTGGTGCCTGAGCCCTATGAGGTCTCCGAGGTCTCCAGCAGGTATCGGCGGGGACGGCCGGAAAGGGCAGTTGCCGCCGGCCAGGGGGATCCCCGGCTCCGCCGCGATCGGCATCAGTGCCCGCAGACCGACGGAGACCCGACCACGACCGACGACGCCTATCGCGCTGCCCTGACCCGCCTGGCCGTGGACCCGGACTTCCGGACCGAACTCGACGGCGACACCGAGGAGGTGGCGCGAAGACTCGGTCTGACGCCGGCACAGGTCGCCGGACTACGCTCCCTCCGCATCGAGTCCGGCACCCACGGGGGATCGGCCGCTCTCGACCCACGGCTGTCCAAGTCGTCCCTGTTCTTCGGCAGCGCGGCGCACGCGCTGGCGCATCACGACATCACGGCCGACCACACCGACCACGCCGACCACGCCGTTCCGGCGTACGGCGGGGACTCTGGCGAGCTGGTCCGCACCGCCCACCGCGTTGAGCGCCGGGTCCGGGTGCACCTGCGCTGGACCGTCCGAGGTCCGGGCCGCTTCCGGGGGACCGCCCGCCTCAGGATCGCGCACCAGCGGGCCCCGATGGAGGCGAAGGGAAGCTTCACCTACGCCTGCCCCTGAGGGCCCTGGCCGCCACGACGACCGGGCCCGCCGCCAGCAGCGCGGCCAGCGCGCCGTACCCGTAGGTCAGGGTCGCCGCCGAGGCGACCACCGCCACGAGCAACGGCCCTCCCGCATCGCCCAGTTCGCGGCCCAGTTCCGCCGCGCCCATGGTCTGGCCGAGCCGCTCGGCAGGGGTGGCCGAGGCCAGGGCCGCGAAGCCCAGCGGGGTGATCAGGCCGGTTCCGGTGCCGATCAGGGCCGCGGCCAGGAGGACGCCGGTCAGGCCGGGCAGCATCGCCGCGGCCAGCCCCGCGGCCGCGAGCAGCAGACCGCAGGTGAGGCCGGCGCGGATACCGAGAAGGCCCGCGTCCAGGGCCCGCCCGGCGCGCGGCTGGACGACCGTCCCACAGGCGGCGAGCACGGAGACCGCCGCCCCCGTGGCGACCGTGCCGAGACCCGCCGCCGCCCCCGACACGGGGAGGAACCCCACCCCGGCCGACAGCGCGGCCGTCGCTCCCGCCAGTGCGGCCGTCGGCACCAGGAAGGCCGGGTCGGCCAGCCGCCGCCCGAGGTCCAGCAGGGTCTGCCGGCGCCGGGGGAGCGGCGGCACCCGCGGGACGGCGGCCGCCGCCCAGGCCGCGACCACAGTGGCCAGCGCCGCCAGCACAGCGAACAGCAGCCGCAGCCCGCCCGCCCACACCAGCAGCCCGCCGAGCAGCGGACCGAGCGTGTAGCCCAGGGACTTGCAGAAGCCGTAACTCCCGAACACCCGTCCGTGCCGCGCCCCCGGGTTGAGCCGGGCCACCAGCGCCGAGGCGGCGGGGGAGAACGCGGAGGCCGCCGCACCCTGGCCCAGGCGGGCCGCCCACAGCAGGCCCGGGCCGCCCGCGACGGCGTACAGCGCGGAGGCGACGGCGAACGCGGCCAGGCCGCCCAGCAGCACCGGGCGCGCCCCCACCCGGTCGGCCAGCGTCCCGAACACCGGCTTCAGGAGCACTTCGGCACCGTCGTACAGCGCGAGCAGGCCGCCCAGCACCAGCAGCGAGGTGACCGCGTCGGCGGACCGCGCGCCGAGACTCGCGGCGACACCGTGCGCGCCGAACGCGGTGGTGAACCCGGCGGCGTACAGCGGCCACATCCGAGCCGGGGACCTGCCCTCCGGGCGCGCATCGGCACCGCCGGACGCGGGGTTGACGGCTCCGTGGCCCATGGCGGCATCGTAGCCAGCGCAAAAGGGCGAGCGCCCAAGGTCCTGGTCACCACGAGGTAGATGTCGGATTCTCGCCAGCGGTCGGCCCTCGCGGTGGTCGATCCTGGACACATGCAGACAGGGACGCACTTCGACCGGGAGCACTGCGTGCGCGCCGTGCAGTCCAAGGACGCCCGGTTCGACGGGTGGTTCTTCACGGCCGTCCTGACCACCCGTATCTACTGCCGGCCCAGCTGCCCGGTCGTGCCGCCCAAGCCGGAGAACATGACCTTCTACCCGAGCGCCGCCGCCTGCCAGCAGGCCGGGTTCCGGGCCTGCAAGCGCTGCCGTCCCGACACCAGCCCCGGCTCCCCGGAGTGGAACCAGCGGGCCGACCTGGTGGCCCGCGCCATGCGGCTCATCGCCGACGGCGTCGTGGACCGCGAGGGCGTGCCCGGCCTCGCCGCCCGGCTCGGCTACAGCACCCGGCAGGTGGAGCGGCAACTGCTCGCCGAACTGGGCGCCGGACCCCTCGCGCTGGCCCGCGCCCAGCGCGCCCAGACCGCGCGGCTGCTGGTCGAGACGACCCCCCTGCCCATGGCGGAGATCGCCTTCGCGGCCGGCTTCTCCTCCATCCGCACCTTCAACGACACCGTCCGCGAGGTCTTCGCCCTGTCACCGAGCGAGCTGCGCGCCAAGGTGCCGAGGTACAGCGCCGCGGGCACCCCGGGGACGCTCGTCCTGCGGTTGCCGTTCCGCGCCCCGCTCAACCCCGACAACCTCTTCGGTCACCTCGCCGCCACGGCCGTACCGGGCGTGGAGGAGTGGCGCGACGGCGCCTACCGGCGCACGCTGCGCCTGCCGTACGGCCACGGGATCGTGTCCCTCACCCCCCGCCCCGACCACATCGCCTGCCGTCTCACCCTCAGCGATCTGCGCGACCTGACCGTGGCGATCAGCCGCTGCCGCCGCATGCTCGACCTGGACGCCGACCCGGTCGCCGTCGACGACCGGCTGCGCACGGACCCGGTGCTCGCGCCGCTGGTGGACCGGGCGCCGGGCCGCCGGGTGCCGCGCACGGTCGACGAGGCCGAGTTCGCCGTCCGGGCCGTGCTCGGGCAACAGGTCTCCACGGCCGCCGCCCGCACCCACGCGGGCCGCCTGGTCGTCGCCCACGGCAAGCC
Organism: Streptomyces sp. NPDC007905; assembly: GCF_042959345.1. NCBI lineage: Bacteria > Bacillati > Actinomycetota > Actinomycetes > Kitasatosporales > Streptomycetaceae > Streptomyces > Streptomyces sp. NPDC007905. The sequence continues at coordinate 297,245 of NZ_JBIBKS010000004.1, read as the reverse complement.
CCTGGACGACCCCGAGGGCGGGCTCACCCACCTGTTCCCGTCACCCGAGGCGCTGGCCGCCGTGGACCCCGAGACCCTGGCCATGCCCCGCACCCGGCGCACCACCCTCACCACCCTGGCCGGTCAACTCGCCGACGGCCGCCTCCAGCTGGGCGTCGAGGCCGACTGGACCGAGACCCGCGCCCACCTGCTGGAGCTGCCCGGCTTCGGGCCGTGGACGGTCGACGTCATCGCCATGCGCGCCCTCGGCGACCCCGACGCCTTCCTCCCCACCGACCTCGGCGTCCGGCGTGCCGCCCAGGAGCTGGGCCTGCCCGCCACCCCGGCCGCGCTCACCGCCCGCGCCGAGTCCTGGCGCCCCTGGCGTGCGTACGCCGTGCAGTACCTGTGGGCGACCGACAGCCACCCGATCAACCTCCTTCCCGCGTAAGGATCTCCTCGATGAAGCAGTACACCGTCATCGACAGCCCCTACGGTCCCCTCACCCTCGTCGCCGACGACGGCGTCCTGTGCGGCCTGTACATGACCGATCAACGCCACCGCCCGCCGGAGGAGACCTTCGGCACGCCCGACGACACCCCCTTCGCCGAGGCCGGGGAACAGCTGTCGGCGTACTTCGCGGGCGAGCTGACGCGGTTCAGCCTCCAACTCCGCATGGACGGCACTCCGTTCCAGCGCAGCGTCTGGGACCAGCTGACCCGCATCCCGTACGGCGAGACCCGCTCCTACGGCGAACTCGCCGCCGCCCTGGGCAAACCCAACGCCTCCCGCGCGGTCGGCCTCGCCAACGGCAGGAACCCGATCGGCATCATCGTGCCCTGCCACCGTGTCATCGGCGCGGGCGGCGGCCTCACCGGCTACGGCGGCGGCCTCGACCGCAAGCGGCGACTGCTCGACTTCGAGCGGGGCACGGCCCTGTTCTGAGGCGGCGTCCGCGGATGGGCTCAGCCACCCATGACCCAGCACGCCCCCGCGACCAGTCCCAGCAGCAGGGCCGGCCCCATCCACCACCACCGCATGACCCGTCGTACCGACGGAAGCAGCCACAGCCCGATCGCCGCGCCGGCGGCTGCGACGGTGAGGACGCATGACAGAACGATGCCCGCGTACGCGTGTTCGTCCCAGGGCCCGGACGGCTGAATGGTCAGTACCGTCCAGCAGAAGTACGCGGTGATCAGGGTGAGCAGGGTGAGTGGTACGGCGAGTACCAGGCGCAGGCAACCGCGGTCGTCGTCGGGGTGGTAGGGGTCGTTCACCAGCGCAGCGCGTTCCCCGCCTTGCACCATGCCTCGAACGGTCGGTCGATCATGGCAGGTGGTTCTGGCCGTCGCCGCGGTCGCTCAGGGTGCGCAGCAGTTGGGGCAGGGCGGTGCCGATCGGTTCCCGGACGAGCTCGTCGGCGATCTCGTCGTACGGCGTGGGCTCGGCGTTGACGATGACGAGCCGTGCGCCGTGGTCGGCGGCGACACCCGCGAGCCCGGCGGCGGGCTGCACCTGGAGGCTGGTGCCGACGGCGATGAACACCTGGCAGGCCTTGGTGATGGCCACGGCCTCGGCGAGCACCATGGGGTCGAGACGTTCGCCGAACATCACGGTGGCGGACTTGAGGATGCCGCCGCACTCCAGGCACGGCGGATCGTCTTCGCCGGCCTCCACCCGGGCGAGGGCGTCCGCCATCGACCCCCGGCGGTGGCACTTGGTGCACACCACACTCCGCGCGCTGCCGTGCAGTTCGAGCACCTTGCGGGCGGGCATGCCCGCGAGCTGGTGCAGCCCGTCCACGTTCTGGGTGATCACCCGTACGGGCACCCCGGATCGCTCCAGCTCGGCCACGGCCAGGTGCGCGGCGTTCGGCTCGGCCATCAGCGTCCTGTTCTTCCGCCGCATCTGCCACGACCGCCGGCGGATCTCCGGATCACCCATGTAGTACTCGTACGTCACGAGCTTCTCGGCCTCGGGATCCTTGCGCCACAGCCCGTTGGGCCCGCGGTAGTCGGGGATCCCGGAGTCGGTGGAGATACCTGCGCCACTGAGGACGGCTACGAGAGGCTTGCCCATGGGCCGACACTAGGACGCCCGCCTGCTCATGGCGAACGGATATCGCGGAGAAGGGGGGCTCAGGCGGTGGCCAGGGGCTGTGCCGGGCTCAGGCAGTGCACGGCGGAACGCATACCGCGGCTCGGGCACCGAGACCTGCCCCCTGGTCATGACGGTCCACCTGCCGCCCGGTCCCGTCGCGAACTCCTGAACAAGCCAAGGGTGTTGTCCGATGTCGTGACCTTCTGGCGCGCCCTGCCCGGCTGCCGCGACCGCGCGAACAGCGGCGAGGAGATCGAGCCCCACCACCGCGGGGCGCCGTTGTGCACGCGGCGGGGCATCGGGGTGGCGCGTTCCTTGCGCGCGGTGGGTGGACCAATATCGGCGCGGGGGCTTTCGATGCTAGCGTCCGGCCATGGCCAAGGTGACTGTCTCACTCGACGCCCAGCTCGTCGTGGAGGTCATGGCGCTCGCGGGGGTGAGCAATCCGCAGGACGCCGTGGAACTGGTCGTCCGGGACTACATCGAGCGCGGCCACCGGACCGAGGCGCGGTCCGCCGCGCGCGAGGAGGCGCTGCGCGAGGTGGATGCGAGGCCGCGGGACCCGGAGGGCTGAGCACTGCTCCGGGCGTCGCCGCGGGGTCGTACAAGTACCGCCGTCACCGGAGGGGTCGGGGCGTGTCGCGGTCCGTTGCCGTAGGTGCGTACCGCGGTCGGGAGACCGTGCGCGTACTGCCGGGTGCGGCCGGCGGATCGGTGCGCGACGCGGTCTGCCGCCGGGTCCGAACGCCGAGTCGGCAAAGTCGTGCACACGCCGGGGCGTCGGCGGATTCGGCGCGCGAAGCGCCTACTGCCGTGCACGCACGCCGAGTTCGGCGAGGCGGGTGAGGACCGGGACGGCCGAGGCGATGGTCCGCCGTTCCTCGGGTGTCAACTCACCCATCAGGGGCGCCAGATGGCGGGCCCGGTCCTCGTGCCGGGCGCGGCCGATCTTCCGGCCCTCCTCGGTGATGTGCACGAGGACGGCACGGCCGTCGGTCGGGTCGGGGCGGCGCTCGACGAGCCCGTCCCGTTCGAGCCGGGTCACCAACTGGGTGATCCCCGGCTGGCTCAACTGCTCCGTGCGGACCAGGTCGGTCAGTCGCGTGGGGCCGCGGAAGGCCAGCGTGTCCAGCACCGACAGCGTCGTGAACGACAACTTCTGCACGGAGGCGAGCCGGATGTAGAAGCGGTTGAAGTTCTCGATTGCCCGGGTGAGGTCATCGACGTCCAAGTCGGCTTCGTGGCTGCGGTTCTGAGGAGAGGTCACCCTGGAAATGTATCGCATGCTTATATAAGGTCGTGATGCACCACGTCCCCGCCCCGCGGTGATGTGTGGTCCGGCATCGCACCTCGGCGCAACGGCGCGTCAACCACCCCAGAAGCGCAAGGTGAGGGACACATCAATGACTGTGCGCATCGGTATCAACGGTTTCGGGCGTATCGGCCGCAACGTCTTCCGCGCGGTGGCCGCGCGTGGCTCGGAGTTGGAGATCGTCGCCGTCAACGACCTCGGTGACGTCAACACGATGGCCCACCTGCTGGCCTACGACTCGATCCTGGGCCGGTTCCCCGAGGAGATCGCCGCTGAGCCGGGTGCGATCCGCGTGGGCAGCCGGACGATCAAGGTGCTCGCCGAGCGCGACCCGGGCGCCCTGCCCTGGGGCGATCTCGGCGTGGACATCGTGATCGAGTCCACCGGTATCTTCACCGACGCCGCCCGCGCCCGCGCCCATGTCGAGGGCGGTGCGAAGAAGGTCGTCATCGCGGCCCCGGCCAGCGGTGAGGACCTCACGGTCGTGCTCGGTGTCAACGAGGACGCCTACGACCCGGAGCGGCACACGATCATCTCCAACGCCTCCTGCACCACCAACTGCCTCGCGGTGCTCGCCAAGGTGCTGCACGAGAGCGTGGGCATCGACGCGGGCATGATGACCACCGTCCACGCCTATACCCAGGACCAGAACCTCCAGGACGCCCCCCACAAGGACCTGCGCCGGGCGCGCGCCGCGGGTCTGAACATCGTGCCGACCTCCAGCGGGGCCGCCAAGGCCATCGGCCTGGTGCTGCCCGAACTGGCCGGGCGGCTCGACGCCTTCGCCCTGCGGGTGCCGGTGCCCACCGGCTCGGTCACCGACCTGACGGTGACCCCGAGCCGGCGCACCTCCGTCGAGGAGGTCAAGGAGGCGTACGCGGCCGCCGCGGCCGGCGCCTACAAGGGACTGCTGTCGTACACCGAGGCGCCCCTCGTCAGCACCGACATCGTGGGCGACCCCGCCTCCTGCATCTTCGACGCCGGACTCACCCGCGTGACCGACGCGCAGGTCAAGGTCGTCGGCTGGTACGACAACGAATGGGGTTACTCGAACCGTCTCATCGACCTCGCCCTGCTGGTCGGCGCCACCCTCTGACGCACCGTCCGGCCCGGCTCCCCTCCCCGCTCACCTCCGAGTTCCTCGGCCGCCCGCCCACCTGCGGCGGCCGACGCTCCGACGCGCCGGCGGCCCGTCCCCGTGCATCCGGGCCGCCCCCACCGACGCCACCGCGGCCGTCGGCCCGCCCACGTGCCGGGCGGGACACGTCACACGCCCCTACGGCCCATGTCACTCGGACCATGTCACAAGGACGGGAACCCATGACGTACGTGACCGGCGACTACACGGACTGCACGCCTCTGCTCGACGACCGGGAGGCGCTCGACGGCTTCTTCGAGGAGCACGGCTACCTGTATCTGCGCGGCGTCCTCGACCGCGACCTCGTCCGGACCACCGCGGAGCAGATGCTGGAGGGACTGATCGCGCTGGGCGCGGCGGACCCGAAGGCGACACTGGACGACGTCACCATCGACTCCTTCGAGGAGGTCGACGAGGTGGCGATGCACAAGTACGTCAAGTACGACGACTTCTGGAACCACCCCTCGACCCTGAAGGTGTTCGAGCAGGTCTTCGGCGAGCCCGTCTTCGTCTTCCGTTCCACCACGATCCGCTACTACCCGTCGGCCGCGGGCGCCGAGAAGCCGTCGTTCGCCCACCTGACGCCGTTCCACCAGGACGGCTTCTACATCGGCCCCAACAAGGACTTCCGCCCCGTGTGGATACCGCTCATCGCGACCACCAAGGAGTCCGGCGGAGTCGCGCTGGCGGACGGCAGCCACCGGCGCGGTCTGCGCGAGCACGTCGTCCACGAGTCCTTCCGCAGGTTCGGCCACCCGGTGCGCGGCATACCCGCCGAGCAGATGGGCGAGGACGAGACCCTGCTGCACTCCGCGATGGAGCCGGGCGACGTGCTGTTCATGCACGCCTACACCTGCCACAAGTCGGTCCCCAACCTGTCGTCCCCGCCCGTCATGCGGATGTCGATGGACACCCGCGTCCAGCCGGCCGCGTCGGAGCGCGGCTTCAACGCGCTGACGCCGTGGACGGACTCGGCGAAGGACCCCTCCAAGGGAATCATGTCCAAGATCACCGGAACCCCCAGCTCGGTTGAATAGATGACTCATCGCGAAGCACCCCCCACCGGCGCTCCCGGCACTCAGGAGCCGCCGTCCCCGCAGGACGCCCCGACACCGGCGGGGTTGTCCACGACCGGCCTGGTCGTGGTGCTCACCGGATTCGCCCTGTCCATCGTCGACTTCTTCATCGTCAACGTGGCGCTGACCACGATCGGCCACGACCTGAACGGCGGCGAGACCGCACTGGAGCTGGTGGTGTCCGGCTACGGCATCGCCTACGCGCTCGGCCTGGTACTCGGCGGGCGCCTGGGCGACGCCTACGGCAGACGCCGGCTCTTCGTGTGGGGCCTGATCGCGTTCACCCTCAGCTCCGCGCTGTGCGGGGTGGCCCCGAACGTCGGGTTCCTCATCGCGGCCCGGCTCCTGCAGGGCGCGGCAGCGGCCATGCTCGTACCCCAGGTCCTCGCGACGATCCAGGCGGCCACCGAGGGCCAGGCCCGCGCCCGCGCCATCAGCCTCTACGGCGCCACCGCCGGACTCGCGGCGGTGGCCGGCCAGATCCTCGGCGGACTGCTGGTCTCACTGGACATCGCCGGGGTCGGCTGGCGGTCGGTGTTCCTGATCAACGTGCCGGTCGGGGTGGCCGCGCTGCTGGCCGTGCGGAACATGCCGGACACCAGGGCCGGGCGCAGGCCGGGTTTCGACCTGGCCGGCACCCTGCTGTTCGGGGTGGCCCTGGTCTGCGTCCTGCTGGTGATCGTCGAGGGGCAGGCACTGGGCTGGCCGCTGTGGCTGTGGGCGCTGCCCGTGGTCGCCGCCGCCGCGGTGGTGGCGCTGATCCGGGTCGAGCGGCGGCTGGAGGCCCAAGGCGGTTCGCCGCTGCTGCCTCCGTCGGTCCTGTCCCGCTCCGGGATGCGCCGGGGGTTGCTCGCGATGGTGCCGTTCTCGATCGGGTTCGGCAGTTTCATGTTCGTCTACGCCCTGGTCGCCCAGGACGACTTCGGCCTCGGCGGCCTGGGCTCGGGAGCGGTGCTGTCCCCGTTCGCCTCCGCCTTCTTCGTGGTGGCGCTGTTCACCCCGAAGATCGCGGCGGCCCTCGGCCGGCGCATCGTGACGCTCGGGGCCGCCGTCCAGGGCGCCGGACTGCTGCTGATGGCGCTGCTGATCGGGATCACCTGGCCGGACGTCCCGGTCGTCCTGGTCCTGGCCGTACTGGCGTTCACCGGTATCGGGCAGGCCCTGATCGGGCCCACCCTGTTCCGGATGATCCTCGCCGACGTCCCGCCGGCCCAGGCCGGCATGGGCAGCGGCGTGCTGGTCACCAGCCAGCAGACGGCCACCGCCCTGGGCGCGACCGTGGGCGGCACGATCTACCTCGCCCTCGGCGACTCGATGGGCCACTCCTCGGCAGCGGTGCTGGTCCTCGTCCTGCTGACGCTCTTCTCGGTGGCGATCTTCGCCGTCAGTCTGAAGCTGCCCGATCCCGTCTGAAACCACCGGCGGCCTCCGCCCAGCCCTCCCCCGGGCGGAGGCCGCCGGAACCCGGGCTCACGCCCGCCCCGCACACCCCTGGGTCGCGACGATGCGGCCCGTGCCCCCGCCCGCCCCAGGATGCGAGGAACGGACAAGTCCCGTGCACTTACACCCCAGGACGGCCGTGGTCACCGGCGCGGCGAGCGGCATCGGTCTCGCCCTCGCCGCCCGGCTCACCCGGTCCGGAGTCAAGGTGGTCATGGCGGACATCCAGGGCGACGCCCTGCACCGCAGGGCCGGCGAACTCGCCGCGCGCGGCGGGAACGTCCATGCCGAGACCGTGGACCTCACCGACCCCGACGCGGTCGCGGCCCTCGCCGAGAAGGCGTACGCCACCCTCGGAGAGATCGACGTGGTCTGCAACAACGCCGGTGTCGTCGGCCCCGTCGGGACGCCGCTGTGGGCCGTGCCCCTGGCGCGGATGCGCGAGGTCTTCGAGGTGAACCACTGGGCGCACGTCCATGTCGCCCGCGCCTTCGTGCCGCGGCTGCTGGCGAGCGGGCGGCCCGCGCACCTCGTGCACACCGCCTCGATGGCGGCGTTCGCCGTGGGTAGCGGCAGCGCGGCCTACGCCGCCTCCAAGCACGCCGACCTGGCCGTCGCCCGCAGCCTGCGGGCCGACCTCGCCGGGACCCCGGTACGGGTCTCGGTGCTCTGCCCCGGCCGGGTCGACACCCCGATGGTCCGCGGGCTCGCCGCGCCGCGCGACGCGACCGGCGACACGACGGTCACCGCCGACCTGGTCGCCGAGACCGTGTGGGACGCGCTGGGCTCCGACCGCTTCTACCTCTTCACCAACACCGACGCGCCCACCCGGCTGCGCGACCAGTTCGACGACGTATGGCGCCACCTGACCTCACCTGTCCACCCCACACAGGAGACGTTGTGGAACCCTTCGCACCAGACGCCCCCGCCGGCCACGCGTCAGAGTCCGTCGACATCGAGACGGTGAGGACGAAGTACCGCGAGGAACGCGACAAGCGCCTCGAGGCCGGCGGCGGCCGCGTCTACCGGCCCGCGCGCGGGGAGTTGTCCCGCTACGCGGCCGACCCCTACGCCGAACCGGTCGACCGGGACCCCGTCACCGACGAGGTCGACGTCGCCGTCGTCGGCGCCGGCATCGGCGGCCTGCTGGTGGGCGCGCGGCTGCGCGAGACGGGCGGATTCGAGCGGATCCGCCTGATCGACGCCGCCGGTGACGTCGGCGGCACGTGGTACTGGAACCGGTTCCCCGGCCTCAGGTGCGACATCGAGAGCTACATCTACCTGCCGCTGCTCGAAGAGCTGGGTACCGTGCCGACGGAGAAGTACGTGACCGGCACCGAGATCCTCGCGCACTGCCGGGCCCTCGCCCGGCACTACGGCCTCTACCGGGACGCCCTCCTGCAGACCTCGGTCACCGAACTGCGCTGGGACGAGGACTCCTCGCACTGGCTGGTACGCACCGACCGGGGCGATCACTTCCGGGCCCGGTACGTGTGCATGGCGATCGGCTCCCTGCACCGGCCCAAACTGCCCGCCGTGGAGGGCCTCGAGACCTTCCGCGGACACTCCTTCCACGCCGCCCGCTGGGACTACGGCTACACCGGCGACGGAGTTCCGGGCAGCCTCGCGGCCCTGCGGGACAAGCGGGTCGGGATCGTCGGGACGGGTGCGACGGCGGTCCAGGTGATCCCGCACCTGGCCGAGGCGGCCGGGCAGCTGTACGTCTTCCAGCGCACCCCTCCCGCGGTCGGCGTGCGGGCCAACCGGCCGACCGACCCGGAGTGGGTGCGGGGACTCGAACCGGGCTGGCAGCAGCGGCGCATGGACAACTTCCACGCGCTGACCTCCGGGGTACCGCAGGGGGAGGACCTGGTCGCGGACGGCTGGACGGAGATCACGGCCAAGCTCGCGGCGATCCTCCCGAAGTCCGCCGGGACCAACCCCGGGGACGCGGCCGGCGCCATGGAGCGCGCCGACTTCCTCAAGATGGAGGAGTTGCGCGCCCGTATCGACGCCGTCGTCCACGACCGAGGCACCGCGGCCGCGCTGAAGCCGTACTACCGGCTGTTCTGCAAGCGGCCGTGTTTCCACGACGACTACCTGGAGACCTTCAACCGGCCCGACGTCACCCTGGTGGACACCGAGGGGCGAGGCATCGAGCGGCTCACCGCGCACGCGGTGGTCGCGGCCGGCCGGGAGTACCCGGTGGACTGCCTGGTCTTCGCCTCGGGTTACGAGTCCGAGTACGCCGTGCCGTACACGGCCCGGGCCGGTTACGAGGTCGTCGGGCGGGACGGGCTGCGACTGTCGGACAAGTGGGCGGACGGGGCGCGGACATTTCACGGATTGATGGTGAATCGTTTCCCCAACTGCTTCGTCCTGTCCAAGGTCCAGTCGGGTCTGCACGTCAACGTGCCGTACATGCTGGGCGAGCAGAGCAGGCACGTGGCCTACGTCCTCAAGGCCGTCCAGGAACGGGGCCGGCACGTCGTGGAGGTTTCCGCCACGGGTGAGAAGGAGTGGGTCGAGGAGATCCTCCGGCTCGCGAACCGCAACCTCGACTACGCCGAGTCCTGCACCCCGGGCCTGTACAACAACGAGGGCCGCCCGAGCGAGCTGCACGTCCTCAACGGCAGCTACGGCGGTGGCTCGGTGGAGTTCGTGAACGTCCTGCGCACCTGGCGCGAGGCCGGTGACCTCGCCCATCTCGAACTGAGCGACTGACACACCCGTCCGCGCAGCACCACGCACGAACCACGCTGCAATGACGCAGCAATGACGCAGCAATGGCGAAGCAATGACGAAGGGGGACGCAAGGCCATGGACGTCTCGCCGATACCAGGATCCTCCGTCGGGGCCGTCGTGCACGGCGCCGACATCACCCCGGACCTCGACGACGCCGCCGTCGAGCAGATCTGGGCCGCGCTCGACCAGCATCTGGTGCTGGTCTTCCGCGGCCACCGGGACCCCACGAACGACGAACTGCTGGGCTTCGGGCGCCGCTTCGGGCACATCCCCAGGACGGGCCTCACGACCGGCGCCAGCCCCGACCACAACGAGATCCTGATCATCTCAAACATCGTGGAGAACGGCCGGAAGATCGGCGTCGGCGACGCCGGCTGGATGGACTGGCACACCGACTACTCCTTCCGGCCGCGGGTGTCCCGGATCGGCTTCCTGGCGGCCGTGGAACTGCCCGTCTCCGGCGGCGGGCAGACCCTGTTCACCGACATGTACGCGGTGTACGACTCCCTGCCCGAGCAGCTGCGCCGCCGGCTGCACTCCTACCGGGCCCGGCACGCCCTGCGCTCCGGCTACGAGGAGACCATCGAGGAGAGCTACCAGGGCGAGGTCTCCATCGCGAGCCCCGACGGCGGCACCGGACCGGCCGCCGTCACGACGATCCTGCCCGAGGACGGCACCTCCACCGTCCACCCGCTGATCGCCCGCAACCCGCGCACCGGCCGCCACGCCGTCTACGTCAATCCGCTCAACACCAAGCGCGTCCTCGAACTCGACCCGACCGCGAGCAAGGAGCTGCTCCAGGACCTGTGCGGTCACGCCGGCGCACCCGGACTGACCTACGCCCACACCTGGCAGCACGGGGACATCGTCATGTGGGACCAGCTCGGCACCATCCATGCGAAGACGCCCTTCGACCCGGCGGACCGCCGCATCCTGCGCAAGGTCGTGGCCATCTTCGACGACCCGGTGGAGCCCTGGCGAGCGGAGGCCGCGGCGTGACCGTCACCCCCGCGAGCCTGCACCGCGGCCGGGACGCCACCACGCCCGCGCTGCGCACCGCCCTGGACCTGCTCGACCGCAAGACCCGCCACCAGGCCGCCTACCACCTCGGCTGGATCACCGCCGCCGGTGCGCCGATCGCGGCGGACGGCGGCAAGGCCGTGCGCCCCGCGCTGGCCCTGCTGTCGGCCGAGGCGGTGGGCGCGCCGCCCGAGGCCGCGCTGCCCGGGGCGGTCGCCGTCGAACTGGTGCACAACTTCTCCCTGCTGCACGACGACCTGATGGACGGCGACGAGGAGCGCCGCCACCGCCGTACCGTCTGGTCTCTGTGGGGTGCCTCCAGCGCGATCCTCACCGGCGACGCGCTGCTGGCCCTCGCCCAGGAGGTGCTGCTCGACTGCGGGCTGCCCACCGCGGCGGCCGCGGCCGGCCTGCTCGCCCGTACCACCCGCCGCCTGATCCACGGTCAGGTCCAGGACATGGCCTTCGAACAGCGCCAGCACGTGACGGTCGAGGAATGCCTGGCGATGGCCGCGGACAAGACCGGTGCCCTGCTGTCGGCGAGCGCCGCGATCGGCGCCCTGCTGGCCGGGGCGCCCGGCTCCGCCGTGGACGCCCTCGCGCTCTACGGCGAACAGATCGGCCTCGCCTTCCAGCTCACCGACGACGTCCTCGGCATCTGGGGCGATCCGGCCACCACCGGCAAGTCCGCCCACTCCGACCTGCGCGCCCGCAAGAAGTCCCTCCCGGTCGCCCACGCGCTCAACCAGGGCGGCACGCTCGGCGTCGAGCTGGCCACCTGGCTGGCCGCGCCCGGCGACCCGGACGAGACCGAACTGCGCCGCGCGGCCGACCTGATCGCGGCCGCCGGCGGCCGCGACTGGGCCCAGGCCGAAGCGGTCCGGCGGATGGCCCTGGGCGAGGCAGCGCTGCGCGGAGCCGGTCTGGACGCCCGCGCCCGCGACGAGTTGCTCGCCGTGGGACGGTTCATCGTGCATCGAGAGGTGTGAGAAGTCCGGCCGGACCGAGGTACGTCCGGCCCCTCGTCAGTGATCTTTCAGCACGTTCAGGACCGTGAGGGATCAGGGCCAGGGCCCGTCGTCACACCCCCCGCCCCCGAGGGCGACGGTGTCACCGGGCAGGCCCGGCTCCGCGGGCGGCGTCGCCCCGGAGCCCGGCTCCGGCCGTGGGCAGCGTGGCCCGCGGCCCCCTCTCCCATCCGCTTCCGCCGTGGGGCGGCGCCGCCCGGTCGTCCTCCCGAGGGACGAGTCCCGCAGCCCCACGCCACCACCGTTCGCCCAGTGCCCCCACCACGGAGATCACCATGCCGCAGGACGTCGACTTCCGAATACCGCTGCCCAGCCGGCGCAGTCCCGACCACCAGCGCGCCGAGGCCCACCAGCTGGAGTGGCCGCGCGCCCTGGGCCTCATCACCACCGAGGCCGCCGCCGAACGCCATCTGCGCGGTGCCTACGCCGACCTGGCCTCGCGCTTCTACCCGCACACCACCGGCGCCGACCTCGACCTGGGCGTCGATCTCATGTCGTGGTTCTTCCTCTTCGACGACCTCTTCGACGGACCGCGCGGCGAGGACCCGGAGGAGACCCGCAGGCTCACGGACGCGGTGGCGGCCGCCCTCGACGGCCCGCTGCCCGACACCGCACCGCCCATCGCGCACGGCTTCGCCGACATCTGGCGCCGCACCTGCGAGGGCATGTCCCCCTCCTGGTGCGCGCGCGGCGCCCGGCACTGGCGCAACTACTTCACCGGATACGTCGACGAGGCCACCAGCCGCTTCCACGACACCCCTTACGACTCCGCCGCCCAGTACCTCGCCGTACGCCGGCAGACCATCGGCGTCCAGCCCACCGTGGACATGGCCGAGAGCACCGGGCACTTCGAGGTGCCCCAGCGCGTCTTCGACAGCGCCGTGCTCTCCGCGATGCTGCAGATCGCCATCGACGTCAACCTGATGTTCAACGACATCGCGTCGCTGGAGAAGGAGGAGGCCCGGGGCGAGCAGAACAACCTGGTGTTCATCCTGCAGCGGGAACACGGCTGGCCCAAGAGCCGCAGCATCGCCCACCTGCAGGACGAGGTCCACGCCCGCCTCTCGCAGTACCTCCTGCTGGAGACCTGCCTGCCCAAGGTGTGCGACATCTACGACCTGAACGCCGCCGAACGCGAGGCCGTGGAGCGGTACCGCAACGACGCCGTGCGCACGGTGATCCGGGGCTCCTACGACTGGCACCGTTCCTCGGGCCGCTACGACGCCGAGTTCGCGGTCGCCGCCAGCGTCCAGGGCTACCTCGAGGAACTCGGCAGCAGCCGCTGCGCCTTACCGGCACCCGCCGGTCCCCACCACCCGAGCACCACCCACCCGATGTGAGGTTGCGATGCCCCAGCAGACCTATGTCGCCGGGACGGCCCCCGGGGCGGTCCCGGTCGTCGGCCACGCCCTGCAGATGATGCGCCAGCCCGTGCGGTTCATGTCGTCGCTGTCCGCCCACGGCGACCTGGTGAAGATCAAGATCGGTCCGACCGCCGCGTACGTGCCCTGCCACCCGGGCCTGCTGCGCGACGTGCTGACCAACGACCGCACCTACGACAAGGGCGGCGTCTTCTACGACCGGGCCCGTGACATCGCCGGGAACGGCCTGGTCACCTGCCCGTTCAAGGACCACCGCCGGCAGCGGCGGCTGATGCAGTCCGCCTTCCAGCGCTCCCAGCTCAAGCGTTACGCCACCGCCATGCACGCCGAGATCGAGGCCACCTCCGAGCGCTGGCACGACGGCATGGTCGTCGACGCCTTCCAGGAGCTGTACGGCATGGCCCTGCGCACGGTGGCCCGCACCCTCTACTCCACCCCCGTCAGCAAGGAACTCGCCGACGGCGTGGAACGCGCCTTCGACACGGTCCTCAACGGGCTGTTCCGGCAGATGTTCCTGCCCCGCTCCCTGCGCCGCCTGCCCACCCCGGCCAACCGCCGCTACCGGCGCAACCTGGACTACCTGCACGCGACCACCCAGCAGCTGATCGACGACTACCGCCGGGACGACGCCGAGCACGACGACCTGCTGTCCGCCCTGCTCGTCTCGCGCGACGAGGACGGCAGCCGGCTCGACGACACCGAGATCCACGACCAGGTCATCACCGTGATGGCGGCCGGCACCGAGACCGTCGCCGGCACCCTCACCTGGATCTTCCACCTGCTCTCCCAGCACCCGGACATCGAGGCCGCGCTGTACCACGAGATCGACACCGTCCTCGGCGGCCGGGCACCGGCGTGGGACGACCTGCCGAACCTGTCGCTGACCGACCGGATCATCAGCGAGACCCTCCGGCTGCACCCGCCGGCCTGGCTGTTCACCCGGCTCACCGCGTCCGACACCGAACTCGCCGGACAACACCTGCCCAAGGGGACCACCATCGTCTTCAGCCCCGCCGCGGTGGCGCTGAACGAGGAGGCCTACCCCGACGAGCACCGCTTCGACCCCGACCGCTGGCTCCCCGACCGGCTCTCCCCCCTGGCCCGCCAGGCGTTCATGCCGTTCGGCACCGGCGCACGCAAGTGCATCGGCGACCTGTACGCCCGTACCGAGGCCACCCTCGGGCTCGCCACCATCCTCGGCAAGTGGCGGATCACCTGCGAGCCGGACGCCGATGTCCGGCCCGTCCCGCTGGCCACCGTCTACCACCCCCGCCGGCTGCGGCTGCGGATCAACGCCCGCACCGAGCGCGCCACCGCGGCGGCGGTCGCCTTCCCCGGCTTCGGCGGGGGTGACGCCGCGTGAACGGGGCCGGGAAGGTCGTCCTGGCCCAGCCGCGCGGCTTCTGCGCCGGCGTACGGCGGGCCATCGGCATCGTGGAGCGGGCCCTGGACCTGCACGGCGCACCGGTGTACGTGCGCAAGGAGATCGTGCACAACCACTACATCGTCTCCGAACTGGAGAAGCGTGGCGCGGTGTTCGTGGACAGCGAGGAGGACGTCCCGCACGGCGCGGTGTGCGTCTTCTCCGCCCACGGTGTCTCCCCGGCGGTCCGGGCCGGCGCGGACCGGCGGCACCTGGAGGTGATCGACGCCACCTGCCCGCTGGTGGCCAAGGTGCACCAGGAGGCCCTGCGCTTCGCCCGCGACCGCCGCACCATCCTGCTGGTCGGGCACGCGGGCCACGAGGAGGTCGACGGCGTCCTCGGCGAGGCACCCGAGCGGACCGTCGTGGTCGAGACCGTGGCGGACGTGCTCCGGCTCGACCTGCCCGACGACACCCCGGTGGCCTTCCTCACCCAGACCACCCTCTCCTTCGACGAGACCGCGAAGGTGGTCGAGGCGCTGCGCGCGCGGTTCAGCGACATCGTCGCCCCCGGCGGCGACGACATCTGCTACGCGAGCCAGAACCGGCAGAACGCCGTCAAGGACCTGGCACGCCGTCACGACCTGGTCCTGGTCGTGGGATCGGCCAACTCCAGCAACTCACTGCGCATGGTCGAGGTGGCGCGCGAGCACGGTTGCCGGGCCCACCTCGTCCCCGACCGGGACCACCTGAGCCAGGCGTGGCTGGACGGCGTGTCGAGCATCGGCGTCAGCGCCGGGGCCAGCGCGCCCGAGATCCTGGTCGGCGGCCTCCTCGGCCGGCTCGCCGAACTCGGATACACGAACGTCGAGTTGCAGCAGGCGGTGCCCGAGGACGTCGTCTTCGCGATGCCGGCCAGGCTGGCCGACCCGGTCACCGGCCGGATCCCCCGCACACCGCTGGCGGACGAGGCGCAGGTGCGATGAACGCAGCAGAGGAGACACGCGTGAAGGAGTCACGCGTGGACACACACGTGGAGGACATCCGGGGGCCCGAGGACCTGCGGGCCATGTCACCCGAGGAGGTACGCCGGCTCGTCCCGCCGATCAGGCGGCTGCTGGTGGACACCGTCACCCGCACCGGCGGGCACCTCGGTCCCAACCTCGGGGTCGTCGAACTGTCCATCGCGCTGCACCGCGTCTTCGAGTCCCCCCGGGACCGCATCCTGTGGGACACCGGCCACCAGACCTACGTCCACAAGATCCTCACCGGCCGCGCCGGGGTCCTCGGCTCGCTCCGGCAGCGCGGCGGACTGTCCGGCTACCCCTGCCGGACCGAGTCCCCGCACGACGTCATCGAGAACTCGCACGCCTCCACCGTGCTGTCCTGGGCAGCCGGCCTCGCCCGCGCCCACGGCATGCGCGGGGACACGGGACGCGCCGTGGTGGCCGTCCTCGGGGACGGGGCGCTCACCGGAGGCATGGCCTGGGAGGCGCTGAACAACATCGCGACCGCCCCCGGCCGGCCGGTGATCGTCGTGCTCAACGACAACACCCGCTCCTACGGCCCCACCACCGGCGGCATCGCCGAACACCTGACGGCACTGCGCGGCGAGACCACACCGGGCAGCCTGTTCGAGACCCTCGGACTCACCTATCTGGGCCCCGTGGACGGCCACGACATCTCGGCCGTGGAGACGGCCCTGCGCCGCGCCCGCGACCTCGGCCGGTCCGCCGTCGTCCACTGCGTCACCGACAAGGGCCGCGGTCACGCCCCCGCCGAACAGGACGAGACGGACCGGCAGCACGCCGTACGGCCCCTGCGCCCCGGCCCGCCGGACGGTGACGGCTCGCCCTCCTGGACCTCGGTCTTCGGCCGGGAGCTCGCCGAACTCGGCGGCGAGCGGCCCGACCTGGTGGCCGTCACCGCGGCCATGCTCCACCCGACCGGCCTGACCGAGTTCGCCGCCCGCCACCCGGACCGCACCCTCGACGTGGGCATCGCCGAACAGCACGCGGTGACCGCCGCCGCGGGCCTCGCCCTGGGCGGGATGCATCCGGTGGTGGCGATCTACGCCACCTTCCTCAATCGTGCCTTCGACCAGCTCCTCATGGACGCCGCCCTGCACCGCGCCCCCGTGACCCTCGTCCTGGACCGGGCCGGGGTCACCGGGGAGGACGGCCCCTCGCACAACGGCATGTGGGACCTGTCCCTGCTCAACATGGTCCCCGGGCTGCGGCTGGCGGCGCCCCGCGACGCCCCCACCCTGCGCCGCGCGCTGCGCGAGGCCGTCGCCGTCCACGACGGCCCCACCGCCCTGCGCTTCCCCAAGGGCACCACGGGGCAGGACGTTCCGGCCATCGACACCGTCGTCGGGGTCGACGTGCTCCGGCGGGGGGAGCACGCGGACCTGCTCCTCGTCTCCGTCGGGGCCATGGCCGGCATCTGCCTGGAGGCCGCGTCGCTGCTCGCCCTGGACGGGATCGGCGTCACCGTCGTAGACCCGCGCTGGATCAAGCCGGTGCCGCCGGCCCTGGTGGAGCTGAGCCTCGGGCACCGCCTGGTCGCGACCGTCGAGGACAACGGCCGGGCGGGCGGAGCCGGGGCCGCGGTGGCCCAGGCGCTGAGCGACGCGGGGGCGCCCGCTCCCGTCCGCACCTTCGGGCTGCCCCAGCGGTTCCTCGCCCACGGCTCCCGGTCCGAGGTCCTCGAAGCCGCCGGACTCACCGCCCCCCGGATCGCCGACACCCTGGCGGCAGCGCTCCTGTACAGCCGCGCGGCCGTCGGCCCCACCCACCTCGCCGTACCGCACCCGGCCGTTCCCCACACCGCCGTACCCCCACACTGAGGAGACACGTGCCATGTCCGTCCCGCTCGGGGTGCCCACCGTGCCGGTGCGCCTCGCCCCCCGCCGCCCCAGCCGGCAGATCCAGGTCGGGTCCGTGGCCGTGGGCGGTGACGCGCCCGTCTCGGTCCAGTCCATGACCACGACCCCGACCGCCGACGTCGGGGCCACCCTGCAGCAGATCGCCGAACTGACCGCGGCCGGCTGCCAGATCGTCCGCGTCGCCTGCCCCTCGCAGGACGACGCGGACGCACTGCCGGCCATCGCCCGGAAGTCCCCGATCCCGGTGATCGCCGACATCCACTTCCAGCCCCGCTACGTCTTCGCCGCCATCGACGCCGGATGCGCGGGAGTCCGCGTCAACCCCGGCAACATCCGCCGGTTCGACGACAAGGTCAAGGAGATCGCCCGGGCGGCCGGGGACGCCGGCGTCCCGATCCGCATCGGGGTGAACGCGGGCTCCCTCGACAAGCGTCTGCTGGCCAAGTACGGCAAGGCCACCCCACAGGCGCTGGTGGAATCGGCGCTGTGGGAGTGCTCGCTGTTCGAGGAGCACGGCTTCAGGGACCTGAAGATCTCCGTCAAGCACAACGACCCGGTGGTGATGGTCAGCGCCTACCGGCTGCTCGCCCAGCAGTGCGACTACCCGCTCCACCTCGGCGTCACCGAGGCCGGCCCCGCCTTCCAGGGCACGATCAAGTCGGCGGTCGCCTTCGGCGCGCTGCTGAGCGAGGGCATCGGCGACACCATCCGGGTGTCGCTGTCGGCCCCGCCCGCCGAGGAGGCCAAGGTCGGCATCCAGATCCTGGAGTCGCTGAACCTGAGGCAGCGCCGGCTGGAGATCGTCTCGTGCCCGTCCTGCGGGCGGGCCCAGGTGGACGTGTACAAGCTCGCCGACGAGGTGACCGCCGGCCTGCAAGGCCTGGAGGTCCCGTTGCGGGTCGCCGTCATGGGGTGCGTGGTGAACGGCCCCGGCGAGGCCCGGGAGGCCGACCTCGGGGTCGCCTCCGGCAACGGCAAGGGACAGATCTTCGTCAAGGGCGAGGTCGTCAGGACCGTACCCGAGTCGAAGATCGTGGAGACGCTCATCGACGAGGCACTCAAGCTGGCCGAGCAGATGGAGAAGGAGAGCGAGCTGCCATGACCTACGTGATCGCCCAGCCCTGTGTCGACGTCAAGGACAAGGCCTGCATCGAGGAGTGCCCGGTCGACTGCATCTACGAGGGGCGACGCGCCCTGTACATCCACCCCGACGAATGCGTCGACTGCGGGGCCTGCGAGCCGGTCTGCCCGGTCGAGGCGATCTTCTACGAGGACGACACCCCGCCGGAGTGGGCCGGGTACCGGGCGGCGAACGCCGAGTTCTTCGACGACCTCGGCTCGCCCGGGGGCGCCGCCGCCCACGGCCTGATCGACCGCGACCACCCGGTCGTCGCCGGGCAGCCGGTCCACACGGCCTGAACGGGGGCCTGACCGTCCGCGCGGGCGGTCAGGCCACCCGGTCGCCGTTCTCCAGCTCCACCGTGCCCGCGCCCTCCGCCAGGACGTCCAGCGCGGCCAGCACCCGGCGGCCGAGGGCGCCGGGCAGGTGGCCGGGGATCTCCTCGCGGGTCACCAGACGCCAGGACAGCAGCTCCTCCTCCTGCAGACGGATGGCCTTCAACTCGCTCTCGGTGAGGACACCGCCGTCGTACAGGTACGCCACCAGCGGTGGCCGGCCCGCCCCGGCCACCCAGTCCACCGCGAGCAGCCGGCCCGGTTCCCGGTCCAGGCCGATCTCCTCGAGCGTCTCGCGGCGGACCCCCTCGCGGGGCGTCTCGCCGTCGTCCGACTCGATCGTGCCGCCCGGAAGGGCCCAGCCCTCACGGTAGTTGGGGTCGACGAGCAGTACACGTCCCTCGGCGTCCCGGAAGAGCGCGGCGGCACCGGCGAGGACTCGGGGGAGGCCGGCGATGTACGCGGCGAAGTCGTCTGTCGTGGTCATTCAGGAAGGGTAACCAGGCGCCGGAGGCTACGGGCCGGCGGTCGCCAGGCGCAGGGTGCGCTCGGCCAGCGCACTGATCCGTACCCCGTCGAACCCGAACACCGCGCTGCGCACCGTGTCCTGGAGCGGGTCCCTCCACTGGGCCGGGATGGCGGCCGCGCCGGTGAGCACCCCGGCCACCGAGCCGGCCGTCGCCCCGTTGGAGTCGGTGTCCAGGCCGCCGCGGACCGTGAGGGCGATGGTGCGCGTGAAGTCGCCGTCGCCGTACAGCAGCCCGGCCGTGAGGACCGCCGCGTTCGGCACGGTGTGGATCCAGCCGAGCCCGGCGGTCTCCGCGGACACGGTGGCCAGCGTTTCCTCCCAGGGCAGCCGGGTCTCGTGCAGGGACACCACCCGGCGCACGGTACGGGCCAGCCGGCTGCTCGCCGGGATCACGGCGAGTGCGGTCTCCAGCGCCTCCCGCACACCCCGCGCGCCGAAGGCCGCCGAGATCAGCGCGGCCGCGAACATCGCTCCGTACACGCCGTTGCCGGTGTGCGAGAGCACCGCGTCCCGGCGGGCCAGCGACGCCGCCCGCGGCGGGTCGCCGGGGCAGGTCCAGCCGTAGACGTCGGCGCGGATCAGCGCGCCGATCCACTCCTGGTACGGGTTGTCGTACGTCGCCGTCAGCGGCGGCTTCAGACCGTTCGCGAGGTTGCGGTACGTCGCCCGTTCCGCGGTGAAGGTCTGCAGGTACGGCAGCCTGAGCAGCCACAGGTCGCCGACCTGCTCGGTGCTGAAGCCGAAGCCATGGGTCTCCAGCAGGTGCAGGCCCAGGATCGCGTAGTCCACGTCGTCGTCCCGGCAGCTGCCGTGGATGCGGCCGCGCACGCACTGGCGCCACTCCGGGCGCAGTACGGCGCCGTCGTCCGCGTCGGCGGGCTCGGGCAGGTAGTCGGTCAGCGGCAGCGCGGCCGTCTGCCGCAGATAGCGGTCGATGCGCTCGCGGGTCCACACGTCGCCCTGCTCGACCGGTTTGCCGAGCATGTTGCCCGCGATCCGGCCGAGCCAGCCCCCGTGGATGCGGTCGGCGAGGTCAGGCCCGGTGCCCTGGTTGGTCATGGCTGGGGTCTACCCGTTTTCCAAAGGCGGCTCCCAGCCGCTTCCCAGGGTTCGGTCGGGGCATGACGGCGGGCGCGTCCTGCGGTTAAGGTCGCAGCGGCGCGACTGGCCCTGACGTGCGCGGGGCCCGGAGAGCAAGGGGAAAGCAAGGTGGCGGACGCTGCAGTGAACGAGACCCGTCGGGTGCTCATCGCCGCGGACAAGTTCAAGGGCTCGCTGACGGCCGGGCAGGTCGCCGAGCGGGTGACGGCCGGGCTGCACCGGGTCGTGCCGGGTCTCGAGGTTGAGGCGCTGCCCGTGGCCGACGGTGGCGACGGGACCGTGGACGCGGCGGTCGCGGCCGGGTTCGAGCGGCGGGAGGTCCGGGTCGCCGGGCCGCTGGGCCAGGAGGTGACGGCCGCGTTCGCGCTGCGCGGCGACACCGCGGTCGTGGAGATGGCCGAGGCGAGCGGCCTGCAGCGGCTGCCGGCCGGCGTCTTCGCGCCGCTGACCGCCTCCACGTACGGCTCCGGGGAGCTGCTGCGGGCCGCGCTGGACGCGGGCGCGCGGACCATCGTGTTCGGTGTCGGCGGCAGCGCGACGACGGACGGCGGCGCCGGGATGCTGTCGGCGCTGGGCGCCAGGTTCCTGGACCAGGACGGCGAGCCGGTGCCGCCGGGCGGAGGCGGCCTCGCCGACCTGGCGCGGGCGGACCTGTCCGGCCTCGATGCGCGTCTGCCGTCGGTGGAGCTGGTGCTTGCCAGCGACGTCGACAACCCGCTGACCGGCCCCATGGGCGCTCCCGCGGTGTACGGCCCGCAGAAGGGGGCCTCGCCGGACGACGTGGCGAGCCTGGACGCGGCCCTGGCCCACTTCGCGAAGGTCCTGGAGGCCGAGGCCGGGCCGCGGGCGGCGGAGCACGCGGCGGCGCCGGGCGCGGGAGCGGCGGGCGGCATCGGCTACGGCGCGCTGCTGCTGGGCGCCCGATTCCGCCCCGGCATCGAAATCATGCTGGACGTGCTGGGCTTCGCCCCGGCGCTGGAGCGTGCCTCGCTGGTGATCACTGGCGAGGGCTCGCTGGACGAGCAGACCCTGCACGGGAAGGCACCGGCCGGGGTCGCTGCGGCGGCTCGGGCCGCGGGCAAGGACGTCGTCGCGGTGTGCGGGCGGCTCGCTCTGCCGGAGGAGGCGTTGCTGCGGGCCGGTATCGGACGGGCGTACCCGTTGACGTCCGTCGAGCCCGACGTGGCCAAGTGCATCGCGGATGCCGGGCCGATCCTGGAGCGGGTCGCCGTTCGCATCGCCGAGGACCACCTGGTCTGAGGTACCTGGTGGCTCCGCCCCCGGACCCCCGGCCCATGCCCTTCCACCACCCGACTCGGTAGGCCGAAAAGGTGCCCGGGGCCGGGGGTGGGCGTCGGCCTGGCACGGGGCCCGCGAAGCCGACCGAGACGGGTGGGCGGGTGCGCCGGGGGGGTCTGGGGGCCGAGCCCCCAGCGCGGTTGCACCGGTGCCGAGCACCGCACAAGCGAAGGGCCCCGAACCCAACCCGGGTCCGGGGCCCTCCCAGTGGAGCGCTACGGCTGCGCGGCCCGCGCCTCGCGCCGGTTGTCACGGAAGTTGTTCACCCGGCGCGCCGTGGCGAACAGCGGGATCACCGCGCCCATGACCAGCTGCAGGGCGCAGCCCGTCTGGAGGAGCAGCTGACCGCCCGGGGCGTCGAAGGCCCAGGCGGCCAGGAGGCCCATGGACAGGACGATCCAGGAGAGCATGGCGCCGGCTAGCCGGCCCCGCGGCTTCGGGTACTCCACACGGCTCACCATCAGCCACGCGGTGCCCAGGATCGCCAGCAGGGTCGCCACGAAGGGCAGCTCCAGCAGGACGATCGAAACGACCGTCAGTGCGCCGAACGGCGACGGCATGCCCTGGAACACGCCGTCCTTCATGGTCACGCAGGAGAAGCGCGCCAGACGGAGCACGACGGCCAGGAGCACCACGATGGCCCCGAGCGCCGCCACCCTCTGGTGAGCGTCGTCCGCGACCATGCCGTAGACGAGGACGAAGTACGCGGGCGCGAGGCCGAAGCTGATCAGGTCGGACAGGTTGTCCAGCTCTGCGCCCATGGGGGAGGAGCGCAGCTTCCGGGCCACCAGGCCGTCGAACAGGTCGAAGACCGCCGCGCAGAGCATCAGGATGACCGCCGTGGCCGCGCTGTGGCGGGCCATGCCGGACTCCTGGCTGCCGGTGAGGTGCGGGATCAGGATGCCGGTGGTCGTGAAGTACACCGCCATGAAGCCGCACGTCGCGTTGCCGAGCGTGAGGGTGTCCGCTATTGAGAGGCGGAGAGAAAGGGGCATCTCCTCCTCTTCGTCCACCTCGTCGGCCTCGGGCACCCAGCCCGCCTGGGTCTCCGGATCAATCACGGTCAATGCGAGTCACCCCAGCCACGGTCTTCTGGCCGACCTCGACCGCGACCTCCACGCCCTCGGGCAGGTAGAGGTCGACACGCGAGCCGAAACGGATCAGACCGATGCGGTCGCCCTGCTCGACCTTCGTCCCCTCAGGGAGGTAGGGCACGATGCGACGGGCCACCGCGCCGGCGATCTGGATCATCTCGATGTCGCCGAGTTCGGTGTCGAAATGCCAGACTACGCGCTCGTTGTTCTCGCTCTCCTTGTTGAAAGCGGGAACGAAGCCGCCCGGGATGTGCTCGACCGACGTCACCGTGCCCGCCAGGGGCGCGCGGTTGACGTGGACGTTGAGCGGGCTCATGAAGATCGCGACGCGGGTGCGGCCGTCCTTCCAGGGCATGATGCTCTGCACCACACCGTCGGCGGGCGAGATGACCCGGCCCTGGGCGATGTCGCGCTCGGGGTCGCGGAAGAACCACAGCATGCCCGCCGCGAGCGCGGTGGCGGGCACGGCGACGGCCTTGGCGACGCCCGAGCGGCGGGCGCGGACCAGGCTGAGGGCTGCGGTGGCGACGGTCGGGAGAAGCCACGGCGATGCTCCGCGCGCGAGGCGTACGCCGACCTGGCGGTCGCGAGGTGCAGAGGTTTGGCTGTGGGGCATGGATGACCTTCGTAGCGGATGATGCCGCGCTCTGACGGGGGACGGCGGCTTTCCCGGATCGTACCGGTCGCGGGCCACAACTGGGCAAGCCAGTCAGCCGAGTCGGCGGCCGAACACCACCTACGGGGTGTGATCTTCTTCTCGAAGAAAACACCCCGTACCCGGACAATCAGCCCTGGAACCGATACTCTTCGAGCAGCCTGCGCCCGATGATCATTTTCTGGATCTCGGCGGTACCTTCGCCGATCAGCAGCATCGGGGCCTCCCGGTAGAGGCGCTCGATCTCGTACTCCTTGGAGAAGCCGTAGCCGCCGTGGATCCGGAAGGCATCCTCCACGACCTCCTTGCAGTACTCGGAGGCGAGGTACTTCGCCATCCCTGCCTCGAGGTCGTTTCGTTCCCCGGAGTCCTTTTTACGTGCCGCGTTGACCATCATGGCATGCGCGGCCTCGACCTTGGTGGCCATCTCGGCCAGCTTGAACTGAATGGCCTGGTGCTGGGCGATCTGCTTCCCGAAAGTGTGACGCTGCTGGGCGTACTGGACGCCGAGTTCGAAGGCACGCTGAGCGACGCCACAGCCACGCGCCGCGACGTTGACGCGGCCGACCTCCACGCCGTCCATCATTTGGTAAAAACCTCGGCCGGTGACGCCGCCGAGCACCCGATCGGCCGGAATGCGCAGGCCGTCCATGATGAGCTCGGTGGTGTCGACCCCCTTGTAGCCCATCTTCTCGATCTTGCCCGGGATGGTCAGGCCGGGGCGCACCTCGCCGAAGCCGGGCTCCTTCTCGACCAGGAAGGTCGTCATCGACTTGTGGGGCGCCGTGCCCTCGGGGTGTCCTTCGTCACTCCGGACGAGAACGGCCACCAGGGACGACGTGCCGCCGTTGGTCAGCCACATCTTCTGGCCGTTCAGGACGTACTCGTCGCCGTCCCTGACCGCCTTCGACGTGATCGCCGACACATCGGAGCCCAGACCCGGCTCCGACATCGAGAACGCGCCCCGGATGTCACCGGCCGCCATGCGCGGCAGGAAGTGGTCCTTCTGCTCCTGCGTGCCGTGCTGCTTGAGCATGTACGCCACGATGAAGTGCGTGTTGATGATGCCGGACACCGACATCCAGCCACGGGCGATCTCCTCCACGCACAGCGCGTAGGTGAGGAGCGACTCGCCCAGGCCCCCGTACTCCTCGGGGATCATCAGACCGAACAGGCCGAGTTCCTTCAGCCCGTCGACGATCTGCTGGGGGTACTCGTCGCGGTGCTCCAGCTCGGTCGCGACCGGGATGATCTCTTTGTCGACAAAGTCCCGGACGGTGGAGAGGATCTCCTGCTGGACGTCGGTCAGACCGGCGGTCTGGGCGAGACGGGCCATGGCCTACTTCTCCGTGTTCTTTTCCGCGGGTGCGGTCAGTTCCGGGCGGCCGGGCTGCTCGCCGCCGCGCTCCTTGATGTAGGTCTCGGTGGGCACCATGACCTTGCGGCGGAAGACGCACACCAGGGTGCCGTCCTGCTTGTAGCCCTTGGTCTCGACGTAGACGATGCCGCGGTCGTTCTTCGACTTCGACGGCCACTTGTCGAGCACGGTCGTCTCGCCGTAGATCGTGTCGCCGTGGAAGGTCGGCGCCACGTGCTTGAGCGACTCGATCTCCAGGTTGGCGATCGCCTTGCCGGAGATGTCGGGCACGGACATGCCGAGCAGCAGGGAGTAGATGTAGTTCCCGACGACGACGTTCTTGCCGAAGTCCGTCGTCTTCTCCGCATAGTTGGTGTCCATGTGGAGCGGGTGGTGGTTCATGGTGAGGAGACAGAACAGGTGGTCGTCGTACTCCGTGACCGTCTTGCCCGGCCAGTGCTTGTACGTCGCCCCGACCTCGAACTCCTCGTAGGTGCGCCCGAACTGCATGCTCACGCCTCCGGAATCTCGAACTTGCTGGTGCGCTGCATGCCGGCGGCGCGTCCCTTGCCGGAGATGACCAGGGCCATCTTGCGGCTGGCCTCGTCGATCATCTCGTCGCCGAGCATCGCCGAGCCCTTCTTGCCGCCCGCCTCGGACGTGTAGTAGTCGTACGCGTCCAGGATCAGCTCGGCGTGGTCGTAGTCCTCCTGGGAGGGCGAGAAGATCTCGTTGGACGCCTCGACCTGGCCCGGGTGCAGCACCCACTTGCCGTCGAAGCCGAGCGCCGCGGCGCGCTGGGCGACCGCACGGTAGCCCTCGACGTTGCGGATCTGCAGGTAGGGGCCGTCGATCGCCTGGAGGTTGTTGGCGCGGGCGGCCATCAGGATCTTCATCAGGATGTAGTGGTAGGCGTCCGCCGGGTAGCCGGGCGGCTGCTCGCCCACGACCAGCGACTTCATGTTGATCGACGCCATGAAGTCGGCCGGGCCGAAGATGATCGTCTCGATGCGCGCAGAGGCCTGCGCGATCTCGTTGACGTTGTTCAGACCCTGGGCGTTCTCGATCTGCGCCTCGATGCCGATCTTCCCGACCTCGAAGCCCATCGTCTTCTCGATCTGGGTCAGCAGCAGGTCCAGCGCGACGACCTGCTGGGCGGTCTGCACCTTCGGCAGCATGATGCAGTCGAGGTTCTGGCCGGCGCCCTCGACCACCGTGACGACGTCCCGGTACGTCCACTCGGTGGTCCAGTCGTTGACGCGCACGACCCGCGTCTTGCCCGTCCAGTCGCCCTCGTTGAGGAACTTGACGATGGTGTGCCGCGCCTCGGGCTTGGCGAGCGGCGCGCACGCGTCCTCCAGGTCCAGGAAGACCTGGTCGGCGGGGAGGCCCTGGGCCTTCTCCAGGAAGCGGGGGTTGCTTCCCGGGACCGCCAGGCAGGAGCGGCGCGGGCGAAGGCGGTTGACGGTCATGCGGGGACCTCCAGGGGGTCGAGCTTGTTCGCTTTCCGGATCTCGTCGACGATGCGGCCGATGATCCCGGTGATGTCGAAGTCCTTCGGGGTGAACACCGCGGCCACACCGGCGGCCCTGAGCTGTTCGGCGTCACCGTTCGGGATGATGCCACCTGCGATCACCGGTATATCTGTGGCACCGGCCACACGCAGCCGCTGGAGTACGTCCGGCACCAGCTGGGCGTGCGAGCCGGAGAGGATCGACAGGCCGACCGCGTGCACGTCCTCGGCGAGGGCCGCGTCCACGATCTGCTCGGGCGTCAGCCGGATGCCCTGGTAGACCACCTCGAAGCCGGCGTCACGGGCGCGCACCGCTATCTGCTCGGCGCCGTTGGAGTGACCGTCCAGGCCCGGCTTGCCGACCAGGAAGCGCAGCTTGCCGACGCCCAGCTCGCGGGCGGTGGCGTCCACCTTGGCCCGCACCTCGCCGAGTGCCGAGCCGGCCTCGGCGGTGACGGCCACCGGTGCCGAGGAGACCCCGGTCGGCGCCCGGTACTCGCCGAACACCTCGCGCAGGGCCCCGGCCCACTCGCCGGTCGTGACCCCGGCGCGGGCGCACTCCAGCGTGGCCGCCATCAGGTTGTCGGTGCCCTTGGCGGCCTCCTTCAGCCGCTCCAGCGCCTTGCACGGGCGCGGGTGGTTGAAGGGCGGCTGGTAGCGGGTGTCCCGCCAGTGCTGCAGCGCCTCGATGACACGGGCCTCGACCGCCGGGTCGACCGTCTGGATCGCGGTGTCCAGGTCGGCCGTCAGCGGGTTCGGCTCGGTCGTCTCGAAGATGTTGACGCCGATGATCTTCTCCTGGCCGGACTCGATCCGCGCCCGCCGCTCGGCGTGCGAGGAGACCAGCTGCGCCTTGAGGTAGCCGGACTCGACGGCGGCCATCGCGCCGCCCATCTCCTGGATCCGGTCGATCTCGGCGAGGCACTCCTCGACCAGGGCGTTCACCTTCGCCTCGATGACGTGGGAGCCCTCGAAGATGTCCTCGTACTCCAGCAGGTCGCTCTCGTGGGCGAGGACCTGCTGGATGCGCAGCGACCACTGCTGGTCCCAGGGGCGGGGCAGGCCGAGGGCCTCGTTCCAGGCCGGGAGCTGCACGGCACGCGCCCGTGCGTCCTTGGAGAGGGTCACGGCCAGCATCTCGAGGACGATCCGCTGGACGTTGTTCTCCGGCTGAGCCTCCGTCAGGCCCAGCGAGTTGACCTGGACGCCGTAACGGAACCGGCGCTGCTTGGGGTTCTCGATGCCGTACCGCTCGCGCGTGACCTTGTCCCAGATGCGGCCGAACGCCCGCATCTTGCACATCTCCTCGATGAAGCGGACGCCCGCGTTCACGAAGAAGGAGATGCGGGCGACCACGTCACCCATGCGCTCCTGCGGCACCTGACCGCTGTCGCGGACGGCGTCGAGGACGGCGATCGCGGTGGACATCGCGTACGCCATCTCCTGCACCGGCGTGGCCCCGGCCTCCTGCAGGTGGTAGCTGCAGATGTTGATCGGGTTCCACTTCGGGATGTGGGAGACCGTGTACGCGATCATGTCCGTCGTCAGACGGAGGCTCGGCCCCGGCGGGAAGACGTGCGTCCCGCGGGACAGGTACTCCTTGACGATGTCGTTCTGGGTCGTGCCCTGGAGCTTGGTGATGTCAGCGCCCTGCTCCTCGGCGACGACCTGGTAGAGCGCCAGCAACCACATGGCGGTGGCGTTGATCGTCATCGAGGTGTTCATCTGCTCCAGGGGGATGTCCTGGAACAGCCGGCGCATGTCACCGAGGTGCGAGACCGGCACGCCGACCCGGCCGACCTCGCCGCGGGCGAGGATGTGGTCGGGGTCGTAGCCGGTCTGCGTCGGCAGGTCGAACGCCACCGACAGACCGGTCTGGCCCTTGGCGAGGTTGCGCCGGTACAGCTCGTTGGACGCCTCCGCCGTCGAGTGGCCGGCGTACGTCCGCATGAGCCACGGACGGTCCTTCTGACGCTCTGTCATCTAAGGCCCTCAGATGTTCCGGAAGCGGTTGATGGCGTCGATGTGCTTGGCGCGCATCTCCTCGTCGCGCACGCCCAGGCCCTCCTCGGGGGCGAGGCACAGCACGCCGACCTTGCCCTGGTGCAGGTTGCGGTGGACGTCGTACGCCGCCTGGCCGGTGTCCTCCAGGGAGTAGACCTTGGAGAGGGTCGGGTGGATCTTGCCCTTGGCGATGAGGCGGTTGGCCTCCCAGGCCTCGCGGTAGTTCGCGAAGTGCGAGCCGATGATCCGCTTCAGCGACATCCACAGGTAGCGGTTGTCGTACTCGTGCATGTAGCCCGAGGTCGAGGCGCACGTGGTGATGGTGCCGCCCTTGCGGGTGACGTAGACGGAGGCGCCGAAGGTCTCGCGGCCGGGGTGCTCGAAGACGATGTCGATGTCCTCGCCACCGGTCAGCTCGCGGATGCGCTTGCCGAAGCGCTTCCACTCCTTCGGGTCCTGGGTCTGCTCGTCCTTCCAGAACTTGTAGCCCTCGGCGTTGCGGTCGATGATCGCCTCGGCGCCCATCGCCCGGCAGATGTCCGCCTTCTGCGGCGAGGAGACGACGCAGATCGGGTTGGCGCCGCCGGCCAGGGCGAACTGGGTGGCGTAGGAGCCGAGGCCACCGCTCGCGCCCCAGATCAGGACGTTGTCGCCCTGCTTCATCGCCGCGCCGTTGCGGGAGACCAGCTGGCGGTAGGCGGTGGAGTTGACCAGGCCCGGAGCCGCGGCCTCCTCCCAGCTCAGGTGCGCCGGCTTCGGCATCAGCTGGTTGGACTTGACCAGGGCGATCTCGGCGAGGCCGCCGAAGTTCGTCTCGAAGCCCCAGATGCGCTGCTCGGGGTCGAGCATGGTGTCGTTGTGGCCGTCGGAGGACTCCAGTTCGACCGACAGGCAGTGGGCGACGACCTCGTCACCGGGCTTCCAGGCGTTGACGCCCGGGCCGGTGCGCAGGACGACGCCCGCGAGGTCGGAGCCGATGATGTGGTACGGCAGGTCATGCCGCTTGGTCAGCTCGCTGACCTTGCCGTAGCGCTCCAGGAACCCGAACGTGGACAGGGGCTCGAAGATCGAGGTCCACACCGAGTTGTAGTTGACCGAGGAGGCCATGACGGCCACCAGGGCCTCGCCCGGGCCCAGCTCGGGCACCGGCACCTCGTCGAGGTGGATCGACTTGCGCGGGTCCTTGTCGCGGGTCTCCAGGCCCGCGAACATCTCCGTCTCGTCCTTGTGGACGGTGATCGCGCGGTACGACTCGGGGAGCGGAAGAGCGGCGAAGTCGGCGGACGTGGCGTCCTTCGACTGAATCGCGTCCAGGATGTCCTTCACGGTCACGGTGTTGCCTCCGGCGGTGAGCGCCCTGAGGGAGGGGCGCTGGGGTTTCGTCGGTGCTGTTGGGAGTGCTGCTGAGGGTTGGGGAATGCCGTCGGTTCGGCGGGTGGTGCTTCGGCAGCGCTTTGTGGCGCGGGAGGTTGCCTGTGACGCAGGCGTCCGGGCGCGCAGGCCGTCCGGCTTGCGGGGACAGCCGACGCGCGAAAGGTCTCTGCGCGCCGGCCGCCCGGACTTCTTTCAACGTATGACACCGCGTGTCATGTGACAAGGCACTGAGTGCCAGAAGTTTCTCTCAGATGAAATCTTTACGTAACAAATGAGCGATGATCGATCAGGGCTGCCCGTGAGTAGGCCTTTCGTCCGCTTTACGTCACCGACTCGCGCCGCACCGTCACTCCGAGTGTGCAACGAAGTCACGGAAGGTGAACTCCGTGTTGTCCCCGCGAATGCCCACGCCTCCCGGCCGGTACAGGTCTCCCGGTGAGGCGTCGGTCACGTCCAGTACCCGGCGGCCCGCCAGCTCCAGCGTGATGCGCACCGTGTGGTCGGGAAGATCGGTCGCGGTGGCCACGACGTCGGTCCACACGTCCGGCGACAGCCCGGCCGGCGCCGTGGCAAGGGTCACGTAGGTGCCCCCGTTGGACGGGCCGCCGGGCGTCTTGCGCTTCACCGCCACCTGTCCGTCGCGCCGGGTCACGCTCACCGCGTAGCACTCCTGCTCGTTGTGGAACCGCAGCCACAGGTGCACGCCGTCGTACGCCTGTGCCGGGGTACGCGGTGTCGTCACCAGCTCGGTCAGCCGCAGCCGCAGGGACAGGCGGGTGTCGGCGAAGTCCCGGCGCCGGGAGACCAGCCGGAAGACCGCGGAGTCCGTGGTGCGGGCGGACGCGGGGTCGGGCCGC
The DNA here is from genome assembly GCF_042959345.1 of Streptomyces sp. NPDC007905. Classification (NCBI taxonomy): domain Bacteria; kingdom Bacillati; phylum Actinomycetota; class Actinomycetes; order Kitasatosporales; family Streptomycetaceae; genus Streptomyces; species Streptomyces sp. NPDC007905. The sequence goes on along the minus strand of NZ_JBIBKS010000004.1, from coordinate 266,537 downwards.
TCGCCGTCGGGGTGCCCCGACCACCCCGCGCCGTCGAGCCCGAACAGGGAGCCGCTGGTCATGGTCCAGTCGGGGGAGTGGCGGGCGCCGGGGGCGTCGGGGTGCCAGTACGCGAACTCGTTGGTGACGAGCCCGCGTTCCGGGAAGGCGGGCCGGAAGTCCGACGGGGCGCCGGCCGTGCCCTGGGCCTCCAGGGACAGTCCGCCCGCGAGCGCCGCCGACGCGAGCACGGCCCCGGTCAGGAGCCGTGCGCGGCGGCGCCGCAGGAGCTGCCGGATCATGCCGTACGTCCTCCGTCGAGCGCGCAGTTCTCGAAGGCCGGCCACGGCTGGGCCGGCGAATGCCGGTAGGCGCCGAGCCCGATGCCGCCGGTGCCGCCGGAGGCCGGGACGGAGGCGCGCACCAGCCCGCCGCCGACGCGGACCTGGGTCGCGTGGGCCCCGACCGTCACCCGGACGTCCCGCTGCGCGGCCTCCGGCAGTTTGCGGGACAGCACCGTACGGGGGTGGGCGCCCGGCCCGGACAGCAGCGTGACCCAGCCGCGCGAGAGGCGGACGGTGAGCTGGTCGGGGGCGCCGCGGCGCACGACGACCGAACTGTGCAGCCCCTCCTCCACCAGCCCCGTCAACCGGGTGCTCAGGGTGTACCCGGACCAGTGCCCGGTGCTGCCCGGCCGGTAGCCGGCGTACGTCCAGCCGCCGGTACCGACCGGCTGCACCGTGCCGGCACCGATCACCGCCTGCGCCTGACGGCCGTCACCGTCGCTCCAGCCCGCGGGGCCGTCGAAGGGGCGGCCGGCGGCGCGTGCCCCGGGCAGCGGGCCGGTCTCCACGTGGCGGAACGCCGGCCAGGCCGTCCCCGTGTCCCCGCGCGACAGCGCCAGGGCGATGCCGCCGGTGCCGCGTACCCCGCTGCCGTTCGGCAGGCTGAAGCGGACCCGGCCGTCCACCACCGCCGCGGTGCGCGCGCCGTCCACCGTGATCCGCACCTCGTGGGACGGCCCCGGCGTCAGCCGGCGCTCGGCCAGGACCCGGTCGGGGGGCCCTCCGCCGACCAGCTGGGCGGTGCCGTAGGAGACCCGCACCCCGACGGTGGCGTCCCCGCCGACCCGGGCGAACGCCGTGCCGCCGCCGCCTCGCGAGGACAGACCGGTCAGGCCGGCGGTGACCGAGTAGTGGTCCCAGTCGGTGGCGGCGTACGGCGCGTAGGCGGCGTACGCGTACCGGCCGGCCGGGTGGGGGCCGCCGGCACCCGTGAGGAAGTCCGGGCCGCCCTCCAGCGGCTTCCAGTCGCTGCCCGTCCAGCGCTCCGGGAAGCGCAGCGGATCCCCCGCGGGCGGCACCGGAGTGCGGGCCGCCACCTGCGCGAGCAGCGCGTCGGGTGTGGTGTCCGCGAACACCTCCAGTCGCTGGAACTCCTGGTGCGCCGCCGATCTGCGGCCCGCCGGTTCCGGGCCGGAACTCTTGTCCGTCAGTGCCCCGACGAAGAGCCGGTCGATCAGGTCGCCGATGTAGGCGCTGTTCTCCGGCAGGGCCGAGAACGGGTACGCGAACAGCCGGGGCCGGGGCAGTCCGTGCCGGGGGAAGTCCTCCAGGGACCGGGTGAAGTCCGCCCGCACCCGGCGTTCGTAGTGGTCCTGGCTCTCCAGGCGGCCGGTGGACGCCAGGTATCTGCGGTGCGCGAGCAACGACCCCAGTGCGCCATGCGGCCCGATACGGGTGCGGCTGTGCAGGTCGTGCGTGTGGTCCTCGAAGTCCCAGCGGCCCGAGCGGGCCATGCGGGCGATCTCCTGCCAGGACAGGTAGTAGGGCCGGTGCTGCCCCACCCGTCCGGTGATGAGGAACGAGACCGCGGTCATGTCGTGCCGCGCGAGGATCCGGTCCCCGTACGTCCACAGCCCGTGTGTGCCGTCGTCGAACGTCAGCATCACCGAGCGCGGCGGTACGGGTCCGCCGAGCAGGTAGGTGACGAGCTCGTCGGTGGTGAGCGTGCGGAAGCCGGCCGTCTGCAGGGCCGTGAGCTGCCGTTCGAACACCGCGGGGTCCACCACGTAGCTGCTGCCGCTGTGCGGATGGAGGTCGTGGTAGGTGAGGATCACCGGCGCCGCGCGCTCCGGAAGCCGCGCTCCCAGGGCCTTCCAGCGGGCGGTGGCCGCCGCGTCGACGCGTGCGGCGGGCACACTCACCTGACGGGTGACCTCGCGCTGGTCGACGTAGAGCCGCCAGGCGACGACGAACGGCACGGCGAGGACCAGCGCGGTCAGCGTGCCCAGGGCGCTGCGCAGCGCGCCCCGGCGCAGGCGGACGGTGAGGCGTGGCCGCCTCGCGGCTACAGAATGGACCACGGCGGCCAGCTCCCCCGGGACAGCACCAGCAGATACAAGGTGATGACGACGCCCGCGGCCAGCAGCGCGGCCAGGCCCCGTCCGGCGGCCCGTGCGGCCCTCATGACAGCCTCCTCGACCACACCCCGCGCCGGATGGTCAGCAGGGAGTACGGCAGCAGCCAGGACAGCACCAGGGACGACAGCAGGCTCATCAGCGGCCGGTAGCGCCAGCGTGTGGAGCCGGGGTTGTCGGCCTTGAAGGCAAGGCCCCACACCACCCCCTTGAGCAGCACGCCCGCCAGATACAGCCCCGTCAGGAACCACAGCCCGTGGTACGGCGCCCACACCAGATGGCGTACGGCCATCAGCGGAGCGCACAGCACCCACAGGACGTGCCCGTAGAACAGCACCGCCGGGCCGAGACCGCGCCGCCACATGAAGGTGCCGGTGAAGAAGAGATTGCGGATGAAGCTCTTCTTCCAGCGCACCTGCTGCCGCATGAAGGGCCGCAGGCGCGCCGGCACGGTCGTCCAGACTTTCGCGGACTGCACGTATCCGATACGCCACGGCAGTTCCGCGTGGTCCCGCCGGGTGATGAAAGGAGAATCCGCGTACTGCGCCTTGAGCCTTTTCCCCTTCCATTTCTGGCCGAGAACATATCCGGTGAGCTGCCGGTCGGTGGCGAACCGGAATTCACCGCCGAGGAAACGGTCGCCCGCCCAGGCCGGGAGGTAGTTGAGAATCGCGTCACTGCGGAACACGGCGAGCGGCCCCGACACGCAGGAGACGGACCCGAAGGTCGCCTCGGCCGCCTTGGCCACCCGGAACTGTCCCTCGTACCAGACGTCCTGGGCCCTGGACAGCACGGACTCGTCGGCGTTCAGCGCCCGCGCGTGCCCGCTGACCGCCCCCAGCTCGCGGTGCCGCACCAGCGCGGCGACGCAGCGGCGCAGCGCGTCGGGGGCGAGCACGCAGTCGGAGTCGGTGAAGGCGATGACGTCCCCGTCCGCCAGCTCGGCGGCGCGGACCAGGGCGTGCTTCTTGCCGACGTTGCGGTCCAGGTAGAGCACCCGCACGGGCAGCTCCCGCTCCAGGCGCCGCAGCACCGCGCAGGTGCCGTCGGTGGAGGCGTCGTCGACCACCACGATCTGCAGGTCCGGGTAGTCGCTCGCGGCCATCGAGCGCACGCAGGCCTCGATGCCGTCCTCCTCGTCCTTGACCGCCACCAGAAAGCTCACCCGTGGTCGTGCGGGCAGCTCCGGGAAACGGTGCAGATGGCGCGGGCGCCGGCGCAGCGTCCGCTGGGAGGGGTCGTCGTAGCGGCTGTAGGCGATGAACAGCATGGAGATCGTGACCGTCAGGACCAGGAACCCGTACCCGAGCACGAGCGGGGCCTGGACCAGCCGGGGTGCCTCGCGGGCGAGGATCAGCAGCAGCGGGAGCAGCACGATCACCACGCAGAGCCGGCGCGCCGCGTGCCGTACCCCGGGGTCCATCCGGTCCGTCACCCCGGCGACGCGGCGGCGGCCGGGCCGCGCGGAACGCGGCCCGGGCACCGAGGGGTGCGGCGGCTGCGGCCCGCCGGGCGCGGCGGGCCGCTCGGCCTGGACGCTCATACCACCGCCCGGCGCTTGAAGTCCTGCAGCCGGTAGGTGGTGTCGAGGACCGGGATGTCGTCCGTGATCCACGTCAGGTCCTGCCGCGGATGCACGGAGTGCACCAGCACCAGGTCCCAGTGCCGTTCCCCGGGCTCCCGCTCGGACAGCAGCCGGCGCCCGCCCAGCGACACCGCCGGGATCAGCGGATCGGTGTACGCGACCTCGGCCCCGGCCTCGCCGAGAGCGGCCATGATCTCCAGCGAGGGCGACTCCCGCAGGTCCGCCACCCCCGGCTTGTAGGCCACCCCCACCACCAGCACCCGGGCCGCGCGCAGCGGTACGCCCGCGTCGGCGAGGACCTCACGGGCGCGCTGCACGACGGCCTGCGGCCGGGTGGCGATCGCGGTCATCGCCGTGTCGATCAGCGGCGCGGCCACCCGCTTCCGGCGCAGCTGCCACAGCAGGTAGTGCGGGTCGCACGGGATGCAGTGGCCGCCCACCCCGGGGCCGGGGAAGAACGGCATGAACCCGTACGGCTTGGTGGCCGCCGCCTGGATGACCTCCAGCGCCTCCAGGCCCAGCTCGCCGCAGATGGTGGCGAACTCGTTGGCCAGGGCGATGTTGACCGCGCGGAAGGTGTTCTCCAGTAGCTTGGTCATCTCGGCGGCCTCGGGCGAGAGTACCTCGTGCACCTCGGCGCCGGTGCGGCGCAGCACGTCGGCGGCGCGCCGGGTGCACTCCGGGCTCACCCCGCCGACCACCCGCGGGGTGGTGCTCTGGGTGTGGTCGGTGCTGCCCGGATCGATGCGCTCCGGGGCGTAGGCCACGCTCACGTCCTCGGGCACCCGCAGCCCGCGCTCGGCGAGCGGGCCGAGCAGCAGGTCCCGGGTGGTGCCGACGTAGCTGGTCGAGGTGAGCACGATGGTCTGCCCGGGCACCGCGTGCGCCGCGGCGGTCGCGCAGGCGCCCACGAGCGCCCGCAGGTCCGGTACGAGGTGCTCGTCGACCGGGGTCGGCACGCAGATCAGCACCGCCTCGGCCGTGCGCAGGGCCGCCGGGTCCGTCGTGAGGACGAACCGGTCGGCGCCCGGCGCCTCCCCGGTGTGGGCGCGCAGCCGGCGGTGGTCGTCGGGGACCAGGTCGACGCGGTGGTCCCGGATGGCGTCCAGCCGGTCGGCGTTCACGTCGAGGCCTATGACTGTGAGGCCCGACTCCAGCAGGGCGAGGGCCGTGGGCAACCCCACGTAGCCGAGCCCGATGATGCCGACGACAGGTGTCGCGGAAAAAGACAAGGAAATCCCCCCTGCACAATGCCGCGTGCGAGCGGCACAAAGGAATGCGACGGCGCGCACCGAGCCTCATCCCCCTGTTTCCCCGAGGCTACTTTCGGTGTACACGCCAAGACCGCCGACCTCCCCTGGTCGGCGGAATATGTCCGATGGTCTGAAAGCATGCCATGCCGGCGGAGGGGCAGTGGGATTTTCGGTGAAGATCCCGAGAGTCTGGGTCATCCTTTGGAAAAGGTTCGAAAAGCTACTGTTCTTCGAACATAAAAAACGGACCGGTACCGTGGTTTTCTCGGTACCGGTCCGTGCGCCGTGCGGTCAGGAGCGCTCCTTGAGCGCCTCCTCGATGGTCCGCATGACCTTGTCCAGCGGGGCGTCCGTGCGGGCGACCGTCACCAGCACCTCGCCGTGCGCGGAGACCGTCGCCGGGACAGTGGCGGCGGCCGGCCCGGGCGCCGAGCCGCGCCCGGCGCCGATGCCGCTGCCGAAGGTCTTGCGCACGATCGCGAAGGCGTGGTCGAGCTGGGCCTCCACGTCGCCCTGACCGCCGGCGCGCAGCCAGCGCCTGAGGACGTGGTTGTGGGCGGTGACGACGGCGGAGGCGGCGACCTCGGCGAGCAGCGGGTCGTCGTTGGCGTCGTCGGCGTGCGCGTGCTCGTCGAAGTGGCCCAGCAGATAGCGGGTGAACAGACGCTCGTAACGGGCCACCGAGGCGATCTCGGCCTCGCGCAGGGTGGGCACCTCGCGCGTCAGCTTGTAGCGGGCCACCGAGATCTCCGGCCGGGCCGCGTACATCTTCATGACTTCCTTGATGCCGCGGCACACCGTGTCGAGCGGGTGCTCGTGCGCGGGGGCGGCGTTGAGCACCGCCTCGGCACGGATCAGCGTGTCGTCGTGGTCCGGGAAGATCGCCTCTTCCTTGGAGCGGAAGTGGCGGAAGAAGGTGCGGCGCGCGACCCCGGCCGCGGCCGCGATCTCGTCGACGGTGGTCGCCTCGTACCCCTTGGTCGCGAACAGTTCCATCGCTGCGGCCGCCAGCTCTCGGCGCATTTTCAGCCGCTGGGCGGCGGCGCGACTGCCTGCGGCACTTTCCGGCGCGTCGGGCGTGGCTGGTGTACGTGAGGACTTGGCGGGCTGGGACATGACCCGAACGTACTGCATGTCCGCAGCTGGATGCGCAGGTCCGGGGTTTCCCCCGCCCGTGGGGGGCGGGGGATTGCCGGGTCGGTCGGGCGGGGGGCCGTCGCGCCGGGCGGGCGGCGGATACCCGTGGGGATCCAGCAGCCCGCCCCAGTCCGTCTCCGTGCGGGACCAGTCGCCGACGCCGTCAGCGGCGGGCATACTCGCGGAAGCCGCGGCCGGTCTTGCGGCCGAGGCAGCCCGCGGCCACCAGGTGCTCCAGCAGCGGGGCCGGGGCCAGACCCGGGTCGCGGAACTCGCGGTGCAGCACCTTCTCGATGGCGAGCGAGACGTCCAGGCCGACGACGTCCAGCAGCTCGAAGGGGCCCATCGGGTAGCCGCCGCCGAGCTTCATCGCCGCGTCGATGTCGTCCAGGGAGGCGTAGTGCTCCTGGACCATCTTCACCGCGTTGTTGAGGTACGGGAACAGCAGCGCGTTCACGATGAACCCGGCGCGGTCGCCGCAGTCCACCGCGTGCTTCCTGACCTTCGCACAGACCTCGCGGACGGTCGCGTGGACGTCGTCGGCCGTCAGGACGGTGCGCACGACCTCGACCAGCTTCATCGCCGGGGCCGGGTTGAAGAAGTGCATGCCGATCACGTCCTGCGGGCGCGAGGTGGCGCGGGCACAGGCGACCACGGGCAGCGAGGAGGTGGTGGTGGCGAGGACCGCGCCCGGCTTGCAGACCTTGTCCAGCGTCGCGAACAGCTGCCGCTTGACCTCGAGGTCCTCGGCGACCGCCTCGACGGCCAAGTCGACGTCGGCGAAGGCGTCGTAGGAGCCGGCCGGAGTGATCCGGTCCAGGGTCTGGGCGGCGGCCTCGGCGGTCATCCGGCCCTTGTCGACGGAGCGGCCGAGCGACTTGCCGATCCGGGCCTTGGCGGTCTGGGCCTTCTCCTCGCTGCGGGCGGCGAGGACGACCTCGTACCCGGCCTTGGCGAACACCTCGGCGATGCCGGACGCCATGGTGCCGGACCCCGCCACCCCGACGGAGCGGACGGGACGGCCCGCGACCCCCGTGCTTCCCTCCACCGGCGTCAGCGCGTCCGGCACGACCGTGGCGCTGCCGGGAGCCTCGTAGGTGTAGAAGCCGCGCCCCGACTTGCGGCCGGTCAGGCCCGCCTCGCTGAGCTGCTTCAGGATCGGGGCGGGGGCGTGCAGCCGGTCGCGGGACTCGGCGTACATGGCCTCCAGGACCGTACGCGCGGTGTCGATGCCGACCAGGTCCAGCAGGGCGAGGGGGCCCATCGGGAGCCCGCAGCCGAGCCGCATCGCCGCGTCGATGTCCTCGCGGGAGGCGTACCTGGCCTCGTACATCGCGGCGGCCTGGTTGAGGTAGCCGAACAGCAGCCCGTCCGCGACGAACCCGGGGCGGTCGCCGACCGCGACCGGCTCCTTGCCCAGCTCGATCGCGAGGTCGGTGACGGCGGCGACGGCCTGCGGCGCGGTCAGCACCGAGGAGACGATCTCGACCAGCTTCATCGCCTGGGCGGGGTTGAAGAAGTGCAGTCCGAGCACACGCTCGGGGCGCGCCGAGTCGGCGGCGAGGCGGGTGACGGACAGGGCGTTGGTGCCGGTGGCGAGGATCGTCTCCGGGCGGACGATGCCGTCCAGTTCGCGGAAGATCCGCTGCTTGGTCTCGTACGACTCCGGGGCCACCTCGATGACCAGGTCGGCGTCGGCCGCCGCGCGCAGGTCGGTGGCGGTGCGGACCCGGGCCAGCACGTCGGCGCGCTCCTGCTCGGTCAGCCGGCCGCGCTCCACGGCGCGGGCGGTGGCGGTCTCCAGGACGGCGACGGACCGCGCGGCCTGGGCCTCGCTGATGTCGATGCCGATCACCTCGCGGCCGGCCTTCGCGAGGACCTCGGTGATGCCGGTGCCCATGGTGCCGAGGCCGACGACGGCGATCGTCTTGAGCGGGGACAGAGGGGTGTCGGACAGGGGAGTGGCCATCGCGGGACTCCAGGAATGAGGGTGACGACTAGGAACGCGCCGGGTGCGCCGGAAGGCGCACACCGGAGCGGAAGGGAGTGCGGGTGTTGTCGGGCTGCGAGCGCACACGCCCGGTGCCGGCGCCGCGGGCGTGCACACGCCCGGGAGCGGCTGTATCCGACCGGCCCTGTCCCGGAGCCGGGTCGTACTGCGGTACCGAGGTACCGAACCGACCACTGCTCACGACGGCTGCGTCACCAAACCGTCGTCAGCGGATGTGCGAGGGGGTGACCTCGCTCGTCTGAGCTTAACCGGCGAGTAACGAGCACGCCAGCCCTGAGCCCTCACCGAGTTTGTGATGTAGCTCCCTCCGCGGTCGCACCCCGCCTACGCTGGTCGCCGTGGACGAAGAGTTGCGATCGCTCACGGAGCGCTTACGGCAGGAGTCGTGCGGCTCGGCGGCGTACGACCGGCTGCTGGCGACCGAGGACCACGACGAACTGGCGGAGGTGCTCACCGCGCCCGGGCAGCCGCTGTGGGCCAGGGAACTGGCCGCGTTCCGGCTGGGCCTGGCCGGCGACCGGCGGGCCTTCGAGTCCCTGGTCCTGCTGCTCAACCACCGCGACCCGCCGCGCTGCGCCTCCGCCGCCCACGCCCTCGCCCGCCTCGGCGACCCGCGCACGGCCCGCGCGGCCGCCGCCCTCGCCACCAACGAACTGCGCGTCGCCTACGCCCTGCACCCGGTACGGCTGCTGGTCGAGCTGCGCGCCCCCGAGGCCGTACCGGCGCTGATCACCACGCTGGAGCGGCGGCTGCGCCCGCACGACCCGTACCGGAGGGTGGCCCTCGCCTGCGTGGAGGGCCTGGGCGCCCTCGGCGACGGCCGGGCCCGCCGCGTCCTGACCGAGGCCCTCGCGCATCCGGCCCTCGCCGAGGCGGCGGTGCACGCGCTGGCGCGCATCCCGCGGCAGAAACAGGGGTGATGCCGGGTCAGTCGCGCAGCGCCCTGGCGTAGCGCACCTCGGGGACGGGCACGCCGTCCACGTCGAAGGGCTCCTCGGTGCCGTCCGCACGGAAACCGGCCCGCTCGTAGAAGAGGCGGGCCCGCCTGTTCTCCTTCAGGACCCACAGGAACATGCGCGGGTACCGGGAGCACCGCTCGACCGACTCGGCAAGCAACGCCCGCCCGATGCCACCGCCGAGGTGCACGGGATCGACGTAGATCGCGTACAACTCGGCGTCCCCGGTGCGCACCTCGCCGTCCCGGTACGGCCCGTGCGCGGCCCAGCCGACCACCTCTCCGTCCCGCTCGGCGACCAGGTTGACCACGGCGCCGTCCCCCTGCGCGAACCAGGTCCGCCGCCGCTCGGCGTCCCGCGCCACGCTGAGCGCGTCGAGGTAGGGCTGCGGCATGAGCCCCTTGTAGGCGTGCTGCCGGCCGCGGATGCGGATTTCCGAGACGCGGTCGCAGTCGACGAGGCTCATCGGGCGTATGTGCGGGAGTGGGGCGTCCATGGCGGCACCCTAGGGCCCTTCAGGCAACGTTCGCCCGTGATTGTTCGCCGACCACCGCGAGCGCCTCGACCTCCATCAGGAACTCCGGAGCGACCAGCGCGGCCACCTGCACGGCGGAGGCCGCCGGAAGGCGGCCGTCGGGTATGTGCGCGGCGCGGGCCGCGCGGCTCGCCAGCGGGTACGCCATGTCCGTGACGAAGCAGGTCGGTTTGACGACGTGCTGGAAGCCGGCCCCGGCCGCGGCCGGACAGCGCCTCAGGTTCTCGAACACCTCACTGGCCCGCGCGGCCGGATCAGCCACGCCGACCGGCTTGCCGTCCTCGTCCAGGGCGAGCTGGCCGGAGACGGCCACGAAACGGCCGGTGGCGGTGACCGCGTGGCTGTACCGGGCCGCGGGGGCGACCCCGGCGGGGGCGGGGATCCGGGCCGGTTGGTCGCACATGGCCCCATGGTGAACCACGGGTCCGACAACGCCCCCGGCGGGCCGGTGAGGTTGGCTACCGGCGGAAACCCAGCAGGCGGTGCAGGGCCGAGCCGCGGGACGACGTCGAGGCCGCCTTGGCCGTCAGCGGCTTCGGATCCGGGGACTTCCGGCACACCGCGTCGGCCACCGAGGTGCCGTGCGGGACCGTGCCGTCGGTCAGGTAGGCGGCCAGATACCTGTCCAGGCAGGCGTTGCCGCTCAGACTGATGCCGTGGTTGCCGCCGCCCTCCTCGACCACCAGGCTGGAGCGGGCCAGCAGCCGGTGGGCCGTGACACCGCCGGGATACGGGGTCGCCGCGTCGCCGGTCGCCTGGAACAGCAGCGTCGGCGGCAGCTTGCCGTTCGCGATGTTCACGGGCTTGACGGTGTCGATCGGCCAGAACGCGCAGGGTGCGTTGTACCAGGCGTTGTTCCAGGCCATGAAGGGTGCCTTCTCGTACACCGCCCAGGTGTCCGCCCGCCACCGGTTCCACGAGCGCGGCCAGGCGGCGTCGCGGCACTGCACCGCCGTGTAGACGCTGTATCCGTTGTCGCCCGAGGCGTCCACGGCGGCGAACTTCTCGTACGCCTTCACCAGCGGCTCGGTCTCCTTGTCGTGGACGTAGGCCGCGAATGCCTCGGCGAGGTAGGGCCAGTAGCCGTCGTAGTAGCCGCCAGGGATGAAGGTGTCCTCCAGCTCGGCGGCGCCGACCCTGCCGTCCGCGGGCTTCTTCGCCAGGGCCGCCCGCATCGCGTACCACTCGGCCTCGACCCGCGCCGGGTCCGTGCCGAGGTGGTACGCCGAGTCGTATCTGGCGATCCACGCCATCAGCGCGCGGTGGCGGTCGTCGAAGGCGTAGTCCTGGCCGAGGTTGTCCGCGTACCAGACGCCTGTCGGGTTCACGATCGAGTCCAGCACCAGGCGGCGGACCCGCTCGGGGAAGAGCTTCGCGTAGACCGCGCCGAGGTAGGTGCCGTAGGAGTAGCCGAAGTAGTTGATCTTCTGCGCGCCCAGGGCCTGCCGGATCGCGTCCATGTCCCGGACCGCGTTGACGGTGGTGATGTACGGCAGCACGTCCGCGTGCGTACGGCCGCAGGCGGCGGCGAAGGACTGCGCGCGCTTCAGGTTCGTCTGCTCCAGCGCGCTCGTCGCGGGCACGGTGTCGGGGCGCACCGACGTGAAGTGACGGGGCGAGCAGTCCAGGGCCGGCGTGCTCCTGCCCACCCCGCGCGGGTCGAAGCCGATGACGTCGTACTGCGCCGCCACGCTCCTGGGCAGCGCCGAGGCGACGTATCCGGCGAGCGTGAGACCGCTGCCGCCGGGGCCACCGGGGTTGACCAGCAGGGGGCCCTGGGAGGTCTTCGCGGTGTGCGGGACGCGGGACAGGGCGAGTGTGATCTGCCTGCCGGACGGGTGCGCGTGGTCCAGCGGCACCTTCACGGACGCGCACTGGAGCGTCGGGTAGTCCCTGGTTCCGCACTTCTTCCAGGTGAGCGCCGCCGCCGGGGCCGGGGCGGCCGCCCCGGCGGGCGGGGCCGTGACCGAGCCCGCCACCATGGCGGCGGCTGCGCACAGCAGGGCTGCGCGTGTTCTCATGGGGCCTCCCGGGACGGAGGGTGGTGCGAACCGCGAGGGTCACGGTTCTCGCCGCATCGTCCCGGAGACAGGGCCCTGATGAACCCGTTCTGTCAGTACTTGACCCGATTGGGTCGAGGGATGCCCTCCAACGCTCTCACATGAGGGTGAGTTGGGTCGGTTCGGACCCGGCCGGGGTCTCGTCGGCCTCCGGGGGCTGCGCCGGCCGGATGCGCCGGGCCATCCCCGCGCGCGAGGGCCCGATGCCGTACTCCTGGGCCAGTTCGTGCACCTGACGGGTGATCCGGCGCTGGTACCACCTGGGGGCGTAGGCGCCCTCCGCGTACAGCCGCTCGTAGCGGCGCACCAGGTGCGGGTGGTGCCGGCCGAGCCAGGCCATGAACCACTCCCGGGCGCCGGGCCGCAGGTGCAGCACCAGGGGCGTGACGGATGTGGCTCCGGCCGCCGCGATCGTCCGTACCGTCTCCCGCAGTTGCGCCGGGTGGTCGCTCAGGAACGGGATGACCGGCGCCATCAGCACCCCGCAGCCGATCCCGTGCTCGCCGAGGGTGCGTACGACGTCCAGGCGCCGCTCGGGGGCGGGCGTGCCCGGCTCCACCGTGCGCCACAGCTCGGTGTCGGTGAAGCCCACGGAGACCGAGATGCCGACGTCCGTCACCTGGGCCGCCCGGGTCAGCAGGTCCAGGTCGCGCAGGATCAGCGTGCCCTTGGTCAGGATCGAGAACGGGTTCGCGTGCTCGGTGAGGGCCGAGATGATGCCCGGCATCAGCCGGTAGCGGCCCTCGGCACGCTGGTAGCAGTCGACGTTGGTGCCCATCGCCACGTGGTCGCCCTGCCAGCGGCGGGAGGCCAGCTGGTGGCGCAGCAGCTCGGGCGCGTTCACCTTCACCACGATCTGGGAGTCGAAGCCGAGTCCCGTGTCGAGGTCCAGGTAGCTGTGCGTCTTGCGGGCGAAGCAGTAGACGCACGCGTGCGTGCAGCCGCGGTAGGGGTTCACCGTCCACTCGAACGGCATGCGCGAGGCACCCGGCACCCGGTTCAGGATCGAGCGGGCCCGTACCTCGTGGAAGGTGATCCCCCGGAACTCGGGCGTGTCGAAGGTGCGGGTGGTGACGGCGTCCGCGCCGAACAGCGCGGCATCGGCGGCCCGGCCGTGGCCGTCGGGGTCTGCGGATTCCACGGTGAGGTTCTCCCAGCGCATGACGCCTCCTCGGTAGCGCTCGCCACAGAATAGAACATACGTTCCCATAATCGTGCGACCCCGATTTGGGCGGCCGGGCGCCGGGGTGATTGGCTTGCCCCAACCCCGAGAAACCAGGTCCTGGAGGAACGCAATGGCGCAGGTCGAGGCCACTACGGAGCGGGTCGTCGCGGCGGACGCGGAGAAGGTGTTCGACGCCCTCGCCGACTACCGCGGCACGCGGCGGAAGCTGCTGCCCGAGCACTTCAGCGAGTACGAGGTGCGCGAGGGCGGCGACGGCGAGGGCACCCTCGTCCACTGGAAGCTCCAGGCCACCAGCAAGCGTGTACGCGACTGCCTCCTGGAGGTCAGCGAGCCCACCGACGGCGAGCTGGTCGAGAAGGACCGCAACTCCTCCATGGTCACCACCTGGCGCGTCACCCCGGCGGGCGAGGGGAAGTCCCGGGTCGTCGTCACCACCACCTGGAAGGGTGCCGGCGGCATCGGCGGATTCTTCGAGAAGACCTTCGCGCCCAAGGGCCTCGGCCGGATCTACGACGCGGTGCTCGCCAACCTCGCGCGCGAGGTCGAGGCGTAGGCCCAAGGGCGGCCCGGCGGAGGGGTGTTGCACCCCTCACCGGTTCGGGTGGATCTCCATCCCGTTCGGGATTGTGCCGTAACTCGCCGTACTTGATCGCAGTTGTCGCCTTACGCGGGAAATGTGAGACAGGTGCGACGAGGGGAGCGGTACGTGGGCGGGACGACTCTGGTGCAGCACGAGCCGGTCGTGGCACCGGCTCCGGTGCGGGCCCTCGCCACACCCCCACCACCGGCCCCGGCCGCCGAACTCGGCGCGCGGCGCGTACGGTTGGTCTTCGTCGGGCTGATGCTGGCGCTGCTCCTCGCCGCGCTGGACCAGATGATCGTCGCCACCGCGCTGCCGAAGATCGTCGGTGAGCTGCACGGCCTGGACAGGATGTCCTGGGCGATCACCGCCTACCTGCTCACCTCCACCATCGGTCTGCCGCTGTACGGCAAGGTCGGCGACCTCGTCGGCCGCAAGGGCGTCTTCCAGTTCGCCATCCTGGTCTTCGTCGTGGGCTCCGCGCTCGCCGGCCGGGCGCAGAGCATGGACCAGATGATCGCCTTCCGCGCCGTCCAGGGCGTCGGCGCGGGCGGGCTGATGATCGGCGTGCAGGCGATCATCGCCGACATCGTGCCGCCCCGGCAGCGCGGCCGCTACATGGGCCTGATCGGCGCCGCCTTCGGGCTCGCCTCCGTCGCCGGCCCCCTGCTCGGCGGCTACTTCACCGACCACCTCTCCTGGCGCTGGTGCTTCTACATCAACGTGCCCTTCGGCCTGCTCACCCTGGCCGTCGTCACCGCCGTCCTCAAACTCCCCAAGCCGCAGGTCCGCGGCCGCCTCGACGTGCTGGGCGCACTGCTGCTCGCGGCGGCCTCCACCTGCCTGGTGCTGCTGACCAGCTGGGGCGGCACCGAGTACGCCTGGGACTCGCGGGAGATCCTCGGCCTCGGCGCGGGCGCCCTCGCCGCCACCGTGCTCTTCCTCGTCGCCGAGCACTTCGCCGCCGAACCCCTCATCCCGCTGAGGCTGTTCAGGGACTCCGTCTTCAACGTCACCGGCCTGGTCGGCCTGGTGATCGGCGTCGCCCTGTTCGGAGCCGCCAGCTATCTGCCGACCTTCCTGCAGATGGTGGACGGGGCCAGCGCCACGGAGTCCGGGCTGCTGATGCTGCCCATGATGGCCGGCATCGTCGGCGCCTCGATCATCGGCGGCCAGTTGATCAGCCACACCGGCCGCTACAAGATCTTCCCGGCCCTCGGCGGCGCCGTCTCCGCCGTCGGCATGTGGCTGCTGTCCCGGCTCGAGGCCGACACGCCCCGGCTGCAGTACAGCGTCTGGATGGCCGTACTGGGCGCCGGCATCGGCCTGGTGATGCCGGCGCTGGTGCTCGCCGTGCAGAATTCCGCGCGCCCCGCCGACCTCGGCACCGCCACCAGCGCCAACACCTACTTCCGGCAGATCGGCGGCAGCGTCGGCGCCGCCGTCTTCGGCACCCTCTTCGCGGACCGGCTCACCGACGCCCTGCGCCGGGAACTGCCCCCGCGCGCGGGCGCCCGGCTGCCCGACCCCGAGTCCCTCACCCCGCAGCTCGTGCACGCGCTGCCGCCGGCCCTGCGCGACGCCTACATCCGCGCCTATGCCGACGCGATGCCCCGGATCTTCCTCTACCTCGTCCCGGTGCTCGCCCTCGGCCTGCTCATCGCCTTCTTCCTCAAGGAGAAACCGCTGGTGTCCCACCACGCCACCGAGACGGAGCCCGCCACCATGAACGCCACCATGAACGCCCCCATCCCGCAGGCCCGTTCACCGCACACCGCCGGAATCCCGGTGTGCGGCACGGTCCAGCACCCCGACGGGACCGTGGTTCCCCGCGCGGCGCTCACCCTCATCGACGTCGCAGGCCGGCAGATCGGCCGGGGCGCGAGCGGCGACGACGGACGGTACGCGCTCGCCACACCCGGCTCCGGGCCATACGTGCTGATCGCCGCCGCCGGGGGCCACCAGCCGCAGGCCGTCTCGGTCACCGTCGGCGAGCGGCCCGTCGAACTCGACGTCGTGCTCGGCAGCGCCGGACACCTGGCCGGCAGCGTGCTCACCGCCGACGGCAGCCCCGTACGGGAGGCCACCGTCACGCTCACCAACGTGCACGGGGAGGTCGTGGCGAGCACCCGCAGCGGCCGCGAGGGCGGCTACGTCATCACCGAACTGGTCGCCGGCGAGTACACCCTCGCCGCCAGCGCGCCCGCCTTCCGCCCCGCCGCGCTCCCGGTCAGCGTTCAGGCAGCCCGGGAGACCCGGCAGGACATCGAACTCGCGGGCGGCGCCGTCCTGAGGGGAACCGTCCGGGCGGGCGGCGGCCGCCCCGTGGAGGACGCGCGCGTCACGCTCCTGGACGCCGCCGGCAACGTGGTCGACACTCTCACCACCGGAGCCGACGGAACGTTCCGGTTCGTGGATCTGTCCTCCGGCGAGTACACGGTGATCGCCGCAGGTTACCCGCCGGTCGCCACCGTGCTGCAGGTCGCGGGCGGCGGCCGCACCGAACGGGACCTGCAGCTGGGACACGAGGACTGAGGGGGGCGCCCGCGGGGCGCTGAGCTGCGCGCCGGTGCGATCGGGTGAAACCAATTGCAGGATTGCCACACATCGCGACCGGCCGCCGCCGTACCGTAGTGGCGGGCGGCACAGATCGTTTGCGAACAACCTGTGGGGAGAGAGGGCCGGGGCCATGGACCATGGCAGCGAGCGGGACACACCTCCCGGCCGCGGCGCCGGTGACGGCGCGGAGGGCCGGATTCCGCTGGCCGTGGTGGTCGTCGACGGCGACGGCCTGGTGTCCCACTGGAGCAGCGGCGCGGGCCGCCTGTTCGGCGTGCACCGGGAGGACGCGGTCGGGCGTCCCGCCGCGGACCTGCTGCCGGTCTCCGGCGCGCTCTCGGACGACCTGCACCACGAGGCGATGCCGGACGCCTACGGCCCCTACGAGTCCTTCGACGGGCCCGGCCCCGACCTGGAGGCCTCCCTCGGCGGTCGTACCTCCTACCCGACGGCGGGCCGCGCCCGCCTCTTCCCGCACACGGACGAGCCGCCCGGCGCCACCAAGGGCGACGAAACGGGTGACGAGACGCGGATCGATGTGCTGTGGTGGGCCTATCCGCTGGTCGGTCCGGGGCCTTCCCGGCTGCTGGTGCTCGCCGCCGACGCCACCCGGCTGAGGGAGGAGCGCGGCTACGACGACGAGACCGCCGAGCGGATCTCGCCCGGCTTCGCCCGCCACACCGAACTGCCCGCCTCCGACGAACTGGAGCGCCGGCTCCCCGAGATCCTGCCCAACATGAGCCCCGGAATCAGCGGCCGCATCGTCGCCCAGATCCTCGAGCTCGGTTACCCCGTGCTGGAGTTCAGCCAGTTCGACCGGGTGCCCGTCACCCCGTACTGGGGCGTGCCGCGCCGCCCGGGCCGCAGCCGTCCCGAAGCCGTCGTACCGCAGCAGCGGACCGCGCCCATGATCCCCGCCGGCGCCGAGCACGAGCTCGAGTACGCCGCGGTGCGCGAGCGCCTGGAGTTCCTCAACGGGGTCAGCTCCGGCATCGGCTCCTCGCTGGACCTCGGCGAGACCATCCGCGAGGTCACCAGCGCCGCGGTGCCCCGCTTCGCGGACTTCGCCGGCACCCACCTGCGGGCGGCGGTCCTCGCGGGCGAGGGCTTCCCGGACGGACCGCCGGACGCGAGCACCGTGATGCACCGCGTCTGGGTCGAGCACAACGACGAGCCCGGCCGCTGGGACGACACCGTGCCCGTGGGCGAGGCCTTCGCCTTCCCCGAGCACACCCCGTTCTACAAGTGCATGGTCACCGGCGAACCGGTCCTCGTCCCGAGGGTCACCGAGGAACTGGCCAACCGCATCTCCGGCGAGTTCGAGAAGCGCGATCTCCGGCCGCTCATCACCGGCCGCTCCCTGCTGATCGTCCCGCTCAAGGCGCGCAACGTCGTCCTCGGCTTCATGGTGCTGATGCGCCGCCCCGACCGCGCCGCCTTCGACGACATGGACCGCACCACCGGCGCCGAACTCGCCGCGCGCGCAGGACTCGTGCTCGACAACGCCCGTATGTACACCTACCAGGAGAACGTCGCCGACACCCTCCAGGACAGCATGCTGCCGCAGGTCACCCCGCGGATGGCCGGCTGCGACGTGGCGACCCGCTATCTGCCCGGCACCCGGCTCGGCCGGATCGGCGGCGACTGGTTCGACACCATCAAGCTGCCTGGCTCGCGCACCGCCCTCGTGGTCGGCGACGTCATGGGGCACGGCCTCAACTCGGCCGCCATGATGGGTCAGTTGCGCACGGCCGTGCAGACCATGGCGGCCATGGAGACCCCGCCGGCCCAACTGCTGCGCAACCTCGACGACCTGGCCCGGCGGCTCGGCGAGAACTACCTGGCCACCTGCCTGTACGCGGTCTACGACCCGATCCGCGGCGAACTGCACATGGCCAACGCCGGACACATCCCACCGGTCCTGGTGCGGGCCGAGGACGGTCGCAGTGAACTGCTCGATCTGCCGACCGGCGCGCCCATAGGGGTCGGGGGAGTCCCGTTCGAGTCCACCGTCGTCCGCGTCCGGCCCGGCGACCGGCTGGTGCTGTGCACCGACGGACTGGTGGAGGTGCGCGGTTGCGACATCGGCGAGGGCCTCGCCGCGCTCTGCGAGTCCGCCGCCCACCCCGCGGCCTCGATGGACGACGCCTGCGACACCATCATCCGCGCCCTCAACACCCACGGCGGCCGCAAGGACGACGTCGCCCTGCTCATGGCCCGGCTCAACGGCATCCCCGACGACCATGTCGCCGAGTGGCAGTTCGACGCCGACCCGCGCGAGGTGGCCCGGGCCCGGTGCCTGGTCGGTGACCGGCTGCTGGAGTGGGGCCTGCCGCAGGCGGTGGAGACGGCACAGCTGCTGGTCAGCGAGGTGGTCACCAACGCCGTCCGGCACGGCGGAGGCGGCCGGGTCGGACTGCGGGTGGTCCGCACCGACGCGCTGCTGTTCGAGGTGACGGACGACGAACCGGGCCTGCCCGCGATGCTCGGCGCCGGACCGTACGACGAGTCGGGCCGCGGTCTGCGTGTGGTGACCCGGCTGGCCCGCGAGTGGGGCGCCAGCGCGACCGGGCACCGCAAGACCGTCTGGTTCGAACAGGGCGTCACCGCAAGGCCATGAACAGGGGGGCGCGCGGCCTGCCGCGTGCGCCCCGCGGAGTGGCCGCGGTCCATACATCCGATGAAGGTGACCCCTGCCCCTTGCCCAACGCACGGCCGTCGCGATATCCCGATCACGGAACCGACCGTGGGGAGATCGCAATGAACGTCTCGGACAACTACCGTGACAACTGGGAGAGTTACTGGCGCGGGACCTCGGACGCCACGGGTGAGGCGATCTGGGACTGCGACCCCGCCCTCAGTGCCGAGCCGCACAGCAAGCTGTTCCTGCCCCATGCGGACACCACGCGCACCATCGTGGACCTGGGCTGCGGCAACGGCACCCAGACCCGCTACCTCGCCACCCGGTTCGCGCGCGCCGTCGGCGTCGACCTCTCGCACGCCGCCATCGAGCACGCCCGCCGCGCGGCCGACGGAGCCCCCGTCGAGTTCCAGCAGCTCGACCTGACCGACACCGGCGCCGTCAAGGCCCTGCACGACCGGCTCGGCGACAGCAACGTGTACATGCGGGCCGTCATCCACCAGAGCGAACCGGCCGCCCGCGCCGCGGTGGCCGCCGCCGTGGCCGAGATCATCGGCAGCGAGGGCCGCGCCTTCGTGGTGGAACTCACCTCCGGCTCGCGGGACGTCCTCAAGCGGGCGACGGACGACCCGGAGGGCCCGCCGGCCAAGCTGCGCCGGGTCTTCGACCACGGCCTCAAGCCCGCCGACGCGGACGACCAGGAGATCCTGCGCCTGCTCGCCGAGGCCGGCCTGCAGGTCCTCGCCGACGGCGAGACGACCCTGCCGCAGACCGAGTACCTCGCGGACGGCACCCGCATCGACCTGCCGGCGCGCTGGTTCGTACTCGCCGGGAAGTGAGGGCCGCCCGGAGCCCGGACCGACCCGTGCAGCGCGGGACGGACAGCCGCCGATGCCGCCGTCCCGCGCAGTCCGCCGTCCCCGGACCGGCCCCTCCCAGGCGCGGCCGGAGCACGACGGTCCGGTCGTGACGAAGCCGTGTCCCTTCAGCCGGGATCGTCTGCCTGGCGGGCTGCGTGAGCTTGGGCCGGCCCCCATCGGCGCCGGCGGTGACGGGGCCCAGCCGGCCGCGTCGCTGCCCGGCGGCGGCACGACGTACGCGCCCGCGCAGCCTTACGACGTCACCCCGCTGCTGCACCCGAAGGCCAAGTACTTCGGTGCCACCTTCGACGGCGTCCCCAAGGACCTCAGTCCCGTCGAGCGCTACGCCTCCCAGGTCGGGCGTACCCCGGCCATGCTGGAGTACTACCTCGGCTGGGGCGACGAACCGCAGGCCGGCCAGACCCGCGCCGTGTGGGAGAAGGGCCGGCTCCCGTACATCGCCTGGGAGCCGCACAAGGCCACGTTCGCGCAGATCGCCGACGGCAGCCAGGACGCCTACATCGTCAGCACCGCCCGTACACTGCGGGCCCTGAACGTACCCGTGGCGATGAGCCTGGCCCACGAGATGAACGGTGCCTGGTACCCCTGGGGCACCAGGAAGGCGACCGCGGCACAGTTCGTCAGGGCAGGGCGCCATGTGCACGACGTCTTCCAGGACGAGGGCGTGTCCACGGTCATCTGGTACGAGGACTGGCTGTCCTTCTTCTTCATCGACTGCAAGACGCACGACGGCCGTCACCTGCCGGGCATCCCGGGCTACCGCGCGGCCGTCCGCGACGGCTACTTCGACGGGGTGATGCTGGACTGCTCCGGCGGCCTGCCCGCGGCCGAGGAGGCGGTGCGCCAGGAGATGCGCACCAGCGGCCGCTACCGCCTGACCAGCTCGCTGCCCTACCGGACGTCCACGGGCACCGGGCACTTCGAGATCTGGGTCAGGCGGGGCGCCGGCCTGCGCTGAGGACCCGGAGCCGCCGCGTCGTAGCCCGGCCGCGGCCGTGGAGCGTAACGTGGCGCACCATGAAGATCCTCATCAGCGCGGACATGGAGGGTGCCACCGGCGTCACCTGGCCGGCCGACGTGCTCCCGGGGACGCCGCAGTGGGAGCGGTGCCGCTCGATGTTCACCTCGGACGTGAACGCGGCCGTGCTCGGCTTCTTCGACGGCGGCGCCGACCAGGTGCTCGTCAACGAGGCCCACTGGACCATGCGCAACCTGCTCCTGGAGCAGCTCGACGAGCGGGTCGAGATGCTCACCGGACGGCACAAGGCGCTGTCCATGGTGGAGGGCGTGCAGCACGGCGACGTGGACGGCATCGCGTTCGTCGGCTACCACGCGGGCGCCGGCATGGAGGGGGTCCTCGCCCACACCTACCTCGCGAACCAGATCACCGGGGTGTGGGTGAACGACGTCCGTGCGAGCGAGGGTCTGCTGAACGCGCACGTCGTCGCCGAGTACGGCGTACCGGTCGTGCTCGTCACCGGCGACGACCTGGCCTGCGATGACGCGCTCGGGTACGCGCCCGAGGCACTGAAGGTCGCGGTCAAGGACCATGTGTCCCGGTATGCGGCGGTCTGCCGCACACCGGTGCGGACCGCCTCCGACATCCGCGCGGCGGCCAAGGAGGCCGCGCGACTGGCCGTCCGTCACGAGCCCGTGCGCGGCGGGCCGTTCACCGTCGCCGTCGAGTTCGACGCCGAGCACCTGGCGATGGCGGCGACCGTCGTCCCGGGCGTGGCCCGCGTGGGCGAGCGGAAGGTGGCCTACACCAGCGACACCATGTACGAGGCAATCCGTACCTTCAAGGCGGTCACCACGATCGTCTCGGCCGCGGTGGAGGAGCAGTATGGCTGACGAGCAGGCACTGGACGAGGTCGTCGAGTTCACCTCCGGGCTGATCCGGATCGACACCACCAACCGGGGCGGCGGTGACTGCCGTGAGCGGCCCGCCGCCGAGTACGCGGCCGAACGGCTGGCCGCCGCGGGCCTGGAGCCCCTGCTGCTGGAGCGGGCCCCGGGACGGACCAACGTCGTCGCCCGGATCGAGGGCACCGACCCGTCCGCCCACGCCCTGCTCGTCCACGGCCATCTGGACGTGGTGCCGGCCGAGGCCGCCGACTGGAGCGTGCACCCGTTCTCGGGCGAGATCCGTGACGGCGTCGTGTGGGGGCGCGGCGCCGTCGACATGAAGAACATGGACGCGATGATCGTCGCGGTCGTCCGCGCCTGGGCCCGGCAGGGCGTACGCCCTCGCCGCGACCTCGTCATCGCGTTCACCGCCGACGAGGAAGCCAGCGCCGAGGACGGCTCCGGGTTCCTCGCCGACCGGCATCCGGAGCTGTTCGAGGGCTGCACGGAGGGCATCAGCGAGTCCGGTGCCTTCACCTTCCACGACGGCGCCGGACGGCAGCTCTACCCGATCGCCGCGGGGGAACGCGGCACCGGCTGGCTGAAGCTCACCGCGCGCGGCCGGGCCGGACACGGTTCCAAGGTCAACAAGGAGAACGCGGTGACCCGGCTGGCCGCCGCCGTCACCCGCATCGGCGAGCACGAGTGGCCGCTCCGGCTCACCCCGACCGTACGGGCCGCCCTCAGCGAACTCGCCGCCCTCTACGGCATCGACCCGGACTTCACCGACGTGGACCGGCTGCTGGACAAGCTGGGCCCGGCCGCCAAGCTGGTCGAGGCGACCATCCGCAACAGCAGCAACCCGACCATGCTGGAGGCCGGTTACAAGCTGAACGTCATTCCGGGGGAGGCGGTCGCCTTCGTGGACGGGCGCTACCTGGCCGGCGGCGAGAAGGAGTTCCGCACCACCCTGGACCGGCTCACCGGGCCGGACGTGGACTGGGAGTTCGCCCATCGGGAGGTCGCCCTGCAGGCGCCCCTGGACTCGCCGACGTACGCGAAGATGCGGGCGGCCGTCGAGGAGTTCGCGCCCGAGGGGCACGTCGTGCCCTACTGCATGTCGGGTGGCACGGACGCCAAGCAGTTCTCGCGGCTAGGCATCACCGGCTACGGCTTCGCGCCGTTGAAGCTGCCCGAGGACTTCGACTACCAGGCGCTGTTCCACGGCGTGGACGAGCGCGTCCCCGTCGAGGCGCTGCACTTCGGCGTCCGGGTGCTCGACCGCTTCCTGCGGACGGCCTAGGCGATGGGGGACGAGGTGCACAGGTCGGCGTACGGGTCGTGGCCCTCACCCATCGACGCGGCGTTGGCCGCGGCGCACGGCGGGCAGCCGGAATGGGTCGGGTTCGTCGGTGACGAGGTCTGGTGGACCGAGCCCCGGCCCGCCGAGGGCGGCCGCCGGGCGCTGGTGCGCCGGTCGGCCGACGGTACGGAGGAGTCGGTGCTGCCCGCGCCGTGGAACGTGCGCAGCCGGGTCATCGAGTACGGCGGCCGGCCGTGGACCGGGGTGGTCCGGGACGGCGCGCCCCTGGTGGTGTTCACGCACTTCGCCGACCAGCGGCTGTACCGGTACAAGCCCGGCGGCGAGCCGCGCCCGCTGACGCCCGTCTCCCCGGTGGGCGGCGGACTGCGCTGGGCGGAACCGCAGGTGGACGTCGCCCGCGGTGAGGTGTGGTGCGTACTGGAGGAGTTCACCGGGGAGGACCCGGGCGACGTGCGGCGGGTTCTCGCGGCCGTTCCGCTGGACGGCTCGGCCGCCGAGGACCGGGCCGTCGTACGCGAACTCACCGACGAGGGCCACCGGTTCGTCACCGGGCCTCGGCTCTCGCCCGACGGCCGCCGGGCTGCCTGGCTCGCCTGGGACCATCCGCGTATGCCGTGGGACGGCACGGAAGTGCTGGTCGGCGAGGTCGGCGACGACGGAGTGCTGCATGCGGTCCACACCGTCGCCGGCGGACCGCAGGAGGCCGTCGCACAGGTGGAATGGTCCGCGGACGGCCGTCTCCTGTACGCGAGCGACCACAGCGGCTGGTGGAACCTGTACCGGGACGGCACCCCGCTGTGCCCGCGCGAGGAGGAGTTCGCCGGGCCGCTGTGGAAGCTCGGCCTGCGCTGGTTCGCACCACTGGACAACGGGCTCGTCGCGGTCGTACACGGCCGGGGGGCGAGCGTACTCGGCATCCTGGACCCGGAATCCGGTGAGGTCGTCGACGCCGCCGGGCCGTGGACCGAGTTCGCGCCCACCCTCGCGGCCCACGGCGAACGGGTGGTCGCCGTCGGTGCCAGTCCGCGCACCGCACCCGAAGTGGTCGAACTGGACACCCGGACCGGACGCGCCCGGGCCATCGGCGCCCGGCACCGGGATCCCGTCGACCCGGCCCACTACCCCGAGCCGCAGATCCGCACCTTCACCGGCCCCGCCGGGCGCGAGGTGCACGCACACGTCTACCCGCCGCACCACCCCGGCCGCACCGCCCCCGACGGCGAGCTGCCGCCGTACGTCATCTGGGCGCACGGCGGCCCCACAAGTCGGGTGCCGCTCGTACTGGACCTGGAGATCGCCTACTTCACCTCGCGTGGCATCGGGGTCGCCGAGGTCAACTACGGCGGCTCCACCGGGTACGGCCGTGCCTACCGCGAGCGGCTGCGCGAGCAGTGGGGCGTGGTCGACGTCGAGGACTGCGCGGCCGTCGCCCTCGCCCTGGCCGAGGAGGGCACCGCCGACCCGGACCGGCTCGCCATCCGGGGCGGCAGCGCGGGCGGCTGGACCGCCGCCGCCTCCCTGACCACCACCGACGTCTACGTCTGCGGCACCATCATCTATCCCGTCCTCGACCTCGGCACCTGGGGGCCGGGGGAGACCCACGACTTCGAGTCGCGGTACCTGGAGTCCCTGATCGGCCCGCGTGCTGAGGTACCCGCCCGGTACGCCGAACGTTCGCCCACCGCGCACGCCGGCCGGCTCACCGTGCCCTTCCTGCTGCTGCAGGGCCTGGACGACGTGATCTGCCCGCCCGCCCAGTGCGAACGCTTCCTCGCCGGGATCGAGGGCCGGGGCGTGCCGCACGCCTACCTCACCTTCGAGGGGGAGGGACACGGGTTCCGGCGGGCCGAGACGATGGTGCGCGCCCTGGAGGCCGAACTGTCCCTCTACGCCCAGGTGTTCGCGTTGGCCACACCCGGTGTCCCGGAGTTGGAGTTGCGCACGTGAGAGAGCTGCTACGGCCGGCCAGGCTGGCCCCCGGGGCGCGTGTGGCCGTGGTGGCCACCAGCGGGCCGGTGCCCGAGGAGCGGCTGCAGGCGGGTCTCGACGTGCTGCGCGGCTGGGACCTCGACCCGGTTGCCGCGCCCCATGTGCTCGACCGGCACGGTGAGTTCCCCTACCTGGCGGGCACGGACGCGGATCGTGCCGCCGACTTCCAGAACGCCTGGTGCGACCCGGCGATGGACGCGGTGCTGTGCGCCCGCGGCGGGTACGGCGCGCAGCGGATGATCGATCTGCTCGACTGGGAGGCGATGCGCGCCGCCGGGCCGAAGGTGTTCGTCGGCTTCAGCGACCTCACCGTCCTGCACGAGGCCTTCGCCACCCGCCTCGGGCTCGCCACGCTGCACGGGCCGATGGCGGCGGGCATCGACTTCATCAAGAACGAGCGGGCGCAGAAGCATCTGTGGGCCACGCTCTTCGCCCCGGAGACCGTCCGCACCATCACCTCCGGCGGCACGGCCCTCGTCCCCGGCCGGGCCCGCGGTGTCACCCTCGGCGGCTGCCTCTCCCTGCTCGCCGCGGAGCGCGGCGCCCCGCACGCCCGCCCCTGCGCGCGCGGCGGGCTGCTGTGCCTGGAGGACGTGGGCGAGGAGACGTACCGCCTGGACCGCTACCTCACCCAGCTCCTGCGGGCGGGCTGGCTGGAGGGCGTGCGCGGGGTGCTCCTCGGCTCCTGGGAGCGGTGCGATCCCTATGAGCGGCTGCGGCCCATGCTCGCCGACCGCCTCGGTCCGCTCGGCGTCCCCGTCGTCGAGGATTTCGGATTCGGTCACTGCGCGGGCGGGTTGACCATTCCCTTCGGTGTCGCGGCCGAACTCGACGCGAACGCGGGCACGTTGACACTGGACGAGCCCGCGCTGCGCTGAGTCGGTCCGTGCTGCGCTGAGGGGTGCCGCGCTGCGCTGAGGCTGAGGGGGCCGCGCTGCGCCGAGTGGGTCCACCCGCTTCCCCGCCACCGGCCGCGCCCTGCCCGGCACCGGCCCCGTCGGGGTGTCGTGCGGGGCTTGTCGCACGAAGCGCCGCGACCGTGACACGTAGGCTGGCCGGATGCCGAACACCGCATCCCGCCACCTCGCCGAGGGCCCGCGCGTGGCCATCCGCTCCTTCACTCTCCAGGACGGCCCCGAGTTCACCGCCCGGGCCAGGGAGAGCAAGGACCTGCACCGGCCGTGGCTGTTCCCGCCGGACACCGACGAGGGCTACGCCGCCTACGCCGGATCGCTCATCGAGGACCCGGCCAAGGCCGGCTTCTTGGTGTGCGAGAAGGACACCGGGGACATCGCCGGGTTCATCAACATCAACAACATCGTCCGGGGCGGCTTTCAGTGCGGCGCCCTCGGCTACGGCGCCTTCGCGCACGCGGCCGGCCGGGGGCTGATGCGCGAGGGCCTCGACCTGGTGATCGGGTACGCGTTCGGGCCGCTGGGTCTGCACCGGCTGGAGATCAACGCGCAGCCCGACAACGCGGCTTCCGTCGCGATGGCGCGCGGCGCCGGCTTCCGTCTGGAGGGCTTCTCGCCGGACATGATCTACATCGACGGGGCCTGGCGGGATCACGAACGCTGGGCTCTGACCGTGGAGATGAGGGCTTCCGGCGGATCGTCCGCTCGGTGAGGACGGTCCGCATGCGGACTCTCGTGGTGATCGACGCTCCCTCCCACCTCGGCCTGCGCCCGCCCGCCCCCGGCACCGTACCCGGCTGCCACAAGCTCGCCGGGGACGTGGTCGTGGACGCCTTTGCGCAATCCTGACCGGCAGCTCCCCTGGCCGGCTCATCGCACGCCGGGTTCCATGGTCGTCGTGACGAGGATCCGACGTGACGTACTGACCCTGCCCGCCGCGCGGTTGGGCCCCGACAACCCCCTGCCCCCGCTCCGCCCCCTCGACGAGGTCCACCGCGTCGACGACCGGGACCGGGACGACATGCCGCGGGACATGGCCCGGCAGCTCGGTTACGAGCCGCTGCACAGCCTGCTGCCGGTGCGTGTCCGCGACGGCTACGGCAGAACCCGTGAACCCCGGACCCTCGACGCGCTGGTGATCGAGAACGACCGGCTGCGCGCCACTGTCCTGCCCGGCCTCGGCGGCCGGATCGCCTCCCTCGTCCACCTGCCCACGGGACGCGAACTCCTCTACCGCAACCCGGTCTTCCAGCCCGCCGACTTCGCCCTCAACGGCGCCTGGTACTCCGGCGGCATCGAGTGGAACATCGGCGCCACCGGCCACACCACTCTCTCCTGCGCACCCCTGCACGCGGCCCGCGTCCCCGCCCCGGACGGCGGCGAGATGCTGCGCCTGTGGGAGTGGGAGCGGCTGCGCGACCTGCCCTTCCAGGTCGACCTGTGGCTCCCGGAGGGCTCCGACTTCCTCCACGTCGGCGTCCGCATCCGCAATCCGCACGAGCGTCCGGTGCCCACGTACTGGTGGTCGAACATCGCCGTGCCCGAAAAGGTGAGGGTCCTCGCCCCCGCCGAGGAGGCCTGGCAGTTCGGCTACGAACGCCGTTTGCGCCGAGTGCCCGTCCCGTCGTACGACGGCATCGACCGCACCCATCCCCTCAACAGCCCCTATGCCGCCGACTACTTCTACGAGGTGCCGGAAGGGCGCCGCCGCTGGATCGCCGCCCTGGACGCGGCCGGGCACGGGCTGGTGCAGACCTCCACCGACGTGCTGCGCGGCCGCAAGCTCTTCGTGTGGGGCAGCGGGTCCGGCGGCCGGCGCTGGCAGGAGTGGCTGACCGAACCCGGCACCGGCGGCTACTGCGAGATCCAGGCGGGACTCGCCCGCACCCAGCTGGAGCACGTCCGGCTGGAGCCGGAGAGCGAGGTGTCCTGGCTGGAGGCGTACGGCCCGCTCGACACCCCCCGCGAGGGGGAGTGGACGGCGGTCGTCCGGGGGGCCGAGGAGCGGCTGGCGGCGGTGCTGCCACGCGATCGCGTCGAGGAGGCGTACGCGGCCTGGAAGCCGTATGCCGACACCGAACCCGGCGAAAGCCTCGCCACCGGCTCCGGCTGGGGCGCGCTCGAAGTGCTGCGCGCGGACTGGAAACTGCCCGGCACGCCGTTTCCCGAGTCCACCCTCGGCGAGGCGCAGGCGCCCTGGCTCGAGCTGCTGCGCACCGGCACCCTGCCCGAGCCGCGCCGGGTCCGCCCGCCCCACGAGACGCTCGTCGCCCCGCACTGGCGGGACATGCTGGAGACCGCGCCCGCAGACCCCCACACCGAGTACCACCTGGGCGTCGCCCAGTGGCACGCCGGCGACCGGGCCCAGGCGGTCCGCAGCTGGGAGCGGGCCGTCCCGCTCGCCCCGTCGCTGTGGCCGCTGCTGCGCTGCCTGGCCGTCGCCGACCAGGAGTCGGGCCACCACGAGCGAGCCGCCGACCGGTACGCGGAGGCCTTCGAGGACCTGTGCCGCGAACGGCGCGACGACGGCGAGACCTGGACGGCCGCCCTCGCCGCCCTCGGTCGCGAGACGCTGGAGGCGCTGCTGCGGGTCCGGCGCACCGCGGACGCCCGCGCCGTGTGGGAGCGGCTGCTGCCCGCCGTCCGCCGACGCGGCCGGTTCCGGCTGCTGGAGGCCGAACTGCTGCTCGCCGAGGGACGCCGCGCCGAGGCCCGGGCCGTCTTCGACACCGACTTCGAGGTGGCGGACCTGCGGGAGGGCGACGACGCGATCGGCCGACTGTGGGCCCGGCTCACCGAGGAGCCGCTGCCCGCCCGCCACGACTTCCGGATGCGGCCGGACACGCCCTGAAGCGCGGCCCGGATCAGCCCCCGTGGTCGACGTACTCGAAGACCGAACCGTCCGGGTGCATCGCGAGCAGGTTGCGGCCCACCGGCGTCGGCACCGGTCCCGCGATGATCCGGGCGCCCAGCTCGGTGAGCAGCCGGTGTGCCTCGTCCACGTCCTTCACGGCGATCGTGGCCGCGACCTTGCGCAGCAGCTCCAGTTCGGCCTCGGGGCCGCTCATCAGCAGGAAGCAGCCGATCGCGGCGACCTGGACGCCACCGCGTTCGAACCGGAGCGCTCTGCCGCCCGCGAGACGTTCGTAGAAGGGGATCGCGTCTTCGAGGTCGTCGACGCAGATGCGCAGTGAGGCGCCCAGAATCTCCATGAGGACGAGCCTAGTTGGGTCGGCCGGGCGCGCACAGGCCACGGCCCGGGCCGCCCCTGTTACTCACCGTGCCCAGCGGGTACCCGCAGTTCATGGACCGTTTTGATCACCTGGAACATCTGGACAAGCACCTCGTCGAAGAACTGGCACAGGTGGCACGCGAGACGGTACGCGAGGAACTGCGCGAGCAGAGCCGTAAGCGGCGCCGCACGGCCATGCTCTACGCCGCCGCGGGCGCCGTCGCCCTGTACGCGGGCGGCGCGCTCGCGCTCGCCCTGGGCCTGGGCCTCGCGGCGGGCCTGCCCGGCTGGGCGGCCGCGCTGATCACCGCCGCGATCCTGGGCGCGCTCGCCTACCTGCTGCGCGGTGCCGCCCACCCGAAGCACCCGCACGGCGCGACGCCCGGCCCTGCCGTCGGCGCCACCCCACCGGTCGCCCCGCCCGGCGGACTCGGCATGCCGTACCCGCCGATGCCGTCCGGAACCCCGTCCCGCCCGGACATCGACCCGGAGGGTCCGCACCACCGGGCCTGAGATCGCGTCTCGGCCCACCAGCCGACCGAGGGGCGCGGAGCGACCCCGCGCCTCTCGGCCTCGCCCCGGTCTCAGCCGTTCAGCCGCGGCAGCACCTTCGTCCGGTAGAAGTCGAAGAACCCACGCTGGTCGGCGCCGATCTGGTTGACGTACACCCGGTCGAAACCCGCGTCCGCGAAGGCCCGCAGCGCGGCCACGTGCTCGTCGGCGTCGTCGCCGCACACCGACTTCTCCCGGACCATGTCCTCGGTGACCAGGTCCGCCAACTGCTCGAAGTGCCGCGGTGAGGGCAGCACCTGGCCCATCTCGCCGGGCAGCAGCTCGTTGAACCACAGCCTGCGCACGGTGCGCACGCACTCGTCGCGATCGGCTCCGTAGCAGACCTTCGTCCCCCCGCTCACCGGCTTGGCTCCGCCGCCGCCCTTGCGGAACCGGGTGACCATCTCCTCCTCCGGCATCATCGTGATGTAGCCGTCGCCCACGCGGGCGGCGAGCGACGTGGCCTTCGGGCCGAAGCCGGAGATGTCGATCGGGACGGGCTCGTCGGGGACGGTGTACAGGCGGGCGTTCTCCACGGTGTAGTGCGTGCCGTGGTGGGTGACCTCCTCGCCGGTGAACAGCCGCCGCATCACCTGGACGGCCTCCTCCAGCATCTCCAGGCGGACGTGCAGCGGCGGCCAGCGGTCGCCGAGGATGTGCTCGTTCAGCGCCTCGCCGGTGCCGACGCCGAGCCGGAAGCGGCCCCCGGTCAGCACCGCGCTGGTCGCCGCGGCCTGCGCCAGCACCGCCGGATGGATGCGTACGGTCGGGCACGTCACGGCCGTCTCGATGGGCAGCGACACCGCCTCCGACAGCGCGCCGATCACCGACCAGACGAACGGGCTCTGGCCCTGCGCGTCGTTCCACGGGTGATAGTGGTCGGAGATCCACAGCGCCTGGAAGCCGGCCTGTTCGGCCATGCGGGCCTGTTCGACCAGCTCGGCCGGGCCGTGCTCCTCGCAGGACAGGAAGTAGCCGTACTCGGGCATGGGGGACACCTCCGCGCGACCGGGCGGTCGGGGTCGGGGCTGGTCGGGGTGAGACGGTCCCGGGCCGGGTAACCGTGGCCGCTCGGGGCGAAACGCCGCGCCGAGTGGGCATCCGGGTGAGCTGGGCGGCGTTTGGGTGGCCCGGGCCCGGTTACGCGGAACACCTGAGGGGAGCCACACCGCCGGAGGCGCACCGTGAGTCCACCACGTGTCGTGATCGTCGGCGCCGGTTTCGCCGGGTACCGGGCTGCCCGCACCCTTGCCCGCGTGACCCGGGGCCGTGCCCACATCACGCTGCTCAACCCGACCGACTACTTCCTGTATCTGCCCCTGCTGCCCCAGGTGGCCGCCGGGATCCTGGAGGCCCGCAGGGTCACCGTGTCCCTGCCCGACACCCTGCGCCGCGTACGCCTGTTGCTCGGGGAGGCCGACCGCGTCGACCTGGACGGGCGCACGGTTCACTACAAGGACCCCGAGGGCGGAACCGGAACCGTCGGCTACGACCGGCTGGTGCTGGCCGTCGGCAGCGTCAACAAGCTGCTGCCGATCCCCGGTGTCGCCGAGCACGCGCACGGATTCCGGGGCCTGCCCGAGGCGCTGTACCTGCGCGACCACGTCACCCGGCAGGTGGAGCTGGCCGCCGCGACGAACGACCCGAAGAGCCGTGCCGCGCGCTGCACCTTCGTCGTGGTCGGCGCGGGCTACACCGGCACCGAGGTGGCCGCGCAGATGCAGCTGCTCACCGACAGCCTCGCGCGCCGGATTCTGCCCGGCGCGGCACGGCCGCGCTGGATGCTGCTGGACATCGCGCCGCGGGTGCTGCCGGAGATGGACGAGCGGCTCTCCCGCACCGCCGACCGGGTGCTGCGGGCGCGGGGCGTCGACGTCCGGATGGGGACCTCCGTGAAGGAGGCCACCCACGACGGTGTGCTGCTCAGCGACGGCGAGTTCGTGGAGTGCCGGACCCTGGTGTGGTGCGTCGGGGTCCGGCCCGATCCGCTGGTGGAGGCCGTCGGGCAGCCGCTGGAACGGGGACGGCTGATCGTCGATCCGTACCTGCAGGTGCCCGGCCGCGCCGAGGTGTTCGCCTGCGGCGACGCGGCGGCCGTACCGGATCTGGAGCGCCCGGGCAGGTTCACGCCGATGACGGCCCAGCACGCCTGGCGGCAGGGCAGGGTGGCCGGCGAGAACGTGGCCGCCTCGCTCGGCCTCGGCCGGCGCCGGCGCGCCTACCGCCACCGCGACCTGGGCTTCGCCGTCGACCTCGGCGGCGTCCGGGCCGCCGCCAACCCGCTCGGCATCCCGCTGTCCGGCCTGCCGGCCGGCGCGGTCACCCGCGGCTACCACCTGGCCGCGCTGCCCGGCAACCGCGTCCGCGTCGCCGCCGACTGGCTCCTGAACGCCGTACTCCCGCGCCAGGGCGTCCAGTTGGGCCTCGTGCGGTCCTGGTCGGTCCCGCTGGACACGGCATCACCGGAGCTGGCACGCGTGCCCGGCGGCCCGGGCCGGGTGAGCGAGCCCGCCGAGACCCGGCCCACGGCCCAGCAACCCTCC
This sequence comes from Streptomyces sp. NPDC007905, assembly GCF_042959345.1. NCBI lineage: Bacteria > Bacillati > Actinomycetota > Actinomycetes > Kitasatosporales > Streptomycetaceae > Streptomyces > Streptomyces sp. NPDC007905. Next base: position 234,356 of record NZ_JBIBKS010000004.1, on the reverse strand, counting down.
GACCACCCCGCCCCCGGTCCCGTCAAACGCACCGCCCCCCCCGGACCCCACGGAACGCCCGAACTCCCCCGATGCAGCAGAAGGAGACACATGAACACCGACGAACTCGTCGCACTCGGCCAGCAGTTGCGCGTGGACAGCGTGCGGGCCGCCGCCGCGGCGGGGTCCGGGCATCCGACCTCCTCGATGTCCGCCGCCGATCTGCTGGCCGTGCTGTTCGCGAACCACCTCCGTTACGACTTCGAGCGTCCCGAACACCCCGGCAACGACCGCTTCGTGCTGTCCAAGGGGCACGCCTCGCCCCTGCTGTACGCCGCCTACAAGGCGGTCGGTGCCATCGACGACGGTGAGCTGCTCACCTTCCGCAAGCTCGGCAGCCGCCTCGAGGGGCACCCGACCCCGCGCAGGCTGCCGTGGGTGGAGACGGCCACCGGCTCGCTCGGCCAGGGCCTGCCCGTCGGCGTCGGCATCGCCCTCGCCGGGAAGCGGCTGGACCGCCTCGACTACCGCGTGTGGGTGCTGTGCGGGGACAGCGAGCTCGCCGAGGGCTCGGTGTGGGAAGCCGCCGAGCACGCCTCGTACGAGCACCTGGACAATCTCATCGCGATCGTGGACGTCAACCGGCTCGGCCAGCGCGGACCCACCCGGCACGGCCACGACCTGGACGCCTACGCCCGCCGCTTCCAGGCCTTCGGCTGGCACACGATCGAGATCGACGGGCACGACGTCGACAAGATCGACCGTGCGTACGGCGAGGCGATCTCGACGACCGGGCAGCCCACGGTGATCCTCGCCCGCACCCTCAAGGGCAAGGGCGTCGCCGCGGTCGAGGACCGCGAGGGCCTGCACGGCAAGCCGCTGCCGGAGGCCGACGAGGCCATCGCCGAACTCGGCGGCCCGCGCGGCCTGCGCGTCCAGGTCGGAGAGCCGCCCGCCGCCGGGGTGCTCCGCTCCGTCACCACCGAGGTCCTGCAACTCCCGCGCTACGAGCAGGGCGACGAGGTCGCCACCCGGGACGCCTTCGGCAAGGCGCTCGCCGCGCTCGGCACCGCCCGCGGCGACGTCGTCGCGCTGGACGGCGAGGTCGGTGACTCCACTCGCACCGAAGTGTTCGCCAAGGAGCACCCCGAGCGCTTCTTCGAGTGCTACATCGCCGAACAGCAGCTCGTCGCCGCGGCCGTCGGCATGGCGGCACGCGGCTGGGTACCGTACGCCTCGACGTTCGCGGCCTTCTTCACCCGCGCCCACGACTTCGTGCGGATGGCCTCGATCAGCGGTTCCGGGATCAACCTGGTCGGTTCGCACGCGGGGGTCGCGATCGGGCAGGACGGGCCCTCGCAGATGGGCCTGGAGGACCTGGCCATGTTCCGGGCCGTGTACGGCTCCACCGTGCTGTACCCGTGCGACGCCAACCAGACCGCCCGGCTGGTCGCGGAGATGGCCGGCCTCGAGGGCATCCGCTATCTGCGCACCTCGCGCGGCAAGAGCCCGGTGATCTACGGGCCGGACGAGGAGTTCCCGGTGGGCGGCAGCAAGGTGCTGCGCGCAGGCGAGGAGGACCGGCTGACGATTGTCGCGGCCGGGGTCACCGTGCACGAGGCGCTGGCCGCAGCCGACCGGCTCGAACAGGACGGCATCCGGGTCCGCGTGATCGACCTGTACTCCGTCAAGCCCGTCGACGTGGAGACCCTGCGCCGGGCCGCCGAGGAGACCGGCTGTCTGGTGACCGTCGAGGACCACCGGGAGGAGGGCGGCCTCGGCGACGCGGTCGCGGAGGCGTTCGGCGACGGCCGGCCCGTGCCCCGCCTTGTCCGGGTCGCGGTGCGCACCATGCCGGGCTCCGCCGCGCCCGACGAGCAGCTGCACGCGGCCGGCATCGACGCCACGGGCATCGCGGCCGCGGCGAAACTGCTGGTCGAGGAGGCGGTCGTGCGATGAGTTCGGACCCTGACGACAGGGTGCGGACGATACGGGCGGGCCGCCGTACGGTGGAGATCCAGCGGCCCGGGAAGGTGCTCTTCCCGGGCGGCGGGGACGCCAAGGAGTACACCAAGGGCGACCTCGCCGACTACTACCACTCCGTCGCGCCCTACCTGCTGCCGCATCTGCGGGGCCGCCCGCTGATGCTGGAGCGCCACCCGGACGGCCTCGACGGCCCCCGCTTCATGCAGAAGAACACCCCGGAGCACTACCCGGACTGGGTCACCCGGGCCGAGGTCGCCAAGGAGGGCGGCACGGTGACCCACGTCGTGTGCGACGACACCGCCACCCTCCTCCACCTCGCCGACCAGGCCTGCATCACCCTGCACCGCTGGCTCTCCCGCACCGACCGGGCCGGCGGCCTCGACCACCCCGACCGGCTGGTCTTCGACCTGGACCCCGCCGGCGACGACTTCGCCGCCGTCCGGCGGGCCGCCGGGCGGCTCCACGAGCTGCTGGACGAGCTGGGCCTGCCCAGCGCGCCGATGACCACCGGCTCGCGCGGCCTCCACCTCGTCGTCCCGCTCGACGGACGCCACGACTTCGACGAGGTACGCCGCTTCGCCCACGAGGTCGCGGAGTTCGCCGAGGCAGCGGACCCGGACCGGCTCACCACCGCCGCCCGCAAGAGCGAGCGCGGCGACCGCCTCTACCTCGACGTGCAGCGCAACGCCTACGCGCAGACGGCCGTCGCTCCCTATACGGTCCGCGCCCTGCCCGGCGCCCCCGTCGCCGTGCCCCTCGCCTGGGAGCAGCTGGACGAACCCGGCCTCGACGCCCGCCGCTGGACCATCGCCGACGCCGTCGACCAGGCCCGCACCGACCCCTGGTCCGGCCTGCCGAGCCGGGGCCGTGCCCTGGGACCCGCCCGGCGCCGCCTGGCGGAGCTGCGGGGCTGAGCGTGGCCGTACGCGGCTGAGCACAGCTGGGGACGGCCGGTCGCGGCCGCCCCCAGCACCTCGGTGACCTGCGACGCCGAGGAGCCATGCCCTTCCTATGTTTGGCCAGGGGAGGAGCGGCCACCCGCAAGGAGAGGTGGCCATGTCGAACACAAAGAACACATCCGAGTCACAGGATTCGCAAGAACCCCAGGACTCACAGGAGAACCACCACACGTCAGGAAGGAACGCGGACCGGCGGCCGAGCCCCATGGAGGTCCTGCGTCAGGCGCGGGCCCAGCTCGCCGAACTCACCGGTCTCGCACCGGAGTCGGTGTCCTCCTTCGAGCAGTCCGAGGACGGATGGTCGCTCGAGATGGAGGTCCTCGAACTCGCCCGGGTGCCGGACACGATGAGCCTGATGGCGAGCTACCAGGTCGAACTGGACCCGGAGGGGCAGCTCACCGGTTACCGGCGCGTTCGCCGTTACGAGCGCGGACGGGCCGACGCCCGCAGGGCCGGCGGCCACTAGGCCGGCCGCCCGCGTCCCGGGCCCACATACACACCGCAAGAGATCACTTACGAGGAGGAACGGTCGCATGACCGTGGTACCGGCACAGCAGACCGGCGGTGGAGGCGGCAGCAGCGGCCTCTACGACGTACTCGAGCTGGTGCTCGACAGGGGGCTCGTCATCGATGCCTTCGTGCGCGTCTCCCTGGTCGGCATCGAGATCCTGAAGATCGACGTCCGGGTCGTCGTGGCCAGCGTCGACACCTACCTGCGCTTTGCCGAGGCGTGCAACCGCCTCGACCTTGAGGCGGGGCCGCGCAAGAGCCCGGGCCTGCCCGACCTGGTCGGCGAGATCACCGAGTCCGGAGCCCGCGGCAAGTCCAAGGGGGCGCTGTCCGGCGCCGCGCAGACCGTGTCCGACGCCTTCAAGCAGGCTCGGGAAGAAGGGCAGACCGAGGACCGGCCGCGTCCGCGCAAGAGCACGGCACGCCGGAAGGAGGAGCAGGAGTGAGCACGTACGTCTACGGGATCACCGCACGGTCCCACCCGTCGCTCCCGGAGGGCATGGCCGGTGTCGGCGAGCCGTCCCGCCCCGTACGCATCCTCACGGCCGGTGAACTGGCCGCCGTGGTCAGTGACGCCCCCGAGGACCTGCGCCCCAAGCGCAGGGACCTGCTCGCCCACCAGAACGTGCTCGCCGAGACCGGCGCGGGCGGCTGCGTGCTGCCCATGCGCTTCGGCAGCGTCGCCGACGGCGACGACGCCGTCACCCAGGTGCTCACCGAGCGCGCGGAGCACTACGGTGAGCGGCTGCGGGAGCTCGACGGCAAGGTCGAGTACAACGTCAAGGCCAGCCACGTCGAAGAGGCCGTGCTGCACCTCGTGATGGCCGAGAACACCGAACTGCGCACCCTCGCCGAGGACAACCGGCGTTCGGGCGGCGGCAGTTACGAGGACAAGATCCGCCTGGGTGAGATGGTCGCGGCCGCCGTCAAGGCCAAGGAGACCGAGGACGCCACCGAGGTGCAGGGCCTGCTGGCCCCCGCGGCCGCCGCCGTGAGCGTGGGCCCCGAGTCCACCGGCTGGCTGCTCAACGCGTCCTTCCTGGTCGCCCGGGACTCGGCCGAGAACTTCCTGGCCACGGTCGAACAGGTCCGCAAGAGCCATGCCCACCTCGACCTGCGCGTCAACGGACCGTTGCCGCCGTACAGCTTCGTCGAGCCCGGCCCGGCCGAGCCCGCGGGCAGCACGGCCGGCGCCGACGCCGGCGCGCAGTAGCGGCGGGGCCCGAGCGGAAGGAGAACAGCGTGGGGTTGATCGGTGAGGTGCTGCTGCTGCCGTTCGCTCCGGCGCGCGGCAGCCTGTGGGCGATCAGACAGGTGCTCCGCGAGGCGGAACGGATCTACTACGACCCCGCCACCGTACGGGCCGAACTCGCCCGCCTCGAAGAGCAGCTGGAGGCGGGCGAGGTCACTGAGGAGGAGTTCGACCGGCTCGAGGACGAACTGCTCGACCGGCTGGAGATAGCCATGCGCTCCGGCGAAACGACTGGCGAGGGGACGACATCATGAATCGGACGGCACTCGGCCTCGCGGTAGGGGCCGGATACCTGCTGGGGCGCACGAAGAAAGCGAAAATGGCCCTCGCGGTCGGCTCTCTCGTGGCCGGGAAGAAGCTGAATCTGACCCCGCGGGCCCTGGGCGACCTGCTCCAGCAACAGCTGCGCGACAACCCGCAGTTCAAGGAGATCGGGGACCAGTTGCGCGAGGACCTGCGAGGCGTCGGTAAGGCCGCCTCCGGGGCCATGGCCGAGCGGCAGATGAACGCGCTCGCCGAGCGGCTGCACGGCCGTACCACCGAGGTGCGCGACCGGCTCTCCGGGGCGGTGCCCGGGACCGGCTCCGACGAGGAGGACGAGGAGCCGCGGGACGACGCCGAGGACACCGAGGACACCGAGGACACTTCGGAAGGTCGGCAGGAGGAGCGGCCGCGCAAGAAGGCGGCCGAGAAGGAGACCGGGGACGACGAGGAGACCTCGCAGGCCCGGCGGGAGGAGCGGCCGCGCAAGAAGGCGGCCGAGAAGACCCCGCCGAAGAAGGCATCTGCCAAGAAGGCCGCTCCCAAGGCTCCGGCCAAGAAGACGGCAGTGGCCCGCAAGACGGCCGCGAAGAAGACGGCCGCGGCCGGCGGCGGGAGCCGTGGCGGCCGGTCCCGGCAGTCGAAGGGTGGCGATGACCGATGACCGAAACCCTCGGATCCGCCGGCAAGGCCACGGGTGCCGCCAAGAGCAACCCCATATCCGATCTCGCCCACAGCGAGGCCGCAGACCACCTCAAGGAAGAGGTACAGGAATACCTGTCCGCGCAGGCTGAGCGGCTGCTGAGCGGCCTCGGCCGCAAGCTCGGAGAGACCACGGTCAAGCTCAACGACATCGCAGAGGGCAACAGCCCGGGCTTCGCGAAGCTGGCGCTCGACGGCGGCCGCAGGCTCGCCCAGGGCCAGGGGCCGCTGCGCTCCATGCTCGGGGTCGGCTTCGACCGGGCCAAGGAGAACGTCATGGACGCCGTCAAGAACCTCGGGGGCGGCAAGGGTAAGCGCAAGGGCGGCGGGGGCAACAAGCCCACCGTCATCATCGAGTCCATCGACGTCGGCGTGCCGCTGCGCACGGCGTACGACCAGTGGACCCAGTACCAGGACTTCAGCACCTTCGCCAAGGGCGTCAAGAGTGCCAACCGCGCCGACGACACCAAGTCCGACTGGCAGCTGAAGGTGTTCTGGTCCAACCGCAGCTGGAAGGCCCACACCACCGAGCAGATCCCGGACTACCGCATCCAGTGGACGTCGGAGGGCGCCAAGGGCACCACGAAGGGTGTCGTGTCCTTCCACTCGCTCGGGGACAACCTCACCCGTGTCCTGCTGGTCATGGAGTACTACCCGAGCGGTCTGTTCGAGAAGACCGGCAACATATGGCGCGCCCAGGGCCGCAGGGCCCGGCTCGACCTGAAGAACTTCGCCCGGTTCATCACGCTCAAGGGTGAGGCGGAGGACGGCTGGCGCGGCGAGATCCGCGACGGTGAGGTCGTCCGCAGCCATGAGGACGCGGTCGCCGAGGAGGAGGAAGAGTCCCAGGAGCGGGAGGAGGAAGGCGAGGAGGCCGAGGAGGCCGAGGAGGGCGAGGAGCCTGAGGAGGAGGCCGAGGAGCCTGAGGAGGAAGACGAGGAAGAGGAGGGCGAGGAACTCGAGAACGAGGCCGAGGAGCCCGAGGAGGAGGTCGAGGAAGAGGCGGCCGAGTACGAGGACGAGGAGGAGCCCGGCGGCGAAGAAACACCGGAGGATGAAGAGGAGTACGAGGAGGAAGAGGAACCCGAGTACGCCGGAGGCGGGAGCCGTCGATGACGACGCCCAGCCGGTTCCCGGAGTCGTCCAGCCGCTTCCCCGAGCCCTACGGCCACAGCAGCGGTGCGAACCTCGCCGACATCCTCGAGCGCGTGCTCGACAAGGGCATCGTCATCGCGGGCGACATCAGGATCAACCTGCTCGACATCGAACTCCTCACCGTCAAGCTCCGGCTCATCGTCGCCTCGGTCGACAAGGCCAAGGAAATGGGCATTGACTGGTGGGAGACCGACCCCGCTCTCTCCTCCCGCGCCCGCAGGGACGAACTCACCCGCGAGAACGCCGAGCTCAGGGAGCGGCTGGCACGCCTCGAGGAGCTGGAAACCGGCCGTGCGCCGAAGGAGGCCCCATGACCGGACTGCGGTACGTCTACGCCGTCTGCCACCCGCTCGGCGCGCCCCTGCAGGCCGAGCTGACGGGCATCGGGGGCGCTCCGCCGGCGCTGCTGCACCACCATGGGCTGGTGGCGGTCGTCAGCACGGTCCCGGAGCACGACTTCTGCGAGGAGGCCCTGCGGGGCCGCCTGGAGGACCTCGACTGGCTGGCCGCCACCGCCCGCGCCCACCAGGGCGTGATCGACGCGCTCACCACCGTCACCACCCCGCTGCCGCTCCGGCTCGCGACCGTCTTCCGGGACGACAGCGGGGTGCGCATGATGATCGAGGAACGTGAGGGCGACTTCCGGCGCATCCTCGACCGGCTGGAGGGCCGGGTCGAATGGGGCGTCAAGGTGTACCTGGAGAGCGCGTCGAGCGAGGTCGCGGAACCCGCCGTCTCGGGCGCCGCCCGACCCGCCAGCGGGCGGGACTATCTGCGCCGGCGGCGTGAGTCCACGCACGCGCACGAGGAGCAGTGGCGCAGCGCCGAGACGTTCGCCCAGACCCTGCACGAGCGGCTTTCCCGCTATGCCGAGGATTCCCGGCTGCACCCGCCGCAGAACGCCGCGCTGTCCGGGACGTCGGGCCGGAACGTGCTCAACGCCGCTTACCTGGTACGCCGGGCGGATTCCGAGGGATTCGTGGAAATGGTGGACCGCACGAAGGGCGAGGTGCCCGGAATACGTGTGGAACTCACCGGGCCCTGGGCCGCTTATTCGTTTTCCGGGGAGGAACAGTGACCGTCATCGAACGCCGTGAGGTCGCCCTGGTCGACCTGCTCGACCGGCTGCTGGCCGGCGGGGTCGTCATCACCGGCGACATCACGCTGCGGATCGCGGACGTCGACCTCGTGCGCATCGACCTGAACGCGCTGATCAGTTCGGTGAACGAGTCGGTCCCCTCGCCCTTCGAGGTGCTGCCCGCCGCCCGGCCGGGGATCGAGGGGCCCCGATGACGGTACACAAGACGCAACGCAACCGGCTCGACCTGGAACCCGACACCGTCGAGCGAGACCTGGTGAAACTCGTTCTGACCGTGGTGGAACTGCTGCGCCAGCTGATGGAACGGCAGGCGGTGCGCCGCTTCGACACCGGCGAGCTGAGCGAGGAGCAGGAGGAGCGGATCGGGCTCACCCTGATGCTCCTGGAGGAGCGGATGGCGGAGCTGCGGGAGCGCTACGGCCTGCGGCCCGAGGACCTGAACCTGGACCTCGGACCGCTCGGACCGCTGCTTCCCCGGGAATGAGCCGGGCGCGGCGGACGAATCACGAGTGAGAGGGGCGGTTCACGCTTCTTTACGGCACAGGATCTCCCCGTGCAGCACCGTGAACCAGCCCTTCTCCCGCCGGCCCCACTCCCGCCACGCCTCGGACGCGGCCCTCAGGAGTTCCGGTGTCGCGTGGCCGCCCTCCGTGGCCCGCTCGGCGTAGTCCGGGGCGAGGGTGCGGTCCGCCCACAGGCCGCTCCACCAGGCCCGCTCCTCGGGCGTGGCGAACGTCCAGGTGCTGGAGCCGGCCGTGATGTCCCTCAGTCCGGCGGCCAGCGCCCAGGCCCTCAGCCGGCGCCCGGCGTCCGGCTCGCCGCCGTTGGCCCGGGCGACCCGCTCGTACAGGTCCAGCCAGTCGTCGAGGCCCGGCACCGCCGGATACCAGGTCATGGCAGCGTAGTCGGCGTCCCGTACGGCGATGTACCCGCCCGGTTTCGTCACCCGGCGCATCTCGCGCAGCGCCTGCACCGGGTCGCCGACGTGCTGGAGCACCTGGTGGGCGTGGACCACGCAGAACGTCTCGTCGGGGTAGTCCAGGGCGTGGACGTCGGCGACCGCGAAGTCCACATTGGCCAGGCCGCGCCCGGCGGCGGTCTCCCGGGCCTGGCGCAGGATGCCGGGCGCGTGGTCGACGCCGGTGACGTGGCCGTCGGGCACCAGTTCCGCCAGGTCGGCGGTGATGGTGCCCGGGCCGCAGCCGATGTCCAGGATCTTCATGTGGGGCTTGAGCACGCCGAGCAGATGGGCCGCGGAGTTGGCGGCGGTCCGCCAGGTGTGGGACCGCAGCACCGACTCGTGGTGGCCGTGCGTGTAGACGGCGGTCTCCTGCGCTTTCGGCATGGCTGTGCCCCTTCGCCCCTCGTCGATGGACCGGCCGGGGGCCTGCGGCCCGGTGGCGCGGTACGTCGAACGGTACGCGTCCATGCCGAATGATGAGACCCGTATATCAGAATATGGACGGTCAGGAGAGGGGGCGGTACACGGTCAGCGCCTCGGGCAGCTTCTCCACCAGCACGTCGCCCCTGACCTCGGTCACCTCGCCGTCGTAGGCCAGGGGGGTCCCGGGGGCGAGGCCGGTCAGCCGCAGCCGGTTCAGCTGCACCGCCGCATGGGCGGGTGAACGGGTGAGCGGACCGGCCGCCGCCGCTGCCAGCAGCCGCAGCGCGGGCTTGCGGCTGCCGTGCACGACCCGCACGTCCAGCAGTCCGTCCGCCAGGTCCTTGCGGCGACCGGACGCGAGCCCCATGCGGTGGTAGACGCCGTTGCCCACGAACAGCAGCCACAGCGGCCGGCGCTGCCCGCCGAGCACGACCTCCAGCGGATGCCCGTCGGAGCGCAGCACCTTCAGCGCTCCGAGCACCCCGGCCGGCCAGCCGCCGATCCGGGACGACCAGCGGTCCCGTACGCGCACCAGCTCCGGGTAGACGCCCAGACTGAGCGTGTTGACGAAGATGCCCTCCTGGTCCCCGGCGACGAACCGGCCGACGTCCACGCGGACCGCCTCGCCCCGGCGGACGGCGTCGGCCACCTTGCGTTCATCCTCCAGGCGCAGGTCGTAGGCGAAGTGGTTCAGTGTGCCTCCGGGCACCACCGCCAGGGGCAGGCCGTGCCGCAGCGCGACCGAGGCCGCCACGTTCACCGTCCCGTCGCCCCCGCACACCCCGAGCGCCCTCGCCCGCACGGCCGCCCTCTCCAGCTCCGCCCTCACGTCCTGGGGCTCACACTCCAGGACCTCCGCCTTGGGCAGTGCCTCGCGCAGCACGCCCACCCGGTCGGAGGTGCCCGAGGCGCGGTTGGCGACGACCACGAGGCCGTCGCCCTCGGGCAGGGCCGGCGCCTCGGCACGTGGCCGCGGCGCCGGCGTGATCTGGGCTCGGGTCGGCACCAGGCCTCGGACGGCGAACGCCGCGCCCGCGCCCAGCGCCGCCCCGGCGAGCACGTCGCTCGGAAAGTGCACGCCCGTGTAGACCCGGGACATGGCCACGGAGAACGCCACCGGCGCCACCACCGTTCCCCAGGCCGGCGACTCCAGGGCCACGCCGGTCGCGAAGGCGGCGGCCGACGCCGCGTGACCCGACGGGAAGGACGTGGTGATCGGCTGCCGCTTCAGCTGCCGGGCCAGCGGCACCGGATCCAGCACGGGCCGGGCGCGGCGCACGGACCGCTTGCCGAGGGTGTTGATTGCCAGAGAGGCCAGGCTCAGGGAGGCGACCCCGCGAGTGGCGGCCCGCCGCGCCCGCGGGGTGCGGCTGGCCGCGATCACGGCGGCCGTCGCGAACCACAGCACCCCGTGGTTCGCGCTCCGGCTCAGCTTCGGCAGCACCCGCTCGGCACCGGGCCAGTGCCATGCCGCGGCCGCCTCGAACAGCCGGGAGTCGGCGGCGAGCAGCCACCGCAGGGCGTGCCGGCCGGTCTTCGGGACGGCGGTCAGGTCGACGTCTGCGCTCATGGGGTGCGGTTACCCTGAAGCAGCCCCTTCTTGTGTCCGTGTACGCCGATTGCCTGGCCGACGCGGGAGGAAACCCCGGATGCGCCTGCTCCTCGTCCGCCACGGTCAGACCCCGTCCAACCTGGACCATCTGCTGGACACCGGCGTACCCGGCCCGGGCCTGACCCCGCTCGGCGAACGGCAGGCCGCCGCCCTGCCCGAGGCACTCGCCGGCGAGGACATCGAGGCCGTCTACGCCTCCACCCTGCTGCGCACCCGGCTCACCGCCGCCCCGCTGGCCGCCGCACGGGACCTGGAAGTGATCGTCCGCGCCGGCATCCGCGAGGTGTCCGCAGGCGACCTGGAGATGCGGCCCGGCGACTCCCCGGAGGGCCGGCTGTACCTGCGCACGGTGTTCGCGTGGGCGGCCGGGGACCCGTCGCTCAGGATCCCCGGCGGGGAGAGCGGCGAGGAGGCACTGGCCCGGTACGACGCCGTGATCGCCGAGGCCGCCGCGAGCGGCGCGGTCACCGTCGCCATGGTCAGCCACGGCGCCGCCATCCGCATGTGGACCGCCGCCCGCGCCGCCAACGTCGACGTGGCCTTCGCCGCCGCCCGCCCGCTGCGCAACACCGGTGTGGTGATCCTGGAGGGCTCGCCGGCCGACGGGTGGAAGGCACTGTCCTGGGAAGGCGCCACCGTCGTACCCGCGGGGGAGGGCGGCCCGGCCGGAGAGCCCCTGGACGCTGCCGGATAAGCGTTTGCCCAGGGTCGGGGCCGCCCCGGAGAATGCCCCCTCATGGGACATCTGGAAGCCGCGCACCTCGAATACCACCTCCCCGACGGCAGGACGCTGCTCGGCGATGTCTCCTTCCGGGTCGGCGAAGGCGCGGCCGTCGCCCTTGTCGGCCCGAACGGCGCCGGCAAGACCACCTTGCTCCGGCTGATCTCCGGCGAGCTGAAACCGCACGGCGGCACGGTCACCGTCAGCGGCGGCCTCGGCGTGATGCGCCAGTTCGTGGGCTCCGTCCGGGACGAGACGACCGTACGCGACCTGCTCGTCTCCGTCGCCCCGCCGCGCATCCGCGAGGCGGCGAAGGCCGTGGACCTGGCCGAGCACGCCATCATGACCGTCGACGACGAGGCAGCCCAGCTCGCCTACGCCCAGGCCCTCGCCGACTGGGCCGAGGTGCGCGGCTACGAGGCCGAGACGCTGTGGGACATGTGCACCACGGCCGCACTCGGTGTGCCGTACGAGCAGGCGCAGTGGCGGCAGGTGCGCACCCTCTCCGGCGGCGAGCAGAAACGCCTCGTCCTGGAGGCGCTGCTGCGCGGCACCGACGAGGTGCTGCTGCTGGACGAGCCGGACAACTACCTGGACGTCCCCGGCAAGCGATGGCTGGAACAGCAGCTGAGGGAGACCCGCAAGACGGTCCTGTTCGTCTCCCACGACCGTGAACTCCTCGCCCGCGCCGCCGAGAAGATCGTCTCCGTGGAGCCCGGGCCGGCCGGCGCCGACGCCTGGGTGCACGGTGGCGGCTTCGCCACCTACCACGAGGCCCGCCGCGAACGCTTCGCCCGCTTCGAGGAGTTGCGCCGCCGCTGGGACGAGAAGCACGCCCAGCTGAAGAAGCTCGTCCTGAACCTGCGTCAGGCCGCCGCGGTCAGCCACGAGATGGCCTCCCGCTACCAGGCCGCGCAGACCCGTCTGCGCAAGTTCGAGGAGGTGGGGCCGCCGCCCGAGCCGCCGCGCGAGCAGGACATCACCATGCGCCTGAAGGGCGGGCGCACCGGCGTAAGGGCCGTCACCTGCAAGGGCCTTGAGCTGACCGGCCTGATGAACCCCTTCGACCTGGAGGTCTTCTACGGCGAACGGGTCGCCGTGCTCGGCTCCAACGGCTCGGGCAAGTCGCACTTCCTCAGGCTGCTCGCCGGCGAGGACGTGGCGCACACAGGGGAATTCAGACTCGGTGCGCGAGTCGTGCCCGGCCACTTCGCCCAGACCCACGCCCACCCCGAGCTGCGGGGCCGTACCCTGCTCGACATCCTGTGGAAGGAGCACGCCCAGGACCGCGGCGCGGCCATGTCCCGGCTGCGCCGCTACGAGCTCACCGGCCAGGCCGAACAGCCCTTCGACCGGCTCTCCGGGGGCCAGCAGGCCCGCTTCCAGATCCTCCTGCTGGAACTGCAGGGAGTCACCGCGCTGCTGCTGGACGAGCCGACCGACAACCTCGACCTGGAGTCCGCCGAAGCCCTCCAGGAGGGCCTGGAGGCCTTCGACGGCACGGTTCTCGCGGTCACCCACGACCGCTGGTTCGCCCGCTCCTTCGACCGCTTCCTGGTCTTCGGCAGTGACGGCCGCGTCCGCGAGACCCCGGAGCCCGTCTGGGACGAACGCCGGGTGCAACGGGCCCGGTAGCCCTGCCGGGGGTCACAGGCTCTCCCGCCGCACCGGCGCACCGCCGCACCGGCGCACCGCCGCACCGGCGCGCTGCGCACCTGCGGGCCGGCAGGGGGCGACGCATGCGGAGGCCCGGGGGCCGGGATGTTCGTACAGTGGGTGGAGGAACGCGAGCTACGCGAGCTCCACGGCTCCCTCCCGGAAAACGCTCGGGTCAGTGCATGCCGGGCGGGTACTCGGACCCCATGAACGACCACGACGAGCGGGGCACCACCATGACCGGAGTCGACCCCAGCCGACTGGACGACCAGCAGCTCATGAAAGAGCTGGAGACGATCCACCGCACGCGCCACGACACGCTCCTGTACGGATCGAACGACGCGCTGCGGGCCCACAACGAGCGCATGGCGCAGCTGGAGGGCGAGTACCTGCGCCGCAACCCGCGCCGCCTGGTCAGCGCGGGCCGCACCCGCGAGGGCGCCCGTGAGCGCAGCTGCGGCGAGGCGGCGACTCCGGGCGCGTCGGGCACCTGAGGCGGTCCCACGCGAAAGGGCCGGCCCGCGGTGAGGCGGGCCGGCCCGGGCGCGGTTCGGGGCGGTGGGTCAGCCCACCTCGCCGGCGAACACGTGCAGAAACGTGTCGCAGAACGCCTTCAGATCGTCCGGCTTGCGGCTGGTGACCAGCTGGTTGGAGCCGTGGTCGCAGATCTTCACCCGCTCGTCCACCCAGGTGCCGCCCGCGTTGCGGATGTCCGTCCGCAGGCTCGGCCACGACGTCAGCACCCGGCCCCGCACGACGTCCGCCTCCACCAGCGTCCACGGCGCGTGGCAGATGGCGGCCACCGGACGGCCCTGGTCGAAGAAGTCCTTCACGAACGCGACGGCCTTCTCGTCCATCCGCAGGAAGTCCGGATTGGCCACCCCGCCCGGCAGGACCAGCCCGCCGAACGACTGGGCCGACGCCTCGCCCACGACCTCGTCCACGGGGAAGGTGTCCGCCTTGTCCAGATGGTTGAACGCCTGGATCTTCCCGGACTCCGTCGACACCAGCACCGGTTCGTGCCCGGCGTCGGAGGCCGCCTTCCACGGCTCGGTCAGCTCGACCTGCTCGACGCCCTCGGGCGCGACCAGAAACGCGATACGCATGACTCCTCACTTCCTTTCGCAGTACCGAAAACGGCCCTCTCGGCCCGCGCGCGCCGCTTCCTCGCCCCGGCCGCGCGCCCGCAGCGCAGCAGCTCCTCGCCGTACGGCAGGAGCACGCAGGCGCCGATCGCGAGGCCGATGCCCGCCAGATAGCCGGGCGACAGCGGGCGCCGGCGCGGCACCAGGCGCCAGGCGTCCGGATCGCCACGCCCGCGCCGCAGCAGCGACCGCACCTGGTCGGAGTGCAGGCACATCAGCGAGGCCAGCGCCCCGAACGGCAGCGCCTCGAGGAAGCTGTGGATGTGCTGCTCCAGGGGTTTGACCTCACGGTCGCTGTCCACAGCGGTGCGCACGTCCCACAGCGCCGTCGCCTCGTGCACCGCCGCCGCGCCGAGCTGCACGGTCAGCAGCAGGGGATTGATCTCGTAGCGCAGGGTCAACGCGATGGGCACGCCGACCTCGGCCATCATCAGGGAGTGGATCAGGGACTCCTTCGTCCCCGCGGTGTGCTCGATCCGGGTGCGCCGGTGCATCGCCCAGTCCGCCAGACCGGGCAAGAACCAGCCGGGCAGCAGCCCGTACAGCAGGAACCGCGTGGTGGCCTCCCCGACGTCGACCGTGGTGCCGGTCGTGGCGATCTGCGCGGCCTGGCTCCGGCTCACTCGCCCACCAGCGCCTCGGCCAGCTCCTGCACATTGGCGTACCGTTCCGAGCGCGGGAGCCGGGCCACCGCGTCGACCAACCCGCCGGGCGCGTTGCCGCGGCGCAGGGCCCGGGCCACGTCCGCGGCGTTCGCCGGGAAGGCGTGCCGGCTCAGGTGCCGGGCCAGTTCCAGCCGCACCCGCTCCAGGGACGCCGGCGATCCCAGACCGCCCACCGGCCCGCTCCAGACCTCCGGGTCGTCGTCGGCGGCCGGTTCCGGATCGTGCCACTCCTCGACGCGCGTCGGGTGCCCGGACCGGAGCAGGCCCTTCAGCTCGTGCTTCATCTCGTCGTCCCGGTGGACGTTCAGCCGGTCACTGCCTCGCTGCATGTCTCACTCCAGATCTTCGGGGTCCGCACCGCGTACCCGGCGGCCCGGAGGCCGACACCGGGTCCGACGGCCGGAAACCGGCCGTTTTGTCGAACGACGCGAACGAGTTCGGTGGCCAAGCCGGTGACCTGGGAGAACTGTTTTCCGCACACCAACGATTGCCCCCTGTGCGCACCGAACCGTTCAGTGCGCAGACGCGTACCCGGTAGGGCCGTCGTGTAACAGCCGTCGATGAGGACGGGGCAGGGAGTCAGAGGCAGCAGCTCTCTGCTCCCACGATCTTCCGCTCCGCGAGTCCGGCGAACCGTTCGGCTTTGCCGGTAATCACCCTTGGTGACGAGTCGAGCCGCTGCGCCTTTGCCCAGCCTCGGGCAGCACCGGGCCGGTGGCGCCGACGGACGGCGCACGCTGCACCCCGGCCGGCAGGCCGAAGACGGCGACGGAGCTAAAACACCACCAGCTTCAGCTTCCCCGTGACCGTCATGCGCCGGTGGCGTTGGGTAGATCATGAAACTGAACCGCCCCTACCGGCGCCTGCTGCGCTCCGCGCTCGCGGCCGCCGTGACTGCGTTGACCCTCGTGGTGAACGTGCCGTCGGCGCACGCCGAGGCGACGGTCGGCCTCACTTACGGGGCCCCGGAAATCTCCGATGACGGGGACACCGCCACCTGGTCGTGGACGGTGACCAACGGCCAGGAGCCGGTCGATGAGCTCGTTGTGACCCATGAGCTGCAGCCCCAGAATCTCCGGGTCATCAAGATCTCAGAACCCTGTACCTCGTCAGGTACCGCCTTTAAGTGCGCCTACGGCACGCTGAAGCCGGGCGAGAGCCGCACCGGCTCGCTCGTGGCCCACATCCCCGCAAACATGGCGGGTTCCGTAAAGCTCAGCGGACGGGCCACGTGGATGACGTCTACGGCGCCGTAGTTACCGGTGTTGGTGGTCGAGTTGGCAGAGGCCGTCCCCCGCGCGGCGATTCAGCGGCTCCGCGACCTTCTGGTTCGCTCCTCGGCGCGGTTCGAGGAGAAGCGGGTCGGCGAGTACGACCTGAACATTCACACGGAGAGCCTCGGCATCTCGGAGCCCGGGGGCGTCGACGGAAGACGGCCTGTCCTGGTCTCCGTCATGGGGCCCGGCATCGGCGACGAGTCCATATCCGAGGCCGAGCACGCCGATGAAGTCGATCAGGAGTCTCTCATCGGCTTCACGCCGACCCACGCCGTCAATGTCGTCGCCTTCTGCAACCGTCCAGTCGGTCACTGTGGCCGTTCCCCGAACGGAAACCCATGGGGCTCAGGCGCCGAAAAGTGGCAGAAGCGCGGCCGTGGGGACCAACGGAGCAGCCAGTATCGATGAGATTGATCTTGACCTTGGAAGCTGGCCCGGGCACGGCGTCGCGCCTTCGGTGCCATGGTCGTACGGCCGGATGTCCTCAGCCGATGTCCGAAGAACGTGCCGTTCGGCCTTGGGGAGCAAGGCCGAAGCCCCGTCTGGGCGTACGAGTGCCGCCGCCCCGGGGCGGCGGCGCGGCAGACGCGCGGTCGACTCAGGAGCAGGGCACCGCGATCTGGTAGGTGCGCTCCCCCGAGTCGATGGAGGGGCCGTCCGTCCAGTACGCCCCGTTTTGGAAGAACCGCATGCTGACGGTGTACTCGCCGCATTCCGACAGAGTGCCGACGTTGATCATGTCGTCCTTCGAGCCGGTGCGGGACGTCTGGCTGACCAGGTACGTGTCGTACGACAGCACCTTGCCCTTGGAGTTGCTCACCGTTCCCGTGGCGCGCCAGTTGGCCGGGTAGTTGCTGCTGGCGTTGTACCAGGCGGCGCCCCAGTAGTAGGTGTTCGTGTCGGTCTCGCCCCTGACGTGGGCTTTCTGCGAGGCATCGACGACGAGGCACACACGGGCATCGGCGTAGGTCCAGTTCTTCGCGCCGTAGTGGCCCTCCCACGGCGTGCAGTAGGTGCCCGCGACCGGCGGTTCCGCGGCAGCCGTCGCCGACGCCGGGGCTCCTTGGAGCAGGAAGGTCGTGATCGCGGCCATGGCCACGCCTGTCGCGCGCCGGGCGAGCGCCCGCGTCCGGAGATTCGACAAGGGAGGTCCTCTCGAGTTGAGCAGTGTTCTTGTGCATACCGCCCAACGATCTTCGAAGGCCCGGGGCTACGCCTCTTTCGGGTGGTGGCCGGGAACTTGGTCGATGGCGCAAGGCGGGTGTGATGATGAGCCAGGTCCACAGATCGGCGCTGTCGGCGTGGCGGACCTTCGGTGCCGTCCAGCCGAGGGTCTGCTTCAGGAGCCTGAAGGTGTGCCCCAGGTCGAATCTGCGGAGGAAGAACTGCCACCAGCGGTCCACGTCGGTGTGGCGGCATTGGCACCCGGCGTGAGCAGAGAACGAGGAGAGAGAGCCACAAGGGCCATGGCGAAAGAACGAGTCACCGTGTCTGTCCCCCGGTGTGCCCCGGGTGATGTGCCCGAGGCGATCGGTGCCGCTATGGCTCCGTACGACTACAACCGCCACTTCACTCCCGGCGAGCAGCGCCGGCTGGGTCCGGTAGTCCTCCACGGCCTGCATTCCGGGGTAGCCCTCGGGGGCCGCGAAGTGCCTGGCCCAGAAGTGACTCGCCGGGTGCACCGGCGGGTGCCCGGAGGCGAACGCCTGCCAGGCCTCGAAGGTGGCCTGACGCCGGACACGATCGTCGTCCGCGTGCTGTACCACGGGTGAGAAGGCCCGGCCGGCCTTCCGGACCTCGTCCGTGGCGCTGGAACTGTGCCGTTGCCGATACCCGGCGCCCCCTGTGACGCACTGATCTCAAGGGGCGCTCTCTCCTCGGGCGGGGGCGCTGCTGTGCCGGGCTCTCCCGACGGTGAACTGTTGGACGCCGTTCACCACCCGACGTTTCGCGCTAGTGCTTGCCCCGGCTCGGCAGGAACTCCTGCACCTTCGCCTTCAGCCCCTGCCTGATCATCGAACCACGGTCCGCGTCGCCCTTGAGGATCGACGTGGCGGTCGCCTCCATCTGCTCCCAGGTGGCGTGCGGCGGGATCGGCGGTACGGCGGGGTCGGTGAGGAACTCGATCACGGCCGGTCCGTCGGCCTCCAGGGCCGCCCGCCAGCCGGCCTCGACCTCCTCGGCCTTCTCCACCCGGACGCCGGTCAGGCCCAGCGAGCGGGCGAACGCCGCGTACTGCACGTCAGGGATCTCCTGGGACGGCAGGAAGGAGGGGGAGCCCTCCATCGCGCGCATCTCCCAGGTCACCTGGTTCAGGTCGCGGTTGTTCCAGACGCCCACCACCAGCCGTGGATCCGACCAGCGGTCCCGGTACTTGGCCGCGGTGATCATCTCCGCCAGGCCGTTCATCTGCATCGCACCATCGCCGACCAGCGCGATCACCGGTCGGTCCGGGTGCGCGAACTTCGCGCCGATCGCGTACGGGACCCCCGGGCCCATCGTCGCCAGCGTTCCGGACAGTGAACCGCGCATGCCCGGCCGCATGGTGATGTGCCGTGCGTACCAGTTCGCGACCGAACCGGAGTCGGAGGTCAGGATCGCGTTGTCCGGCAGCAGCGGGTCCAGTGCCCGGGCCACGTACTCGGGGTTGATCGGGTCGGCCGACAGTCCGGCCCGCCGCTCCATCGTCTCGTGCCAGCGCTTCACGTTGGCGCACACGGTGTCGTACCACTCGCGCCCGCCGCGATCGGTCTGCAGCAGCGGGATCAGCCGCTGCAGGGTGGCCTTCGCGTCGCCGACGAGGTTCACCTCGTAGGGATACCGCATGCCGACCATGTGCGGGTCGATGTCGATCTGCACCCCGCGCGCCTTGCCGAAGTCCGGCATGAACTGGGTGTACGGGAACGACGAGCCGATCGTCAGCAGCGTGTCGCAGTCCCGCATCATCTCGTACGACGGCCTGCTGCCCAGCAGGCCGATCGGCCCGGTGACGTAGGGCAGCTCGTCGCTGAGTACGTCCTTGCCGAGCAGCGCCTTGGCGACGCCCGCGCCGAGCAGCTCGGCGATCTCCTGCACCTCCACGACCGCCCCGGCGGCACCCTGCCCGATCAGGATGGCCGGCTTGTCGCCCGCGTTCAGCACGTCCGCCGCCCGGCGCAGCGCGTCGTCCGTGGGGACCGCCGTGTAGTCGCTCATGCCCAGGCTGGAGGGCACCATCTTGAACTCGTGCGTGGGCGGCGAGTAGTCCAGCTCCTGCACATCACCGGGGATGATCAGCGCGGTCGGGCAGCGCCGGGCGTAGGCCGTGCGGATCGCCCGGTCCAGCACGTTCGGCAGCTGCTCGGGCACCATCACCGTCTCCACGAACTCCGAGGCGACGTCCTTGAACAGCGTGTGCAGGTCCACCTCCTGCTGGTAGGAGCCGCCCATCGCGGTCCGGTTGGTCTGGCCGACGATCGCCAGCACGGGCACATGGTCCAGCTTGGCGTCGTACAGGCCGTTCAGCAGATGGATCGCGCCGGGTCCGGAGGTCGCCGCGCACACCCCGAGCCGGCCGCTGAACTTCGCGTACCCGACTGCCTCGAAGGCGGACATCTCCTCGTGCCGGGACTGGATGAAACGCGGCTGGTCCTCGGCCCGCCCCCAGGCGGCGAGCAGTCCGTTGATCCCGTCCCCGGGATAAGCGAAGACCTGTTCCACGCCCCAAGCGCGCAGGCGCTCGAGGATGTGATCGGCGACCTTTGTGCTCATGAAGAGATCTCCCCGGTGCGGTGCGAAGCGGACGATCCGGTCAGCACCTACCGAGTCACCGGCAGGGGGGCTGGAAAACCTGCGTGGACGGTACCGGCGACGACCGTCGCGCAGGCTCGCCGAGGCCGTCCCGGAGTCACCCGTTAGGCCGTTCGCGTCCCGCGAATGGGGTCCGGCCGCGCGCGGTGCGGCGTCCGGCGGGCTGTGATGGCAGCGAGGGTGCGAGAGCCGTGTCCCGCGGCCGCAGCGCCCGGCCGTCGTCTCCACCGTCCCGCAGTTCCGCCGTCCGTCGAGGAGCCCGCCCCATGCGCCGCACCGCTCGTGCCCTGTCCGTCGCCGTCCTGGCAGGGGCCGCGTTCGCCATAGCCGGGCCCGCCGCGTCCGCGCATCCCGCGTCCGCGCATCCCGCGTCCGCGCATCCCGCGTCCGCGGCGAGCGCCGGCACCGCCAAGCCCGGCGGCACGCTCACCGTGTCCGCGTCCTGCGGCGCTCTCACCGGGCAGGCACTCGACTCCCTCGACGCCACCGGGCAGTGCGGCGACGGGCAGGAGCCGGGGGAGACGCCGGCACTGGTCCCGGAGCAGGGGGTGACGCCCGGACTGGTCCAGGAACCGGGGCAGACGCCGGGACTGACCCAGCAGCAAGGGCAGACGCCGGGGCCGGCCAGGGAGTCGGAGTCGGCGCAGGGACTGCGGCCGGAGACGGGGGCGGCGCAGGATCCGGGCCAGGGGCAAGGGCTGGGACAGGGCCAGGACCAGGGGCTCGGCCAGGGGCAAGGGCTGGGCCAGGACCAAGGCCAGGGCCAGGACCAAGGCCAGGGCCAGGACCAAGGCCAAGGCCAGGGACGCGAGTGTGAGGAGGGCACGCGGACCTGTAGCGACGGGCCCGCGCAGTGCCGCGAGGGGGAGAAGTGCCCCGACGGGCCCGCGCAGTGCCGGGAGCCGGAGTGCCGCGGCGACGGACAGCAGTGCGCGGCGGCCCGGGCCTGCACCGGAGACCAGGGGTGCGAGAACTCCCACGGCACCAGCTGCTCCGGCGGAGACGGCTGCCGCGATCACCACGACGGCGACGACGAGTGCTCCCCGGCGACCGTGCAGAGCGGGGTCGCGGCCGGGGCGGGCGGCACCTTCACCGACTCGGTGCCGGCGCTGGTCGCCGGCGGGGTGCTGATCGCCGCCGCCTGCGCAGGCGCCGTCTACCGGCTGCACGGCCGCACGAGGGCTGCGAACAGCTGACGGGAGGCCGGACCCGGGCGCCCGGGGCAAACCTGGATCAACTGAACACATCGGACCGCGGGCCATGGAGGGCCGTCCGCCGGGTACACACCATCCCGAGGGCACCAGCAGGCACCAGCAGGCACCAGCAGGCACCGGACGCACCAGCCACGCAGCAGGCACCACAGGAGCAGCCGACGAGGAGAGCACGGCCCGGACGGGAACACCACACGGCACCACGGACTGCGCGGAGGCGGACATGCGGCGGACGGACCCGGAAGGACACGGACCCGTCCGCTATGGGCCGCCCCTGCCCGGCGACGGCCTGCCCGTCCTCCCCGAACTCTCCGCCTGCCTCGCCGCCGCAGCGAGCCGCGCCGAGGCCCAGCCCCTCGGCGGCGCCCCCGCCCTGCTGGAGGCGGCGTGCGGCTACTGGACCCGGCGCGGACTGCCCTGCGCTCCCGACCGGGTGGCCGCCGGACCCGGTGCCCCTGCCCTGCTGCTCGCCCTGACCGCCGCGCTCTCCGGCGACGGCGGTGACGTGCTGGTGCCCCGCCCGTGTGCCTCCTGGTGGGCGCCGTACGCCCGCCTGCTCGGCAGGCCCGTCTTCTACGTGCCGACCCCCGCCGAGAGCGGCGGCGTCCCCGACCCGTACGCCCTGCTGGAGACCGTCCGCCGGGTCCGTACCGAGGGCGGGGATCCCCGGCTGCTGGTGCTGTCCGTCGCCGACGATCCCACCGCGACCGTCGCCCCGCCCGAGCTGCTGCACGAGACCGTCGAGGCGGCGGCGGCCGAGGGTCTGCACCTGGTCAGCGACGAGACCTGGCGCGACACCCTGCACGACCCGCACCAGACCGTGCTGCTCAGCCCCGCCGAGATGCTGCCCGACCGGGTCACCGTCGTCACCGACCTGGCCGGCGCCCTGCTGCCGGTCGGCTGGCCCGCCGCCGTCGCCCGCTTCCCCACCGGTGCGGAGGGGGAGCGGCTGCACGCGCGCGTGCTCGACATCCTCACCGCGCTCGGCGCCCGGATCGCCGCACCGGTCGCCGCCGCGGCCGGGTACGCCCTCGACGAACCCGAGCCCGTCACCGAGCGCCGCGAGGCCGCCGTACGCCTCCACGCGCGTGTGGCCGCCGCCGCGCACAGCGTGGTCGTCGCGGCCGGCGCGCTCGCCCGGCCGCCACAGGCCGGCCGGCACCTGTACGTCGACCTCGGCCCGCTGCGCGAAGCGCTCGCCGAGCAGGGCGTCGCCGACGCCCAGGAACTGGAGGACTTCCTCTCCGCCCGGCTCGGCATGTCCGCGCCCGGTGGCCACCGCTTCGGCGACGACCTCGGGGCACTGCGCGTGCGGTTGGCCACGGGGCCCCTGCTGCACGGCACGGACGAGGAACGCACGGAATGCCTCACGTCACCCTCACCGTTGGAACTGCCACAGGTGCACAGCGCGTTGATCTCCTTGAGGTCGGCCCTCGACGATCTCCGCGACGACGCTCAGCGACGGGAGCCTCCTCGATGACGCAGCAGACGCACGAGCCCGAGCCCGCCATCAGGACCAGCCACGAAGTCGGCGCCCCCGTGGCCCCGGCCCCCGTCGCGCCCCCGTTCCCGCCGCTGGCCGAGCCCCGTCCGCTGGGCGAACACCGCGTCTGGCCGCGGACCTTCCACGACCGGCTCACCGCGCCCCTGCCCGGGCTCAAGGCCCTCGCCCGCTTTGCCCGGGAGGGCGCCGTGCGCCCCGGCCCCGAGGGCCTCGCCGACATCCCCAGACTTCCCTGCGCACCCGGTCCGCTGCCCCGCACCGGCACCCGCACGGCCGCCGTCACCTGGGCGGGGCACGCCAGTTGGATCGTCCAGATGGGCGGGCTGACCGTCCTCACCGACCCGGTGTGGTCCCGCCGCATCCTCGGCACCCCGGCCCGTATCACCCCCGTGGGCGTCCCGTGGGACACCCTGCCGCGCGTCGACGCGGTCGTCATCAGCCACAACCACTACGACCACCTGGACGCACCCACCCTGCGCCGACTCCCGCGCGAGACACCCGTGTTCGTTCCGGCCGGCCTCGGCGGCTGGTTCCGGCGGCGCCGGTTCACGTGCGTCACCGAGCTGGACTGGTGGGAGGGCGCCGAACTGTCCGGCGTCCGCTTCGACTTCGTGCCCGCCCACCACTGGTCCAAGCGCACCCTCACCGACACCTGCCACAGCCTCTGGGGCGGCTGGGTCCTCACCGCCCCCGCCGGACAGCGCCTCTACTTCGCCGGTGACACCGGCTACGGCCACTGGTTCTCCCGCATCGGCCGTCGCTACCCCGGAATCGACCTCGCGCTCATGCCCATCGGCGCCTACGACCCCCGCTGGTGGCTCAGCGACGTCCACTGCGACCCGGAGGAGGCGGTCCAGGCCACACTGGACCTGGGGGCGAGGAGGATGGCACCGATGCACTGGGGCACGTTCATCCTGTCGGCGGAGCCGGTCCTGGAACCCCTCACACGGGCCAGGGCGGCCTGGGAGAAGGCGGGCCTGGAGCGCGAGGACCTGTGGGATCTGCCGGTGGGCGGCTCGCGAGTGCTCGACTGAACTCCCCGATGGGCACGGGGATGTGTCGATGTACCGCCGCGGGGCGCGGCCGCTCACACGGAACCGCCCCCCGAAAACGACCGAACCCCCGACGGCGCTACCGAACGCGCCGCACCGCACTCGGGATCGCACTGATCACCAGGGTCAACCCCACCGCGGCGACAACACCTTCCCACGGCTCCGGGAACAGGGACCCACCGAGGACCCCGATCACCTGGTAGGTCAACGCCCAAGCCAGACACGCCGGCAGGTTCCCCCTGCTGAAGCGCCGCAGCGGCCACTCGGCCATCAGGCACGCAAGCATGACCGGTATCCGCCCCGCGGGGACCAGCCGGGACAACACCAGCACGGCGACCCCGTGGTCGGCCAGTTTCCCCTGCGCCTGCGCGAGCCGCTCCTCCGGCGCCCGGGAACGGATCGCCTCCAGCCAGCGCGAGCCGTTCCTCGACCGCATCCCACGCCGCCCCAGCCAGTACAGCGCCGCGTCCCCGAGGAAGGCGGCCAGCGAGGCCGTCACGAAGACCAGCGCCAGCGAGAACGGCGCCGTCTGATGGAACGCCACCACCGCTGCGGAACTCACCAGCGCCCCGGTCGGCACGACCGGCACCAGCGCCCCGATCAGCACCAGCAGGAACAGCGACGGAGTGCCGAGTGCCTGCTGTGTGTACTGCGGCGACACAGGCCTCGCCGAAGCGGCGGCGAGGATGACGGCGGTGGGCCACCAGCTCACCGCGCGACCTCCAGCCGCACGCTCTCCCCGTGCCCGAGTTCGTGCACGGCCACCTGCGGCGCGGTGGCGGCAGCAAGGCGTACGAACTCCTCGCCCGGGGCGTGGAATTCGTGCGGGCGCACCGCGTCCATGCCGATCGGCCAGTAGGTCCCGTAGTGCACCGGCACCGCCAGGCGCGGCGCCAGCCGGGCCAGCGCCCGGGCCGCGCGGCCCGCGTCCAGGTGCCCCTCACCGAGGTACGGCCCCCAGCCGCCCACCGGCAGCAGCGCCACGTCCACCGGCCCGACCTGCTCGGCCATCGTGTCGAACAGGCCCGTGTCCCCGGCGAAGTAGGTGCGTGCCTCGCCCTCGACGACGTACCCGAGAGCGGGGGAGCGGTGCGGGCCGACCGGCAGCCGACGCCCGTCGTGCTGTGCGGGCACCGCCCGCACCAGGAGGTCCCCGACCCGCACTTCGTCGCCCGGGGCCACCTCGGTGATCCGTAGCTGCCGCAGCCGGCGCAGCCCCGGTACCGCCCGTGGTGCGCCCCGGGGCACGAGCAGGCGCGTGCCCGGGGCGAGTGCGGCCAGCGAGGGCAGGTGCAGATGGTCGGCGTGCAGATGGGAGACGACCGCCAGGTCCGCGCGGTGGGCCTCGGCGGGGGGTACGGCGCCCCGGCGGCGGCGCAGATGCGCGAGCCGGCGGGCGAACAGGGGATCGGTGAGCACCCGTATGTTCGAGTCCTGGAGCGTGCAGGTGGCGTGACCCCACCAGGTGATCTCCACCGGCACCTTCTTCGCCTCCTTCGCGCGACTCCCCCGAAGCCTACGGGCAGGAGTAGGGTCGGCGGCGAAACCCGGAGGTGAGGGGGACGCCATGGGACAGCTGCGGGGTGCCTCCGGCGGGCTCGCGCCGGTGCGGGTCACCGCCATCGCGAGCCTGACGCCACTGGAGGAACTGGAGGCCGATCCCTTCCTGGTGGACTCTCGCAGCCAGCACGCCATGTGTGCCCGCTGGGCGGCGGAACACGGCTACGTGGTCGTACGGGAACTCCTCGTCGGCGGCCTCCGTTTCGACCATTGCGCACTGTGGGACGGGGTCCGGCCCGGCGTGGACGTGTTCGTGGCACCCAGTCGGCGCGTGCTGGAGCGCGCCCTGTCCTCGGTGGAGGAGTTCACCGCCGAGTGCGCGCGGCGCGGGGTGCGCGTGGAGACGGTGGGGCGGGCCGAGCCGTCGTACGACGCGCAGATGAAGGCACGGGTCCACCGCAGGCTGTCGATGCCGACGGCGGGGTACGACGGGCGATGACGGCCCGGCGGCCCGATCGTCCGGCCCCCGGCCTGCTATGACAAGGTGGAGCAAGGCCCTGGTCGAGCTGAGCGAGACGGGGGTACCCCGCCCGACGGGTGGGGGAGGGCCGGGACGTGAGGTGTGCGGGGCGTGCGGTGGCGGCGGATTGCCGGTCAGGTCGGGCGGAGCGTCACGGTGTGGGCGGTCTCCACGCTCACCATGCTCGTCCTCGCGGGCCTGCTGCCCGACTTCAGGCTCCAGTCCGCCGACGGTGACAGCGCCACCCGGATCGCCGTCACCGCCGCGTGCGGCGCCGGCGCCTTCGGCGTGCTCTCGGCCGTGGTGTGGCCGCGCCTGGTACGGCTGCTGCTGCTCGTGCCCGCGCTGGTCCTCGGCCTGCTGGTGTTCTTCCTCAACGGCTCCCTGCTGCTGCTCGCCCTGCGCGTCAACCCCTCCGGGCGCCCCGAGGCGGCCCCGGAGACCGCCGTCATCGTGGCCGCCGTGATGTCCGCCGTCGCCTCGGCCACCGGCGCCGCCCTCACCGTGCGCGACGACGACGCCTATCGCCGCCGCCTCCTGCGCCTCGCCGACCGCCGCCGCGGTGCCGGCCCGCCCTGCCCGGCCACGCCCGGCCTGGTCTGCGTCCAGCTCGACGGCGTCGGCCACGACGTCCTCACCCACGCCGTCCGCAAGGGCCTCATGCCGACGGTCGCCCGCTGGCTGGCGACGGACGACGGCGGGCAGCCGACCCACCGGCTCACCCACTGGCGCACCGACTGGTCCAGCCAGACCGGTGCCAGCCAGCTCGGCATCCTGCACGGCAGCACCTTCGACGTGCCCGCCTTCCGCTGGTACGAGAAGGACCGGGGCGAGGTGATGGTCTGCAATCGCCCGACCAGCGCCGTCGAACTGCAGCGCCGCGCCGTCCTGCGTACGGGCGACGGTGGACTGCTCACCGTCGACGGCGCCAGCCGCGGCAACCTGTTCGGCGGCGGTGCCGGCGAACAGGCCCTCGTGCTGTCCATAGCCACCCGCCGCCGCGGCCGGGAGAACCGTTCCCGCGCCGGCTACTTCGCCTACTTCTCCGACCCCGCCAACGCGGTGCGCACCGCCCTGTCCTTCGTCGCCGAGGTCGCCCGCGAGATCGGCCAGTCCACCCGGGCCCGCGTCCGCAGACAGCGGCCCCGGGTGAGCCGCGGCGGCCTGTACCCCTTCGTGCGCGCCTTCGCCACCGTCGTCGAACGGGATGTCGTGGTCGCCGCCGTGATGGGCGACCTGCTCGCCGGCCGCACCGCCGTCTACGCCGACCTCGTCGCCTACGACGAGGTCGCCCACCACTCCGGGCCGCGCAGCCGGGACGCCGAGAAGGTCCTGCAGCGCCTCGACCGGTCCCTCGCGCTCATCGAGAAGGCCACCGAACACGCCCCGCGCCCCTACCGGATCGTCGTCCTGTCCGACCACGGCCAGAGCCCCGGCGAGACCTTCCACGCCCGCTACGGCCTCACCCTCGCCGACCTCGTCCGGGCCGGCTGCGGACTGCCCGTGCCGCGCAGGGCCGAACGCACCCGCAGCGGCGCCGAGGCCCGCGCCGCCGTCCGCGCGGCCCTGCGCCGGCCCGTGGAGGAGAGGGGCGAGGAGTACCGGGCCGCCCGTGGCTCGGAGCCGGTCGTGCTGGCCTCGGGCAACCTCGGCCTGGTCTCCTTCGCGGACGTGCCGCACCGCATGACCAAGGAGGAGATCGACGCACGGCACCCCGCCCTGCTCGCCACCCTCGCCAACCACCCCGGCATAGGCTTCCTGCTGGTGCGCAGCGAGGCGCACGACGGCGTGGTGCTCGGCCCGTACGGCACCGAGATCCCGCTGGACAGGCTGGAGGAGGAGCCCGGCCCGCTCGCCCGCTTCGGCCCCGGCGCCGCCGACGCCGTCCGCCGCACCCACACCTTCCCGCACACCGCCGACATCATGGTCAACTCCGCCCACGACCCCGCCGACGGCGAAGTCCTCGCTTTCGAGGAGCAGATCGGCTCCCACGGCGGTCTCGGCGGCGACCAGTCCCGCCCCTTCCTGCTCTCCCCGCTCACCCTGTCCCCACCCGCCGAGGAGGGAGCGGAACCGACCGGCGCCGAGCACGTGCACCGCGTGCTGCGCCGCTGGCTGCGCGAGGCGAACGGGCCGCAGGTGCCGCTCACCGAGGCGGCGGAGGAGGAGCGGGCCGCCTGAAACCCCGCGTGGCCCGGTCTTCAGGGTGCGGTGCGCCCGAATGTGATCGGATGGGACCAGGAACTCGGAAACGGGACCACACCCGAAAGGAACCACCGTGGCTACCACGCGCACCGCACACACGGTCTGGGAAGGCAATCTGCTCGAGGGCAACGGCGTCGTCACCTTCGACTCCTCCGGTATCGCTCAGCAGCCCGTCACGTGGGCCTCGCGCGCCCAGGACGCGAACGGCAAGACCAGCCCGGAGGAGCTGATCGCGGGCGCCCACTCCAGCTGCTTCTCCATGGCGCTGTCGCACGCGCTGGCCGGTGCCGGCACCCCGCCCACCCGCCTGGAGACCAAGGCGGACGTCACCTTCCAGCCCGGCGAGGGCATCACCGGCATCCACCTCACCGTCCGCGGCGAGGTGCCGGGCCTGGAAGCGGACGGCTTCCGGTCGGCGGCCGAGGACGCCAAGAAGAACTGCCCGGTCAGCCAGGCCCTGACCGGTACGACCATCACCCTGACGGCCGAGCTGGCCTGACGCTCGTACGTCATCCGATGCCGCGTTCCCGCCGGGGCGCGGCATCGCCGTTTTCGGGCACTCGTGCATTGACAAGGACGTACGCGCGTCCTGTGCTGGGAGTGCGGCAGGCGTCCTGACGGAGGCGTCTCGGCGGTTGCTCTGGTGAACGCGCTGGTGGAAGGGGACGAACCATGGCACGTGCGGTCGGGATCGATCTCGGGACGACGAACTCGGTGGTGGCCGTTCTGGAGGGCGGCGAGCCCACCGTCGTCGCCAACGCGGAGGGCGCGCGGACCACACCCTCCGTGGTGGCGTTCGCGAAGAACGGTGAGGTACTGGTCGGCGAGGTCGCCAAACGGCAGGCCGTGACCAACGTCGAGCGCACCGCACGCTCGGTCAAGCGGCACATGGGTGATCCGGACTGGCGCTTCCCCGAGCAGGGCTCGATCGACGGCACCCGGCTGCGCGCACAGGAGCTGTCGGCGCGGGTGCTGCAGAAGCTGAAGCGGGACGCGGAGGCCTACCTCGGCGAGGACGTCACGGACGCGGTGATCACCGTACCGGCGTACTTCGACGACGCCCAGCGGCAGGCCACCAAGGAGGCCGGGGAGATCACCGGCCTGAAGGTGTTGAGGATCATCAACGAGCCCACAGCCGCCGCCCTCGCCTATGGCCTGGACCGCGGCGAGGAGCAGACGGTCCTCGTCTTCGACCTGGGCGGCGGTACCTTCGACGTGTCCCTGCTGGAGATCGGCGACGGGGTCATCGAGGTGAAGGCCACCAACGGTGACACCCACCTCGGCGGCGACGACTGGGACCAGCGGATCGTCGAGCACCTGGTCAAGCGGTTCAAGGGGCAGTACGGCATCGACCTGGGCAACGACAAGATGGCCGTGCAGCGGCTGCGCGAGGCCGCCGAGAAGGCCAAGATCGAGCTGTCCTCGTCCTCGGAGACCTCCATCAACCTGCCCTACATCACCGCCTCCGCCGAGGGCCCGCTGCACCTGGAGGAGAAGTTGACCCGCGCCCAGTTCCAGGAACTGACGGCGGACCTCCTGGACCGCTGCAAGACGCCCTTCCACCAGGCGGTCAAGGACGCGGGTGTGCAGCTGTCCGCGATCGACCACGTCATCCTGGTCGGCGGTTCGACCCGCATGCCCGCCGTCACCGAGCTGGTCAAGGAACTCACCGGCAAGGACCCGCACAAGGGCGTCAACCCCGACGAGGTGGTCGCGGTGGGCGCGGCCCTCCAGGCCGGTGTCATCCGTGGCGACGTCAAGGACGTCCTGCTGCTGGACGTCACCCCGCTGTCCCTGGGCATCGAGACCAAGGGCGGCATCATGACCAGGCTGATCGAACGCAACACCACGATCCCGACCCGCCGTTCGGAGATCTTCACCACCGCCACCGACAACCAGCCATCGGTCGGCATCCAGGTCTACCAGGGCGAACGCGAGATCGCCGCCTACAACAAGAAGCTCGGCGTCTTCGACCTCACCGGCCTGCCGCCGGCCCCGCGCGGGGTACCGCAGATCGAGGTGGCCTTCGACATCGACGCCAACGGCATCATGCACGTCTCCGCGAAGGACCTCGCGACCGGCCGGGAGCAGAAGATGACCGTCACCGGCGGCTCCGCCCTCCCCAAGGACGACATCGACCGCATGATGCGGGAGGCCGAGCAGTACGCCGAGGAGGACCGCAAACGCCGCGAGGCCGCCGAGACCCGCAACCAGGCCGAGCAACTCGTCTACCAGACCGAGAGGTTCCTGAGCGACAACCGGGACCGGGTGCCCGCCGACACCCGCAGTGAGGTCGAGACCGCGGTCACGGAACTGAAGACGCTGCTGGAACAGAACGCCGACACCTCCGCCCTGCGCACGGGAGTCGAGAAACTCGCCACCGTCAGCCAGAAGATGGGCCAGGCCATGTACAGCCAGGCCCAGCCGTCGGCCTCCGGCGATTCGGGCGGGGAACAGAGCACGCCGGACGAAGAGAGCGTGGTGGACGCGGAGATCGTGGACGACGAACGGGACACCAAGGGCGGCGCCGCCTGACTCGACGGCTCAGGAACGCGCCCCGCCGGACGACGTCGGCAGAGTGGCGCACACCGCGTCCAGGACGCCTGCGTACGGGGTGCCGTAGGCGGTCAGCCGGGACCGCAGCTGTTCCAGCGCGCCCCGGTGCCCGGTGAGCAGAGCGGTGTCGCCGGTGCGAGCGGTGAGCTCCAGGACCGCCGGCAGGAAGTCCGGCCGTTCCTCGCCGCTGAACTCCAGCCCGTGCTCCCGGTAGACGTCCTTGAAGCGCCCCATGGACATGCCCCGCCGCCGGGTGTCGCCGTCGCGCCACCGGCTCAGGTACAGGCTGTGTCGGCTCTTGAGGTCGAAGACCCGCACATAATGTGCGGCCAGCTCCCGCTGCGGGGTGACGGCCGCGTGGTCGGTGAAGGACCGCAGCTGCGGGGCGGCTTCGCGCAGCAGCGGCAGCCGGGCGACGAAGTCGTCGTCCGGGTAGGTCAGGCAGAGTGCCGCCGCCTGGTAGAGCACCGCGTCCGAGGGCATCAGGCCTCCTGTTCGGGGAGCACAGGAGGGAACGCGTCGCGGCCGACTTCTGCGATGTCCGCCTCCTCGCGGGACCGCCGGGTCGCGGGGTCCACGCGGGCGAGGAAGCGGGAGGAACCGCCCGGCGCTCAGCAGCGCCGCGCCGGGCTCCCCGGGTGGTGTCCGCGTGTCCGCCACGTGCGCTCCCTTGCTCACCCCGTGGTTCAGAACCTAGGGGCGGGTGGGGAAACGCACCTGTCCAGGCCACCCGTCCGGGTCAGGGATTGCGCGCCACCCCGGCGTACAGGCGCACGACGTCCTTTGCCTGAGCCGCCACCCCCTCGATCGGCGGGGCGTCGGATCCGGACCAGCGGGGTGTGCTCCTCAGCCGGTCACAACGGTGTCAGAGGGTCTCGCGGTACTCACGCAGGATCTTCCGGGTGCGCTGCGCGGAGGCGGCCCGGGTCGTCATGTGGTCCAGCACCTCCAGATGCGCGGCGACCTCCCGGCGGGAGTCCAGGTACAGCGCGCCGGTCAGGTACTCGGTGAACACCATGTCCGGCAGCTCCGGCTCGGCGAACCGGAACAGCGTGAACGGGGCGTACGTCCCCGGGTGCGGGCCGGCCGCGAACTCGGCGAGTTGCAGGGTGACCCGGTCCCGTTCGGCGTACTCCAGCAGCCGGTCCAGCTGGTCGCGCATCACCTCGGGCCGGGTGCTCACCGGGCGCCTCAGCACCGTCTCGTCCATGATCACCCACAGGTGCGGCGGATCGTCACGCTCCAGCAGCCGCTGCCGCTCCATGCGCAGCGACACATGCCGCTCGACCGTCTCCGGACCGGTCTGCCCTATCGTCCCGGCCTCCATCACCGCGCGCGCGTACGCCTCCGTCTGCAGCAGGCCGGGCACGAAGTGCGGCTCGTAGGAGCGGATGATCCGGGCGGCGCCCTCCAGGCTCACGTACAGGCTGAACCAGTCCGGCAGAACGTCGTGGAACCGCTGCCACCAGCCCGGCTCGTTCGCCTCCTCGGCCAGCCGCACGAACGCGGCCGTCTCCTCCTCGGGCACCCCGTAGGTGGACAGCAGCACCTGCACGTACGGGATCTTCAGCGCGACCTCGGCCATCTCCATCCGACGTACGGTCGCCGACGCCACCCTGAGCACCCGGGCGGCCTCCTCA
Organism: Streptomyces sp. NPDC007905; assembly: GCF_042959345.1. Taxonomy (NCBI): domain Bacteria; kingdom Bacillati; phylum Actinomycetota; class Actinomycetes; order Kitasatosporales; family Streptomycetaceae; genus Streptomyces; species Streptomyces sp. NPDC007905. The sequence goes on along the minus strand of NZ_JBIBKS010000004.1, from coordinate 202,016 downwards.
CGGCCGAGACCGGCCGCCTCCCGGAGCTCCTGCAGCCGCTTGCCCAGCACCACCTGGCCCACGGTGGGTGCAGGCCGCCGCTCACTCACGCCACGCCCTCGCCTACGCGCCGAAGCATGCGGGCAGTCTGTCATGCGACCCGCCCGTCGCACACGTGGTCGAGAAGAACCGTGGACCGGTGCGTGAGGGTCAACCTGCCAGTGTGCGCAGGTACTTGGTGGTCGCCGGGTCCGCGGGAAGGAACGTCTCGATGGCCAGTTCGGCGACCGTGACGTCCATGGGCGTGTTGAAGGTGGAGATGGACGACACGAACGACAGGACCCGGTCGTCGTGCTCGATCCGCAGCGGCAGCGCGAAGTACGGCACCGGCTCGGCCGGTTCGTCACCGGGCGCGTCCTCGGGCACCGGGTAGGCGGCCACCTCCTCGTACAGGGCCCGCAGTTGGTCCGAGCGGTGCAGGGCGATCTCCCGTTCCATCTGCGCCAGCAGATGCCCGCGCCACTCGCGCAGGTTGCGGATGCGCGGCGCGAGCCCCTCGGGATGCAGCGTCAGCCGCATCGCGTTCGGCGCCGGTGTCATCAGCTTCTCGGGGACGCCCTCCAGCAGCATGGCGATGCCCCGGTTGGCGGCGACCACGGTGTACCCGGCGTCGACCACGAGCGCCGGATACGGCTCGTAGCCCTGGATGAGCCGCTCCATGCCGTCGCGCAGTGCGTCCAGCGCCGGGTCGTCCAGCGGGGTCTCCGGGTAGTGCGGGGCGTAACCGGCCGCCAGCAGCAGCGCGTTGCGCTCGCGCACCGGCACGTCCAGGTGCTCGGCCAGCCGCAGCACCATCTCCTCGCTGGGCCGCGACCGGCCCGTCTCGATGAAGCTGATGTGCCGGGCGGAGGAGTCGGCGCGCAACGCCAGCTCCAGCTGCGAGATCCGGCGGCGCTCCCGCCAGGAGCGCAGCAGCGGGCCCACCCCCTTGTCCTTGGGGGCGGCTGCGGATGCGGACGGGCCGGTCGCGACAATGGTCATACGGACGACCGTAGTCGAGGAGCCCGCTGACGACCGCAGCCGGGCACCGGAGTCGAGGAGCGCACGCATGGACCAGTGGTGGAAGCCGTCCTGGGAGGCCGCGGCGGTGTACCGGTCCAGAGTCCGCGGCTGCCTGCTCGGCGGGGCACTCGGCGACGCCCTCGGCTACCCGGTCGAGTTCGCCTCCCTCGACCGGATCCGCGCCCTGCACGGCGCGCGCGGGGTGACCGGTCTCGTCCCGGGCGCGCACGGCGCGGTCGGCCTGATCAGTGACGACACGCAGATGACCCTGTTCACCACCGAGGCGCTCGTGCAGGCCCATGCCCGTGAGCGGGAGAAGGGGATCGGCGGCGGCTGGGCCCTGCTGCTGCGCCGGTCCTACGAGCGGTGGCTCGAGACGCAGACGAAGTCCGGGCCGCGGGAGGCCGCACCGCCGCAGAGCGGCGCTCCGACGGGTGGTCTCGTCACCGAGGCCTGGCTGTACGCCCGCCGCGCCCCCGGCAACGCCTGCCTGTCCGGGGTCGCCCAGATGTACGCACCCGACCCCCTGCTCCCGCTCGACGGCAGACCGGGGCAGGTCAATCCGGACTCCAAGGGCTGCGGCACGGTGATGCGCTCGGCCCCCTTCGGCCTCGTCAACACCGCCGACGCGGCCTTCGCCATGGCCGCCCGCGGCGCGCAGATCACCCACGGCCACCCCACCGGCTACTACGCGGCTGGCGCGCTGGCCGCGATCGTGGCCCACCTGGTCGCCGGGGAGTCGCTGGAGGGCTCGGTGCTGCGCACCCTGCGGCTGCTGGAACGCCACCCCGGTCACCAGGAGACCACGGCCGCCCTGCGCGAGGCCCTCGACCTGGCGGCGCAGGGAGCGCCGACGGCGGAGAAGGTCGAGACCCTGGGCGAGGGCTGGGTCGCCGAGCAGGCTCTCGCCATCGGCGTCTACTGCGCGCTGGCCGAGCCCCGCGTCGAGGACGCCCTGCTGCTGTCCGTCAACCACTCGGGTGACAGCGACTCCACCGGTTCGATCTGCGGCAACCTGCTCGGCGCCCGGCACGGCGACGTCGGTCTCCCGCACGCCTGGGTCGGGCGGGTGGAGGGCCGTGCCCGCATCGCCGCGCTGGCGGACGACCTCGCGGCGGAGTGCGTACGCGGCTGAACGTGGCAGGCTGAACAGGTACCCGCCCGCCACGAAGGGAGCTCGCCCATGGCCGTCGAACCGCTGTCCCCGAAGGAGATCGAGGCCCGGCTCGCGGAGCTGCCCGGCTGGTCGCTCGACGGCGACCGCCTCACCCGCTCCTACCGGCTCGGCTCGCACTTCGCCGCGACGGCCCTGGTCGTGCACATCGCCCGCATCCAGGACGAGCTGGACCACCACTCCGACCTCACCCTCGGCTACAACACCGTCTCCCTCAGCGTGAACACCCACAGCGCGGGCGGCGCCGTCACCGAGAAGGATGTCGAACTCGCCCGCAGGGTGGAGGACATCGCCCCAGGTCACACACCACACTGAGGGGCGTGCTGGACTACGACAAGGAAGCCGACGCCTACGACGCGTCCCGCGGCGGGGAGCCGCGTGCCGAGGCGGCCGCGGCCGCCGTCCTCGGCCTGATCCCCGACCGGCCGGGCCGTCTCCTCGACGTCGCCTGCGGCACCGGGATCGTCACCCGCCGGCTGGCCGCCGCCCGGCCCGGGCTGCGGGTGACCGGGGTGGACCTCGCCCCCGGTATGGCCCGTATGGCGGCGGGCCGCCTGCCCGGGGCGGTCCTGCTGGCCGACACCCGCCGCCTGCCCTTCGCCGACGCCACCTTCGACGCGGTCACCAGCATCTGGTTGCTGCACCTGCTGTCCGACCCCGCCGACGTCCGGGCCGTCGTCGCCGAGTGTGCCCGCGTGCTGCGGCCCGGCGGGGTCTACGTCACCACCGTCGACAAGGCCGCCGCGCACGATGTCGGCAGCGACATCGACGCCGTTCTCGTCCCGCGTCCCCGCCGCCCCGCCCAGGACGCCGGCGACACCGTCACCGCACACGCCCGCGAGGAACGGCTGAACCCGTCCGGGCAGGCGTCCTTTCCGGGTGTCGGGCAGGGCCGCAGCCCGCGCGCCACCATCGCCGACCTGCGGCGCGGCTGGTTCACCATGCTGCCGCCCGGCGATCCGCGCACCGAACGGTTCGCCGCCGACCTGGCCCGCCTTCCCGACCAGGACCGCCGCCGCCCCGACCCGGTCTTCCACGTGCGCGCCTTCAGGAAGCCGCCGGCCGCCTGACGTCCGTCGTCCAGTGGGTCACCCCGGATCCCCGCCATCCCCCGGGAGGGGTCGGCGACGGCCGCCGGTGTCCCGTGCCTCTTGGCGCCATTCGTCCCGGTGGTCAGGGACCGCCAGCCTCGATCCGGATCCGACTGTCGTTGACCATCGCCCTGCACACCGTCCGACTGACAGTGATCAACGCCAGCACCGCAGGTCCGGCCCTCCTGCACGCAGTCCTGGTCCAGGCCCGCAACCTCGCACCCACACGCCGCCGATCCCGCACCAGCCCACGCTGCGTCAAACGGACCCTGTCGCCCTACGCCTACAACAAGACCAAGGGCAGCCTCGGCCACGAGACGGCCGTGACCACCACGATCACCCTGACCAGCCCAAACCTAACTTCCCGGTCTTGGCCTTTAGCGGGAGAGACGGCCCCCGGTGAACGTCCGCCGGGGTCGGTCCTCGCCGAGGGACAGGCCCCGGCGGATCGCGCGTTCCACCGCGGAGTGGTTCCCGTCCGGCCGGTCCAGCTCGTACGGCACGGCGGGGTACAGCGGCGGCTGGGCCATGAAACGGGGCCGGGTGCCGTGGTGCGGCTGGGCCGCGTGCACCAGGAAGGGATGGCAGAGGTAGACGTCCCCGGGGCGGCCCGTGGCGTGGGCGAGCGGGCGGTGCGCGGAGGCGGCGGCCACCTGGGGGCCGAGTTCCAGGAAGGAGGCGCCCCTCTCGCCGTACGGCTCCAGGATCCGTGGCACGTCCAGGTGGGAGCCGACCCGGATCCGGGTCGGGGCGTCGGCCTCGGTGACCTCGCTGAACAGGAACAGCATCAGCAGGGCACGGTCCCGGGAGCGCAGGTTCGCGTGGTAGTGCGCCTCGCCGTCGGGCAGATAGCCGCCCTCTATGTGCCACCCCGCGTCGTCCGGCTCGTCGGGGTGCGGGAAGCGCAGCGGGAAGGTACCCAGCGAGTAGCGCGGCTCCCACCGGCCCGCGCCGACGAGCAGGTCGAACGCCTCATGCAGCGGGGCGGAGTTGGCCGCCGCGGCGAACGGCCCCTGCGCCATGCCGCCCACCCACACCACCGGGTCCTTCCAGGTGCCGGGGTCGTCCGGGTCGTACCCCGTCTCGCGCCACAGCAGCCGCGCGGCGTCCTCGGCGACACGGGGCGGAAAGGCGCCCTCGATCCTCACGAACCCGTCGGTCAGGAACCGCTCCACCAACTCGTCGTCCATCGGCCCATCGTCACCGCTCCCTTTGCCGGGGCGCATCCCTTTTTGCGGTGCGGGTCCCGCCGTTGCGGTTTTGCCGTACCGGCAACATCGCTGGCCCGCACCCGGTGTGCCGTCGCACGCTGTCGGCACCCCGAGGAGAGGCTGACCACCATGGCGCACGACCACGACCACCACGAGCACGAATACCGGCACGCGCACGGGCACGACACCGACATCGACTGGAACGAGATGGGCCCGCTGCTGGAGGCCCAGGCGGAGCTGTTCACCCCCGTCTACGAGCGGGCCATGGCCTGGCTGGCGAAGGAGGTGACCGAGCCGGGGCTGATCGTCGACGCGGGCAGCGGTCCCGGCGTCGTCGCCTGCCTGTTCGCCGAGATGTTCCCCGGAGCGCGGATCGTGGCCGTCGACGGCACCGAGCCGCTGCTGGAGCGCGCCCGCGCCCGCGCCGCACGGCAGGGCGTGGCCGACCGCTTCGACACCCTCGCGGGTGAGCTGCCCGAGGTGCTGGGCGAGCTGGACTATCCGGCCGACCTGCTGTGGGCCAGCCGCAGCCTGCACCACCTCGGGGACCAGCGGGCCGCGCTCGCCGCGTTCGCCGCACGGCTCGCCCCCGGCGGCACCCTGGCCCTCCTCGAAGGCGGCCTGCCCTCCCGGTTCCTGCCCCGCGACATCGGCATCGGGCGCCCCGGACTCCAGGCACGGATGGACGTGGTGGAGGAGGAGTGGTTCGCCCGGATGCGGGCCGGCCTGCCCGGCTCGGTCGCCGAGACCGAGGACTGGCCGGCGCTGCTGACCTCCGCAGGCCTCACCCGCACCCGCACCCGCAGCTTCCTGCTCGACCTGCCCGCGCCGGCGACCGACCGGGCCCGCGCCTACATCGCGGGCACCCTGTCCCGCCTGCGCCGAGCCGTCGCCGAGGACCTGGACGCCGAGGACCGGGCCACCCTGGACCGCCTGCTCGACCCGGCCGACCCGGTGAGCGTGCACCGCAGGCCGGACGTGTTCGTGCTGGGCGCGTACACGGTCCACACGGCGGTACGACCCGTGTAGCACTGCCCTCGGTGCCCTGCCGGCGCACCCGCGACGTTCCTTGACTTCGAGCGCCCTCCAAGTGGTGGACTGTCCCGCGTTCGCACAACGCAGGGAAAAGCAGGGGGACTTCATGAACGACTCTCCGGTCGCGCTCATCACCGGTGGTGGCAGCGGTATCGGCGCCGCCGTGGCCAGGCAGTTGCTGGACGCGGGGTACCGGGTCACCGTCACCGGACGCGGGGAGCGCAGGCTGCGGGACTTCGCCGAGGGTCTGGGGAATCCCGGCGAACTGCTGACGGCCGTCGGCAGCGCGTCGGCATTCGACGACGTGCAGCATGCGGTCGACCGCACGCTCAAGGCGTACGGCCGACTCGACACCGTCGTCGCCAACGCGGGCTTCGCCACGCACGACTCCGTCGCCGACGGCGACCCGGCCGGCTGGACCGAGATGGTCCTCACCAACGTCCTCGGTCCCGCCCTCCTCGTCCGTGCCTCCGTCGACGCGCTGAAGGAGACGCGTGGCCGGATCGTCCTCATCGGCAGTGTCGCCGGCTTCGTCAACACGCCGGGCAACCTCTACGGCGCCACCAAGTGGGCGGTCACCGGGCTCGCGGAGAACACCCGGCGCCAGGTCACCGAGTTCGGCGTCGGAGTCACGCTGGTCGCCCCCGGCCGGGTGGAGACCCCGTTCTGGGACAGCTACGGCAGCCTGCCCCCGGGGCACCTCCTGACCGCGGACCAGATCGCCGACTCGGTGGTCTGGGCGATCCGGCAGCCGGCCGGGGTCGACGTCAACACCGTGGTCGTACGTCCGCTGGGCCAACCCAACTGACGTACTTGCTACGTCAGTTGTTCTGCAGGAACTGCTTGGCCAGCTGGTCCCCGAGGGAGACGGCCGCGCTGTGGCTCTCGATGGGGGAGACCTTGGAGTTCTTGAACAGGATGTACGTCACACCGGAGTCGACCCCGCCGGTGGCCGGGTCGGGATTGATGCCGAGGGCCTTGGCGGTGGCGTACGAGGCCTCCCCGATGATCTTGGTGGGGCCGGTGTCGCCGACCACGGCGTACTCGACCTTGTTGTTGTAGATGACCGCGACCACACCGCCGCCCTTGATGCCGGCGCCGGCGTAGTTCCAGATGCTGCTGGTGCTGGGGACCACGACGTACGGCAGGGACTCGGCCTTCAGCGGCTTGCCGTCGGACTGGTGGAAGGCGGTGTCGTCCTGGTACCAGGGGTCGCGGTTCTCGTTGCAGTTGGTGGTGCGCTGGCCGTCGCAGTCGACGTCCATGTCGGCCTTCCAGAACACCGCGCCGTTCTTGCCGCACACGGGGACCGTGGCGGAAGTCTCGTCGTCGGTCTTGTACTTGCCGTTGGATATCTGCGAACAGGACTTCACCTTGGCGAGCAGGTCGGCCGCGCTGACCGTGCCCTCCTGGGCGGAAGCCGGCGCGGGGCTGCCGGAGGCGTGAGCGGGCAGCACTCCGGCGGCCAGGAGGGCGGCTCCGGAGGCCGCGGCGAGGGTCAGTGTTCGAAGACGCACTGTGGGGGACCCTTCTGTTAGGAAAGTTTCCTTACTGGGTGGCGTACAAGGTGGCCCCATCCGCATGTCCCCGTCAAGCCCTTCCGGGGAAGTCGCACGCGCTGTGCTGTTTGCGGGGGTTCGTCCCTGGGGCAAGACTGGTCATGTCGAACTGGGAGGCGAATGCCATGTTCGTGCGCACCATCTATGTGACCGGCGACCCCGCGAAGATCGACACGGCCATCAGGGCCTTGAACAGTGAGGGCCGGGAGCTCCTCGAAGAGCGGCCCGGCTACCGCGGATCCGGGGTCTTCGTCGACCGGGAGCTCGGCAAGCTGGTGGGGGCGAGCTGGTGGGACTCCGAGAAGGCGCGGCAGAACAGCGACCTGGTGATGCGCGAGCACAGGGGGGAGATGCTGGAGCCGTTCGCGGGCACGCTGACGGTGGAGAACTTCGAGGCGGTGGTGTACCACTCGGTCCAGGGACCGCGGGTGGGCGGCGGACTGCGCGTCACCCGGGTCGAGTTCGACCCCGCGGACGCCGACCTGTTCGCCGACACCTTCCGCTCGACCGTGGTCCCGCGCTACGAGACCCTGCCCGGCCTGGCCAGGGCCGGCCTGCTCATCGACCGGGAACGCGGCACGGGTCGGGTCGGCACCCTCTTCGTCGACCGTGAGGCGATGGTGAGGTCGCGGGCCGGCCAGGCCGCGGCCCGCCACGAAGGCGCGGCCAAGGCGCATGTGCGTGTCGTCGGCCTGGAGGAGTTCGAGGTCGTGCACGCGGACGTGCACCTCGCCTGACCCGGTTCCGCGAGGGAGTTCCGGTAACCGGCGGAGTGCCAAGACGGCCACCCGGCCGGTCGGGTACGGAGACTGCCGTCCGCCGCACCGTTCCAGCGGCGCGGCGGACGGCAGTTGGCCGGGGGGTGTCACCCGAGGTCGAAGGTGGCCGGGTCCGGGCCGATGCGGCGGTCCTCGTTCAGGGCGCTGATCGCCGCGAGGTCCTCATCGTCCAGGCTGAAGTCGAACACCTCGATGTTCTCCTTGATCCGCGACGGCGTCACGGACTTCGGGATCACGACGTTGCCGAGCTGGAGGTGCCAGCGCAGCACGACCTGTGCCGGGGTGCGGTCGTGCTTCTGCGCGATGGCGACGACCGCCGGCACCTCCAGCAGGCCCTTGCCCTGGCCGAGCGGCGACCAGGCCTCGGTGGCGATGCCCTGCTCGGCGTGGAACGCGCGCGCCTCGTGCTGCTGCAGGTGCGGATGGAGCTCGATCTGGTTGACCGCAGGGATGACCGAGGTCTCCGCGATCAGCCTCCGCAGGTGCTCGGGAAGGAAGTTGGAGACGCCGATCGCCTTGACGCGGCCGTCGGCGTACAGCTTCTCGAACGCCTTGTAGGTGTCGATGTACTTGTCGCGGGACGGCAGCGGCCAGTGGATCAGATACAGGTCGAGATAGTCGAGACCCAGCTTCTCCAGCGACGCGTCGAACGCGCGCAGCGTGGAGTCGTGCCCCTGGTCGCTGTTCCAGAGCTTGGTGGTGACGAAGATGTCCTCACGTGGCAGGCCGGAAGCGGCGATGGCCTTCCCGGTGCCCTTTTCGTTGCCGTAGATCGCCGCTGTGTCGATGCTGCGGTACCCGGCCTCGAGCGCCGTGCCGACGGCCCGCTCGGCCTCGTCGTCCGGCACCTGCCAGACGCCGTAGCCCAGCTGGGGCATCTCGACACCGTTGTTGAGGATGATCGGGGGGACCTTGCTGCTCACGAGCTTCTTGATCCTTCGGTTGTCGACAAGTGGTACGCCCATCGTCAACGATCACGCGCCGCGATGCATTCCGGACTGCGGAATCCATGCCGACTGACCGGCGAGTCAGTCCCAGGACAACCAGAATGGCCGGAAATGCATCCGACCTTATCGGTCCGGACCATTGACCGCGGCTCCTCATCCCGGGACTCTGTATCGCGCCAGTGGACGCATCACTGAACCCGGTACATGCATGTGAACGACCTCTGGCCACGGACGTTGTCTCTCGCTGTCTCCCCTCTGAGAACCCCACCTCAGGAAAGCGGGTACGCGCACATGAACGAATCCCTGTCGGCGACTCTTCGTCCGGTCCGCTGGGCACCCAAGACATCGGATGAAAAGGTCTCGCGAAACGCTGAGTACCAGATGGTGGAGACCGCTCCCGAGGTGACCGCCCACGCGCGCGCCGACCGTCGGCCGCCCGAGCCGCCCCCGGCCCGATGAGCACGACCGTCCTGTTCACCGGTGTCCCGGTACCACGCTCGCCTTCACCCTCCGGATGCACCAGGGAGGCCGACCCCGGCCGAACGAGGCCGCCGGATCGCCGCCCGATTCCCTACCAGCGGTGCATCCCGCGAGAGGAAGGACCATGAGACGCCGACGCCCGCGGGCGGCCCTGACGGCACTCGCGCTCGCCACCGCCGGCCTGACCGCGCTCCCCGCTGCCGTGCCCCCTGCCACCGCCGTACCCGTCGTGGTCCGCCCGGCCGCCGCCCGCGACTGGTCCACTGCCGTGGCCGACTCCACCATGGCTCAGTACACGCCGGCGAGCATCGGCGGCTGGTCGTACCCGGTCGGCCTCTACCTGTACGGCCAGTACCTCGTCTACCGGCGCACCCACGACGCCCGCTACCTCACCTACATCAAGCGCTACGCCGACCGCTTCGTGAAGAGCGACGGTTCCATCGGCCAGTCCTTCGACAGCCTCGACAGCATGCAGGCCGGTCGCCTCCTGGTGATCCTGCATCGCGAGACGGGCCAGGACCGCTACCGCAAGGCGGCGAAGAAGATCCGCGACCGGCTCAGCACCTACCCACGCACGAGCGACGGCGGTTTCTGGCACGCGGACACCAGCAGCCGTGCCCACCAACTCTGGGCGGACGGCGCCTACATGGTGAACCCGTTCCTCGTCGAGTACGGCGAGGAGTTCGGCGACAGCGCCCACGCCGACGACGAGGCGGCCGAGCAACTCACCGTCTACGGCGGCCATCTCCAGGTCGCGAACGGCCTGCTGAAGCACGCCTACGACGAGTCGCGGACCGCGGGCTGGGCCGACCCGCGGACCGGGCTCGCCCCCGAGCACTGGTGCCGCGCGGTGGGCTGGTACGCGATGGCGATCGTGGGCGTCCTCGACGCGATCCCGGCGAACCATCCCCGCCGGGCCCAACTCCTCGGCCTCTTCCGGCGCCTGGCGGCCGGGCTGGAGAAGTACCAGGACCCGGTCACCGGCCGCTGGTACCAGGTCATGGACAAGGGGAGCGGGAGCGGCAACTGGACCGAGACGTCCTGCTCCAGCATGTTCACCTACGCCCTCTCGCGCGGCGCCCGGCAGGGCTACCTCGACCCGCACTACGCGGCCGTCGCCCGACGCGGCTACGAGGGCGTCCTGGCGAGGATCTCGGTCGGCGCCGACGGCCGCACGGACCTCAGCGACATCTCCGTCGGCACCAACGTCGGCGACTACGCGTACTACGTCGGCCGCACCCGGGCCACCAACGACTTCCACGGCCTGGGTGCCTTCCTGGTCATGAACGAGCAGCTGCGAGGTGATTGATGCCTCCGCGGCTACCCACTCCTCTGAGGAGCCGTCCCATGCGTCACGGCACCCCGCACGGCAGAAGTGCGGCGGCGATCGTCCTCTTCGTCCTCGCCGTCGTCCTCGGCCTCACCCACCCCGCGGCCCTCGCGGCCCCCCAGTCGTCGCCCCGCCCCGCCGCCGTGTTCGACGTGCGCGCCTACGGGGCCAAGGGCGACGGCTCCACCAACGACACCCCGGCCATCAACAAGGCCGTCACCGCGGCCAACGCGGCAGGCGGCGGCACCGTCCGCTTCCCGTCCGGCACCTACAAGTCCAAGAACACCATCCGCATGAAGAGCAAGGTGACGCTCCAGGTCGACGCCGGTGCCACGATCCAGGGCTCCTCCGCGGACACCTACGACCTGCCCGAATCCAATCCGTACGACACGTACCAGGACTACGGACACAGCCACTTCCACAACGCGATGATCTACGGCGACAGGCTGACGAACATCGGCTTCGTCGGCGGCGGCGTCATCGACGGCGCGGGCCACCTGATCACCGGCAGCCCCAAGTCCGGCGAGGCCGACAAGATCATCTCCTTGACCCGGTGCGACGGGCTGCGGATCGGCGACGGACTCACCCTGCGCCGCGGCGGTCACTTCGCGGCCCTGATCAACGGCTGCAAGAACGTCGTCTCCGACCGCCTGACCATCGACACCGCGAGCGACCGCGACGGCTGGAACATCATCTCCACGACCGGCGTCACGGTGACGAACGCCCACATCAGCGCCAACGACGACGCCCTGGTCTTCAAGAGCGACTACGCGCTCGGCGCCAAGCTGCCCAATGGCCATGGGCGCGTGAGCGACTCGGTGCTCTCGGCCCGCTGCTGCAACGCCCTGATGTTCGGCTCCGAGACCTGCGGAGACTTCTCCGACTACCGGTTCGAGAACATCCGCATCGAGGGAGCCGACAAGTCGGGCCTCGGCATGGTGTCCATGGACGGCGCGAGGATCTCCGACATCCACTACCGCGACATCACCATGACCGACGTCCACTCGCCGATCATGGAGAAGATCGGCACGCGCAAACGGTGCGGCGGCAGCCCGGGCGTCGGCTCGATCAGCGACGTCACCTACGACAACATCACGGCCACCGGCAACAGCCCGTCCTTCAGCCCGACCCTGTGGGGCGAGAACGGCCACCGCATCGACGGCGTCTCCTTCAACCACGTCGATATCACGGTCCCCGGCGGCAACGGCACCCTGTCCACCGCCGTGCCGAGCAACGACCCGGGCGACTACAACCCCAAGAGCATCGGCACCCGGCCGGCCTACGGCTGGTACCTGCACAACGCCGACAACGTGCGGTTCACCGACAGCTCCGTGAAGTTCGCCGCTGACGACGGCCGCCCCGCGGTCATCGCCAACGCGGCGAGCGGCCTGCGCTTCACCCGCTTCACCGCCCGGCGGGGCAGCGACTCCCCGCACGACGCCGGCTTCCAGAACGTCAACGGCTACTGCCTGACCGACAGCCACAACACCTCCGGTGGCGCGCTGCGGATCTCCGCCACCGGTTCCACCGAGAACTGCGGCACGACGGCCGCGCCCCTGGACCTCGAGCACCCCCGCCAGGAATTCCTGCGCGGCTCGGTCGGCGGTCTCTTCCTGCACTGGGGCCTGCGCACCGCACCCGCCCACACCAGCTGCACCGCCTGGGAGAAGGACGTCACCGACGGCGGCTGGACCCCGGACTACTGGGTGAACGAGGCCCGCAAACTGCACACGCAGTACCTGGTGCTGGCCACGTTCCACAGTCGCCTCGGCTACGCCCGCCCCTGGCCGTCGAAGATCCCCGGCTCCTGCTCCACCGGGCGGGACTTCCTCGGCGAGCTGATCACCGCCGCGAAGGCCAAGGGCATGAAGGTCATCCTCTACATGACCGACGACCCCCAGTGGCACGACGAGGGCGGCCACGAATGGCTCGACTCGGCCGACTACTCCGCCTACAAGGGCAGGAACGTCGACCTGACCACCCGGGACGGCTTCGGGCAGTTCAGCTACGACAACTTCTTCGAGGTCATGGACCGCTACCCCGACCTCGGCGGCTTCTGGATCGACAACGACAACGCGTACTGGGAAAGTCACGATCTCTACCCGCAGATCCGTCAGAAGCGCCCGGACTACACGCTGAGCAACAACAACGAAGACACGCCGATCATGGACATGATCAGCAATGAGCAGAAGACGGGGATGACACCGGCCTACGACTACCCCCAGGCCGTCTACACCGCCCAACCCCGCCTTACCGAGGCCGACTTCAAGCTGCCCTCGACCGGCGCCTGGTGGTACGACGGCTCCGATCCGTCCGTCGATCGCAGGCTCACCCTCGGCCGCCTGATCACCAACGCAGGCTCCTCCGTGAAGGCACTGATGGCGGAGACCGCCCAGGTCAACGGCAAGTTCCCGGCCAACCAGGCCTCCTTCGACAACTTCGCCAACTCCTACCTCGACCCGATCCGGGAGTCGCTGCTCGGCACCGAGGGCGGCGGCTACCTGCACGGCGGTCTCAAGCCCGGCTTCTGGAACGACGGCGCGCACGGCGTGACGACGGTGAGCAGGACGGACCCGAACCGCCAGTATTTCCACGTCCTGACCCCGCCCAGCACCAGCACCCTGCGCATCCGCGACAACGGCTACCGCATCGCCTCCGTCACCAACCTCCGTACCAGTGCCGGGGTTTCGTGGTCGCAGTCCGGTGGCGTGCTCACGCTCACCGGTCTCGGCGACTGGGACCCGTACGACACCGTCTTCAAGGTCACCACGGCGGGCCGCCAGGGCATCCTGACCGCCGTCAAGGTGACCGCGAGCGCCTCGGCGAGCGGCCACGCCGGCTCCGCCGCCGGCGACGGGAATTACCTCACCTACTGGGACAACGACAAGACCCTGCCCGTGAACCTCACCTTCGACCTCGGATCGGCCAAGAAGGTGCACTACCTCGGCCTCAACCAGCGCGAGGACTCCGTCGCCTACGCCCGCTCCGCCACCGAGCAGTCGGCGCGGATCAAGACGTACAAGGTCTTCCTCAGCGACGACGGGACGCACTGGGGGAGCGCGGTGAAGACCGGGCAACTGCCCAGCGTCCGCGGGATCCAGGGCATCGACCTGACCGCGGCCACGGCCCACTACGTCCGCCTCGAGGTCGACTCCACGTGGGCCGCCTCCAGCGACACGACCCGCTACAAGCGGGTGCGGATCGACGAGGCGTGGATCGGCACGTCGTACGCCACACCGGCGGCCCCGCTGCGCCCCCGGTCCGACAACGGACAGTCCCTGCGCCCCGCGATGGGCTGGAGCAGCTGGAGCTTCGTGCGCCGTTGGCCGACCGAGGCGAAGATCAAGGCACAGGCCAACGCACTCGTCTCCAGTGGCCTGGAGGACCACGGCTTCGTGTACGTCAACCTGGACGACTTCTGGCAGAAGTGCGACGCGAACGGGTTCGTGGTCGACTCCTACGGCCGCTGGAGCGTCGACACGGCCAAGTTCCCCGGCGGCATCAAGGCCCTGGCCGACTACATCCACTCCAAGGGGCTGAAGTTCGGCTTCTACGTCACTCCCGGCATCGCCAGGAACGCCGTCGCCAAGAACACGCCCATCGAGGGCACCGCGTACCACGCGAAGGACATCGCGGACACCTCGAAGACGGAGAAGAACTACAACTGCAAGAACATGTACTCCATCGACTACGGGAAGCCGGGCGCGCAGGAGTTCCTGGACTCCTGGGCGCGGCAGTTCGCCTCCTGGGGAGTCGACTACCTGAAGATCGACGGTGTGGGCAGCCAGGACGTCCCCGACGTCCAGGCCTGGGACAAGGCCCTGCGCGCCACCGGGCGGCCCATCACCTTCGCCCTGTCCAACAACCTCCCGATCGACCACGCCACCACCTGGCGCCGGCTCGCCAACAGTTGGCGCACCCAGGGCGACGTGGAGTGCTACTGCGGGTCCGGCACCCACGGCAGCGGCTACCCGCTGACCGACTGGTCGCACGTCTCCGCCCGGTTCACCTCGGCCGCCGACTGGCAGCCCTACGCCGGTCCCGGCGGCTGGAACGACCTGGACTCCCTGGAGATCGGCAACGGCGACCAGGCGGGCCTCACCGCCGACCAGCGGCGCTCGCACTTCACCCTGTGGGCGATGGCGGGCGCGCCCCTGCTGCTCGGCACCGACCTCACCCACCTCGACCCCGTCGACAACGCCATGCTCACCAACGACCGGCTGATCGGCGTCGACCAGGACGGGGTCGCGGCGAAACGGGTGGTGAACAGTGGGGTCAAGCAGGTCTGGAGCAAACGCGAGAACAGCGGTGACTACGTGGTGGCGCTGTTCAACACGGCAACCTCCGGCAACGCCACGGTCAGCGTGAACTGGTCCCAGGCCGGCTTCACCGGCTCCGGCGACGTCACCGATCTGTGGTCAGGCTCCCACAAGGGCGTCGTCGCCGGCTCCTACAGCGCGACCCTGCGTCCGGGCGAAACCCGGCTGATCAAGGTGAAGCCCACCACCTCGGGCAGGGCGGCGGCCTCGCCGGGCCTCGCCGTCGCCCCCTACGACGATCACCCCAAGGTCTTCGCCCCGTACACGGGCTGAGGGGAACCCCATGAATCCCAGAAGAGTTCTGCCGTACGGCCTCGCCGCGGCCCTCGCGCTGCCACTCGCCGGACTGAGCCAGGGCACCGCCCTCGCGGCCACCGACTACCAGGCCGAGGACGCGACCGTCGTGCAGGGCACTGTGGCCGCCAACCACACCGGCTACACCGGCACCGGCTTCGTCGACTACACCAACGTCAGGGGTTCCTACGTGGAGTTCACGGTGAGCGGCGCTTCCGCCGGCACCGCCTCGCTCACCCTGCGGTACGCCAACGGCACCTCCACCGACCGGCCCATGGACATCTCGGTGAACGGCACGGTCGTCTCGTCCGCCCTGTCCTTCCCGGCCACCGCCGACTGGAACACCTGGGCCACCAGAAGCGTCGACGTCCCGCTCACCGCGGGCACGAACAAGATCCGCGCGACCGCCACCACCGCCAACGGCGGCCCCAACCTCGACCGCGTCGGCGTCGGCGCGGCGGCCGACACCCGCGCCCCCAGCCGCCCCGGACAGCCCACCTGCTCGGACATCGGCGAGGACGGCCTCACGCTGGCCTGGGGTGCCTCCACGGACAACGTGGGCGTGACGGCGTACGACATCTACGAGCACGGCAACAAGCTGAGTGAGGCGCCGGGGAGTTCGACCTCGAAGGCGCTGACCGGACTCGCCCCCGCCACCACCTACGACCTGACCGTCATCGCCCGCGACGCGGCCGGCAACACCTCCTCGGCCAGCCCCGTCGTCGACTGCACGACCAGGCCCAGCTCCGACATCACCCCGCCCACCGAGCCGGGCACGCTCAGCGCCGCCGACGTCACGGCGAACAGCGTCGACCTGAACTGGGGCGCCTCGAGGGACGACCGCGCGGTCACCGCGTACGACGTGCGCAGCGACACCACCGTCTACAAGACCGTCACCAGCGGTACGTCGACCACCCTCACCGGACTCGCCTGCGACAGCCCGTACTCCCTGAACGTCGTCGCGCGGGACGCGGCGGGCAACGTCTCGCCGCCGAGCAACACCGTCACCTTCACCACCCGGGCCTGCGCCACCGACGGCGGGGTCCCGTCCTCCGTCGCCACGCTCTCCACCGGCTGGACGATCCCCTGGGGCACCTCCTGGCTGCCCGACGGCCAGTCCGCGCTGGTCACCGAGCGGGACGACTTCCGGGTGTGGAAGCTGACGAAGAGCGGCACCAGGACCCAGGTGGGCACGGTCCCCGAGGCCGTCACCACCAACGGCGAGGGCGGCCTGCTCGGGGTGGCCGTCGACCCCAGGTGGGACACCGACCACTACGTCTACTTCATGCACACCGCCGCCGAAGGCAACCGGGTCGTCCGCATGACCTACGACGGTACGAAGCTCACCGGCTACAAGGTCCTGCTCCAGGGCATCAAGAAGAACCGCTACCACAACGGCGGCCGCCTCGCCTTCGGCCCCGACGGCTACCTCTACGTCTCCACCGGCGAGGCCCAGACCCCCGACCTCGCGCAGGACAAGAACTCCCTCAACGGCAAGATCCTGCGCATGACGACCGACGGCAAACCGGCCCCCGGCAACCCGTTCGGGAACTACGTCTACTCCTACGGGCACCGCAATCCGCAGGGCCTCGCCTTCGACCGCGACGGACGCCTGTGGGAGGCGGAGTTCGGCAACAGCTCCAAGGACGAGCTGAACCTCATCAAGCCGGGCGCCAACTACGGCTGGCCGACCTGCGAGGGCAGTTGCGGCGTCGCCGGCATGACCGATCCCAAGGCCACCTGGAACGTCTCCGAGGCCTCGCCCAGCGGCATCGCCGTCGTCCGCAACGTGATCTACATGGCCTCCCTGCGCGGCGAACGCCTGTGGCGCATCCCGATCAAGGGCGACACCGAGAGCGTGGGCACCCCGAGCGCGTACTACGTCGGCACCTACGGCCGGCTGCGCACGGTCACCAAGGTCCCCGGCGCCGACCAGCTGTGGCTGTCCACCACCAACTGCGACAACAACGGGGGAGCGGCGGACGGATCCGACAAGATCTTCCGGGTGACGATCAGCTGACGCGCGGTCAGGCCCGGTACAGGGCCTCGACCTCGCTCTCGTACGCCTTCTCGATGGCCTTCCGCTTCAGCTTCAGCGACGGCGTCAGCAGGCCGTGTTCCTCGGTGAACGGCTGCGCCAGTATGCGGAAGGTGCGGATCGACTCGGCCTGGGAGACGAGGGTGTTGGCGGCGACGACCGCCCGCCGCACCTCCGTCTCCAGATCCGGGTCGCGCACCAGCTGGGCCGGGGTCGGCCTGGGCTTGCCGCGCATCTGCAGCCAGTGCTCGACGGCCTCCTGGTCGAGGGTGACCAGGGCGGCGACATAGGGGCGGTCGTTGCCGACGACGATGCACTGGCTGACGAGCGGATGGTCGCGCACCCGCTCCTCCAGGACCCCGGGGGAGACGCTCTTGCCGCCGGAGGTCACCAGGATCTCCTTCTTGCGGCCGGTGATGGTCAGATAGCCGTCCTCGTCGAGGGAGCCGAGGTCGCCGGTGGCGAGCCAGCCGTCGTGCAGGGTCTCGTCGGTGGCCTTCTGGTTGTTGAGATAGCCCTGGAAGATGTTGCCGCCGCGCAGCCAGATCTCCCCGTCGTCCGCGATGTGCACGGTGACGCCCGGGATGGCCTGGCCGACGGTGCCGTAACGGGTGCGCTCGGGTGGGTTGGCGGTCGCCGCCGCCGTCGACTCGGTCAGGCCGTAGCCCTCGTAGATCTGCACGCCCGCGCCAGCGAAGAACAGCCCCAGCCGTCGGTCCATCGCCGAACCGCCGGACATCGCGTTGCGTATCCGGCCGCCCATCGCCGCGCGCACCTTGGCGTACACGAGCTTGTCGAACAGCTGGTGCTGGACCCTCAGGCTCGCCGACGGCCCCGGGCCGATGCCCCAGGCCTTGGCCTCGACGGCGTCGGCGTACTTCACGGCGATCTCGACCGCCTTCTCGAACGGACCCGCCTTGCCCTCCTTCTCCGCCTTGCGCCGGGCAGCGTTGAACACCTTCTCGAAGATGTACGGCACCGCGAGGATGAAGGTCGGCCGGAACGCGGCCAGGTCCGGCAGCAGCGCGGCCGCGTGCAGCTGCGGCTGGTGCCCGAAGCGGACCCGGCCGCGCATCGCGGCGACCTCCACCATCCGCCCGAAGACGTGCGCCAGCGGCAGGAACAGCAGCGTGGAGGCCGCGTCGTCCTTCTTGGTGTGGAACACCGGTTCCCAGCGCTGGATCATCGTGTCCGCCTCGAACATGAAGTTCGCGTGGGACAGGACGCAGCCCTTGGGGCGCCCCGTGGTGCCCGAGGTGTAGATGATCGTGGCGACCGAGTCCGGGGTGACCGCCTGCCGGTGCCGGTGCACCACCTCGTCGTCCAGATGCGCGCCGGCGTCGTACAGCTCCTGCACACAGCCCGCGTCCAGCTGCCACAGCTCGCGCAGCTGCGGGAGCCGGTCGATGACGGTGGCGATCGTCATCGCGTGGTCCTCGTGCTCCACGATCGCCGCCGACACCTCGGCGTCGTACAGCATCCAGAAACACTGCTCGGCGGAGGACGTCGGATAGACGGGGACCACCTGGGCGCCGATCGTCCACAGCGCGAAGTCGAACAGGGTCCACTCGTAGCGGGTGCGGGACATGATCGCGACCCGGTCGCCGAAGCGGATGCCCCGGGCCAGGAGCCCCTTGGCGAGGGCGAGCACCTCGTCGCGGAACTCGGCTGAGCTCACGTCCCGCCACTGCCCGGACTCGTCCTTGCGGCCGAGCGCGATGTGCAGGGGGTCCGTCCGGGCATGCTCGAAGACGACATCGGCCAGACCGCCCACCGGCGGCGCCGACGTCAACGGAGGGGTGGTGAACTCGCGCAAACCTCGCTCTCCGTTTCCTCGCTCCTCGGTCACGCCCGCGATGCTCCGCTCAGCGCCGTGAAAGCTACCCCACCCGTTCGCTCGACGGGAGGGGTACGGAAACCTAGCAAACCTCACCTTCTTCCCTGACGACGGCCGGAAAATGCCCTCACATGGGGAAGGGCCGGACACAATACTGACGGGTCAGTAAGTTTCGGTGCCGTAATCTCCACCGAATCTGTACGACCCGATTACCGCGTACGGTCCTGTCCAGGCAGGAAAGGGCGGCCAGGCGGCCCCGTGAACTCCGGGAGCGCCTCGACGCAGGGCCCGTCAGCCGCGCCGGGGCACCGCCACTTCCGCCCGCCGCCCCGTGCCGGCCGCCGTGCCCCGCGCAGGGTCGAAGAGCTGACGTATCAGCGCCCCGCGCGCTGACGGCGGCGCAACCGGTCGCCGCCCGCCAGGATCGCCGCCGCCAGCGCGTTCGCGGCGCCCTCCGCCGCGCCCCGGTGCCGCCCGTGGACGAGGACGAAGTCCACCTTGCCCAGCTCGGGCAGTCCCGAGCGGTCCGGTACCCGGAACAGCCCCGGCGGGATCAGCCGCCGGGAGTGGGCCATCACCCCGAGCCCGGCGCGCGCGGCCGCGATCAGGCCGTTGAGGCTGCCGCTCGTGCACACGATCCGCCATGCCCGCCCCTGTGCCTCCAGGACCTCGAGGGCGCGGGCACGGGTGATGCCCGGTGGCGGGTACACGATCAGCGGCACCGGGCGGTCGGACTCCAGACGCAGCTGCTCGGAGCCGATCCACACCAGGTCGTCGCGCCACACCAGCTCGCCCCGCGGGTCCTCGGGGCGCCGCTTCGCCAGCACCAGGTCCAGCTTCCCGGCGGCCAGCTGCTCGTACAGGGTGCCGGAGAGTTCCACCGTCAGCTCCAGGTCCACCTCGGGATGGTCGTGGCGGAAACCCTCCAGGATCTCCGGCAGCCGGGTGAGCACGAAGTCCTCCGAGGCGCCGAAGCGCAGCCGGCCCCGCACTCGGGTGCCGGTGAAGAACGCCGTCGCCTGCTCGTGCACCTCCAGCAGCCGGCGGGCGAAGCCCAGCATGGCCTCGCCGTCCTCGGTCAGCTCCACGGAATGCGTGTCCCGGGCGAACAGCTGACGGCCCGCGGCGTCCTCCAGCCGGCGCACATGCTGGCTGACCGTCGACTGGCGCAGGCCCAGGCGCCGGGCGGCCTGCGTGAAGCTGAGGGTCTGCGCCACCGCAAGGAACGTGCGCAGCTGCGTGGGGTCGTACATGGCGTGAGCGTAGCTCCGGCTATCGCAGAACACGATGACAGTCAGAGTGGTATGCCGGATTCCCGATCGGCGTGGGCAGGAGGACGATGGAGGGGGCCGTCCGGGCCCGTGCACGAACCTGATGAACAGCAAGTGGAGCACCGTGAAACGTCTGCGCCGGCCGAGCTGGATGCCGATCGACCCGTACATCGTGCTGCTGCTCGGCACGGTGGGCCTCGCGGCGCTCTTCCCGGCCCACGGCACCGGCGCCGACGTGGCCTCGGGGGCGTCCACGGTCGCGATCGCCTTCCTGTTCTTCCTCTACGGTGCCCGGCTCTCCACTCGCGAGGCCCTGGACGGCCTCCGGCACTGGCGGCTCCACGGCACCGTCCTGGCCTGCACCTTCGTCATCTTCCCGGTGCTGGGCCTGGCCGCCCGCGGACTGGTGCCGGTGGTGCTGACCCAGCCGCTGTACCAGGGGCTGCTGTTCCTGACCCTGGTGCCGTCCACCATCCAGTCGTCGATCGCGTTCACCTCGATCGCCCGCGGAAACGTGCCCGCCGCCATCTGCGCCGGCTCGTTCTCCTCGCTGGTCGGCATCCTGGTCACCCCGCTGCTGGCGGCCGCGCTGCTGGGCAGCAGCGGCGGCGGGTTCTCCGCCGACTCCCTGATGAAGATCGTGCTCCAGCTGCTGGTGCCGTTCCTCGCCGGGCAGGTGCTGCGCCGGTGGATCGGCGGCTTCGTCGCCCGGCACAAGAAAGTCCTCGGCCTGGTCGACCGCGGCTCGATCCTGCTGGTCGTCTACACCGCCTTCAGCGAGGGCATGACCCGGGGCATCTGGCATCAGGTCAGCCCCGGCCGACTGGGCGCGCTGCTCGCCGTCGAGGCCGTCCTGCTGGCCGTGATGCTGGTCCTGACCTGGTACGGCGGCAGGGTGCTCGGCTTCGGCCGGGAGGACCGGATCGCCATCCAGTTCGCCGGGTCGAAGAAGTCCCTCGCCTCCGGGCTGCCCATGGCGAGCGTCCTGTTCGGCGCCCACGCCTCCCTGGCCGTGCTGCCGCTGATGCTCTTCCACCAGATGCAGCTGATGGTGTGCGCGGTCATCGCCAAGCGGCGCTCCCACGACCCGGCCGGCCCGGCCGTGGAACCGGCCGGGCCGGCCGCGGCGTCCCATACCGCGGTCGGCACCGGCTCCCGCTGAGGCCGCCGCGTTCCCGCTGAGGCCTCCGTCTTTCTGCCTTCTGCGGCCCCGGTCCTTCTGAGGCCCTGTGTTCCCTCTGAGGTCTGCCTTCCCTCTGGGGCCCGCTTTGCCTCTGAGGCCTCGTGCTCCTACTGATCCCCTACGTCCCCCCTGCTCCCTGTCCCTCTGCGCCCCTGTCCCCTCCGGGGCCCGCGGGGCGTCAGCCGCGCACCCGGTCCAGGGGCAGCCACAGCACGCTGTCCTTTGGGGACCGCAGCACCTTGGGGCCGGACAGCTCCTCGTCGGTCAGGGCGCGGTCCCAGACGTGCACCTCGTCGATCGCGCCGGTGAAGAAGGCGCGGCTGTCCATGCGCTGGCCGATGTGCACGCCGAAGGGGGAGTTGCGGCTGACGGACCCCGGCACATCGGCGACGGTGGAGCGCACCCCGTCGACGGACAACGACAGCTCGCCGGCGCCCCGGCGCAGGGCCAGGTGGTGCCACTGGCCGTCGTTGTACGCGGTGGCCGTGCGCACGTACGCGGTCTGCGGAGCGGCCGCACCGTTGCGCACGGTGATCAGGCCTTGCAGACGGTTGTTCGCCGGCTCGCCACGCACCCACACCTGCGGCTGACTGGTGCCGACGCCGCCCATCCACAGCAGCGGCTGCTCCCCGGCGGTGGCCGTGTACCGGAACCACAGGGACGCGGTGAAGTCCCCGCTGCCGAGCGGCAGCCCGGGGCGGTGCGGCAGGCGTACGGCGTCGTCGGTGCCGTCGAACTCCAGCGCGTCGCCGAACACGCCGTCCGTCTCCTCGGCGCCGCCGAGCACCGCGGCCGGGCGGGCGTGCGGGGCGAGGTCGACGGTGTGCGGGTCGGGGCCGCGGCGCGGGGCGAGCCAGTCCTCGGTGAAGCGGGCGAAGCGGATCTCGTCGCGTGCGTCGACCGCCCCGCCCTCGTACGTCAGGCCCACCGTGTCGTGGTCGACGCGCACCAGGTCGGAGTAGCCGGACCAGTCCGTGGTGACGACCGTGCCTCGGTCCACGCTGTCCCAGGTGCGGCCGCCGTCGTAGGAGGAGCGGATCATCATCGTGCGGCGCCGGTCGGGGTCGGCGGGGCAGGAGAGCAGGATGCGGTCGCCCAGGCGCAGCACCGAGCCCTGCACCTGCGGCGTGTAGAGGTCCGGAAGGTCATCGAAGGGCGCGGCGAAGCTGCCGCCGCCGTCCCGGCTGACGGTCTGGGTGCGGTGACCGAGGTCGGTGCCGTCCTGCTCCCGGCCGCTGACCAGCACCGAGCCGTCGGCGCGTGCGGTGAGGGTGAGCTCGGAGGGCTTCTGCCGGAAGGTGCCGTCGGCGGCGATCGGCCAGGTGTCGGTGGCGCCGATCCGCCAGTGGCCGCCGTGGTCGTCGCTGACGATGAGCGCGGCGTGGTTGGCGGTGACCCGGCTGCCGTCCCAGGTCTCGGTGTTGACCCCGAAGACCAGCCGGCCGGCATATCGGCCGCGGGTGAGCTGGATGCCGTGCACGGGACCGGTCGCGTACCAGGAGTTCCAGTCGGGGGGCAGGATCTGGGGGCTCAGATCGCGCGGCTGTGACCAGGTCGCTCCGTCGTCGTCGCTGTACTGCAGGTGCGGGGTGCGGTCACAGGGCACCGGGCAACTGGCGCTGTCCGTACGGCCGGTGTTGTATGTCTCCGCCAGCCAGATCCGGCCGGTGTCCCGGTCCACGATCGGCGCCGGGTTGCCGTGCGTGTCGCCGGCGCCCTCGTTGACCACCTGCAGGGGGGCCCAGGTGCGGCCGCCGTCCGAGGAGCGCTTGAGCACGATGTCGATGTCGGCCGCGTCCCCGCAGTTGAGGACCCGGCCCTCGGCGAACGCCAGGAGCGTGCCGTCGGTCGTCCGCACGATCGCCGGGATGCGGAAACAGGCGTAGCCGGGGTCCTGGGAGGCCTTGAAGAGGACCTGCTGCTCGAACCCGGGTGTGGCCGTGGCCGGTTGAGCCTGGGCCGGGTGCGGGGAGGCGAGCGCCGGCACGAGCAGTGCCGCCGTGGTGAGGGCGGTGGCCAGAGCGGATCCGAGACGGGCGCGAAGACCTGACGGCATGGAGGGACCTGCCCTTCGTCGGCCGGACATCTGGACATCCGGACATCCCATGTCCAACGTGCGTTCCACCGACGGTAGTTGGGGCTCGGTCACCCCACAAGAAGCGTGCACCACATGAAGCGCGCGGGCTCACGGGCGCAGGACGACCTTGCCGAGGTTGGTCCGCGTCTCGATCACCTCGTGCGCCCTCGCGGCGTCCTCCAGCGTGAACTCGCCGTGCACCGTGGGCTTCAGCGTGCCGTCGGTGAACAGCCCCCACAGCTCCTGCCGCCACCGCTCGTACAGCTCCGGCCGGCCGCGGGCGATCAGTGCCATCTGGAAGCCGATCACCGACTTGGCGCCGACCAGCAGGTCGTACGCCCGGATCGTGCCGCCGCCCGAGCTGTAGGCGACCAGACGGCCGTGCGGGGCGAGCGCGGCGAGGGCAGGGGTGAGCAGATCGCCGCCGACCGCGTCCAGGACGCAGTCGACGGGTTCTCCCCAGTCGGCGTCGCCGTACTGAACACACTCGTCCGCGCCGAGCGAGCGCACGAAGTCCGCCTTGGCCGGAGCGGAGACGGCCCCCACCACCCGGCCCGCACCCCGCGCCCGCGCCAGCTGCACGGCCAGCTGCCCGATCCCGCTCGCCGCGGCCGTGACCAGCACCGCCTCGCCCGGCACGGGCCGAGCGGCCTCCAGGGCACCGAACGCCACCAGCCCGCTGCGCACCAGCGCGACCGCCTCGACGCAGGTGGCGTCGTCGGGTACGGCGGAGGTCATGGCCTCGTGCAGCAGGGCGAAGTCGGCGTATCCGTGGCCGAAGCAGAGCCCGGTGACGCGGTCGCCGGCGCGGAAGCGGGTCACACCCTCGCCGACGGCGACCACGTTCCCGGCGATCTCACCGCCCAGCGGGATCGGCTCGGCGGCCTCGGTGACCTTGCGGACCACGGGCAGGGTGACCCCGACCGCCTCGCAGCGCACCAGCAGCTCTCCGGCGCCGGGTACCGGGACGGGAACCTCCTCCAGGAACAGCGGACCACCGGTGGACTCGTACCGGACGCGACGCATCGCAACCTCCAGCCGCCGGAACGCACCGACGGGTCGTTGGGAACACCCATGAATTCGTTGGGAGCCCCAACGGTACTGAGAGTTCATTGGGAAGTCCAATGATTCTTCAGTAGGCTGGCGTCATGGCCGAAGCACCCCTCCCCGCCATCCGCGCGCTGCCCAGCTGGGTCCTGGGCCGGGCCGCCGCCCGCGGCCGCGCCCTGGTCGCCGACGCCCTCGCGGCCGAGGGCATGAAAATGTGGCACCACGTCGTCCTCTCCGCCGTCCGCGACCTCGCCCCCGTCGCCCAGGCCGACCTCGGCCGCAGCGTCCGCCTCGACCCCAAGGACCTGGTCGGCGTCCTCAACGACCTGCAGTTGGCCGGCTTCGTCGTGCGCGCCCCCGACCCCACGGACCGGCGCAAGAACGCCGTGTCCCTCACCGACGACGGCGACCGACTGCTCACCCGCTGCGAAAAGGCGGCCCGCGAGGCGAACGACGAGTTGCTCGCGCCGTTGTCGACGGCCGAACGCGATCAGTTCATGGGCCTGTTGCTCCGGATTTCCGGCACGGACGGCTGACGGCGGCTAACGTTCCGTCATGACCGCAGCTCCCGTGCTCGATCCGCAGCGCACCGCCCTCGTCCTCGTCGACCTGATGGACCGCATCGTCGCGCTGCCCTTGGAACCCCGCAAAGGCACCGACGCGCTCGCCACCGCCGAGCACCTGGCGGCAGCCTTCCGCGGTGCCGGCGCCCTCGTCGTCCTGATCCGGGTCGAACGGCCCTCGGTGCCCGAACAGCCGCCCGGCAGCGGGCTGGTGGCGGGACTGCGCAGGGACGGCGACCTGGAGGTGGCCAAGCGCACCATCGGCGGCTTCCAGGGCACGGACCTCGACCAGCGGCTGCGTGAACGCGGCATCCGCACCCTGGTCCTCGGCGGCATCGCCACCAACCTCGGCGTCGAATCCACCGCCCGCGCCGCCGCCGACCTCGGCTACGACCTGGTCTTCGTCGAGGACGCCATGGCGGCGTTCACCGCCGCCGAGCACGAGGCGTCGGTCAGGCTCGACTTCCCGAGACTGGGCACGGTGACGACGGCGGCGGACCTGAGCTTCACCCACGGTGGAACAGCCAACCGCTGAAGTGCGGCACGGACCCACCAACGCCCACTGTCCCGACGTGTCGGCCGCGAAGAGAGCCGTAGGGGGCGCGCCGGTGTTGAGATCGCGGAGCGCGAAGCGCTGGGCACGATCGCGGAGGCGCGAAACGCTAAGCACGATCGCGGTCTCGACACCGGCCGAGGCGCCCCCGAGGCGAACGCAGCCGAACAGCGGGGCCCCGAAGGCGCAGGGGGCGCTCCCCGCCGGTCGGGGCCCCGCCGCCGTGCCGCAGGGAACCGGTCAGCCCTGGGCGGCCGTGGCCGGCAGGGCGACGCGGTCCTCGCCCGCGTACACGTTCATCGAGCTGCCCCGCAGGAATCCCACCAGCGTCAGGCCGGTCTCGGCGGCCAGGTCCACCGCCAGCGACGAGGGCGCCGACACCGCCGCCAGCACCGGGACGCCCGCCATCACGGCCTTCTGCGCCAGCTCGAAGGAGGCCCGGCCCGAGACGAGCAGAATCGTCCGCGACAGCGGCAGGTCACCCTTCTGCAGCGCCCGCCCGACCAGCTTGTCGACCGCGTTGTGCCGGCCCACGTCCTCCCGTACGTCCAAAAGCTCCCCGTCCTCGGTGAACAGCGCGGCCGCGTGCAGGCCCCCGGTCCGGTCGAACACCCGCTGCGCCGCCCGCAGCCGGTCCGGCAGACTTGCCAGCAGCTCCGGGGTGATCCGGAGCGCGGGAGTGTCCGCGATCGGCCAGCGTGCGGTCGTGCGTACGGCGTCCAGGCTGGCCTTGCCACACAGCCCGCACGAGGACGACGTGTAGACGTTCCGCTCCAGGGTGAAGTCGGGCAGCTTGACCCCCGGGGCGGTCTTCACGTCGACCACGTTGTAGGTGTTCGAGCCTCCCCCACTCCCGGCTCCGCCCGAGCGGGAGGGGCCCCCACCGGTCGCCCCCGCACAGTAGACAATGTTCTGCAGGTCGGATGCGGTAGCCAGTACGCCCTCGCTCACCAGGAACCCCGCCGCCAGCGCGAAGTCGTCGCCCGGTGTGCGCATGGTGATCGCGAGGGACTTGCCGTTCAGCCGGATTTCCAGCGGTTCCTCGGCGACGAGCGTGTCCGGCCGGCTGGAGACCGCCCCGTCCCGGATGCGAAGGACCTTGCGTCGTTCCGTGACTCGTCCCATGTCCTGATCAGCCCCGGTTCTGTACGTGCTGGCAGCCGAAACGGCCCTGGATGCAGAGATCGCCGTGGGCCACCGGCTTGTCGTGCGGTGAGGTGACCTAGACGATCTCATTGTCCTGCACATGGAGCGTGACGTCGCAGCCCACTCCGAGTAGGCGCACACCGTGGTCGTCTCCGTCTGCCTGGACTCGTCCCACCTACCCGCTGCCCCCATGTCGAACTCCGACTTGACCGGATGAGTGCTCGGGCGTCCGAGGAGTTCTGCCGGAAGCCGACAACTGGGGCACCCGTTTCCTGTGGCTTCACCTGCCGCCGTACCCGTGAGTCACTGATCAGACTGGTGAATCCCGCTACCCACGGCAACGAGGGGGACCCCGCCATGAACGGCTCGCGCATCGCCGCCATCGGTCACTACCAGCCCGCGAAGGTGCTCACCAACGACGACCTGGCTGGGATGATCGACACCAGTGACGAGTGGATCCGGAGCCGGGTGGGCATCAGGACCCGGCACATCGCCGGCGCCGACGAGCCGGTCGACGAGCTGGCCGCGCATGCCGCCGCCAAGGCGCTTGCCGGCGCGGGGCTCGCCCCCGGCGACATCGACCTGGTCCTCGTGGCCACCTCCACGGCGATCGACCGCTCCCCGAACACCGCCGCCCGGGTCGCGGCTCGGCTCGGCATCCCGCAGCCGGCCGCCATGGACGTCAACGTGGTCTGCGCCGGCTTCACCCACGCCCTCGCCACCGCCGACCACACGGTCCGGGCGGGCGCGGCGACCCGGGCTCTGGTCATCGGCGCCGACAAGATGTCCGAGGTCACCGACTGGAGCGACCGCACCACCTGTGTCCTGGTCGGTGACGGGGCCGGGGCCGCCGTGGTCGAGGCGTGCGCACAGGGCCAGGAGCCCGGGATCGGACCGGTGCTGTGGGGATCGGTACCGGAGATGGGCCACGCGGTGCGCATCGAGGGGACGCCGCCCCGGTTCGCCCAGGAGGGGCAGAGCGTCTACCGCTGGGCCACCACACAGCTGCCGCCCATCGCCCGGCGCGCCTGCGAGAAGGCCGGCATCGACCCCACCGAACTCGCCGCGGTCGTCCTGCACCAGGCCAACCTCCGCATCATCGAGCCGCTCGCCGAGAAGCTCGGCGCCGTCAACGCCGTGATCGCACGCGATGTCACCGACTCCGGCAACACCTCCGCTGCGAGCATCCCGCTCGCCCTGTCCAAGCTGCTCGAGCAGGGCGCGGTCCGCAGCGGCGACGCGGCCCTGCTGTTCGGTTTCGGCGGCAATCTGTCGTACGCCGGGCAGGTCGTACGGTGCCCGTGAGGGCGGCCGAGGGGGCGCACGGGGGGACGTGACGCGCTCACCTCCCGCTTCCTTCGGCTTTTGCGCACCGTAGATTGCAGACGACAGACAATTCAGAGTGGACGGTCCAGTGCGTGCTGCATACGGACGGCCTGCCCTGTGTACGGCAGCCTGCCCAGGAGGGGGACCTCGATGTTGCCGACCGGACTGCCGCAGGGATCCGTGCCCAGGCTGGAACGGCCCGGCCCGCTGCGCGACCGCGTGTACGAGGCACTGCTCGAGCTGATCACCACCCGCGCCCTGCAGCCCGGACAGCACCTCGTGGAGAGCGAACTCGCCGGGCACCTGGGTGTCTCCCGGCAACCGGTGCGGGAGGCGCTGCAGCGGCTGAACACCGAGGGCTGGGTCGACCTGCGGCCCGCGCAGGGCGCGTTCGTCCACGAGCCCACCCACGAGGAGGCCGACCAGCTCCTGACGGTCCGCACGCTCCTTGAGGCGGAGGCGGCCCGGCTGGCCGCAGCCCACGCGGGCAGCCCCGGCATCGCCGTGCTGGAGGAGCTGTGCGCCGAGGGCGAGAAGTCGGTCGCTGCCGAGGACGTGGACCGTGCGGTCGCCCTCAACGCGGCCTTCCACGCCAAGGTCATGGAGCTGGCCGGCAACACCGTCCTCGCCGAACTGGCAGCGCAGGTCGACCGCAGGGTGCGCTGGTACTACACGCCGGTGGCCCGGCGGCGCGGCAAGCAGTCGTGGATCGAACACCGCGAACTGATCGCCGCGATCGCGGCCCGCGACGAGCAGCGCGCCACCCGTCTGATGCGTGAACACACCGAGCACACGCGCCGCTCGTACCACGAACAGAACGCGTCCTGAGCCGCGGCCGCAGCCACCATCGCCCTCCGGGCGACGACCGACCGACGCAGCGCCCGCGGCGGCGGCCGCGGCGGTGACCGCGAAGCCGCCGCTGAGACGACATCGGACGGCGTCGGATGCTCGCTGCGGTGGCACGTCCAGCGCCCCCCGGCGCCCCCCGGCGTCGCCGCTCCGGGCGGACATCCAGTGGTGACGGTGTGCCCCTCCGGTGATCGGCGAGCCGGTCGTGAAGGTGGAGCGCCGCGTGCGGGCGGGAGCCCGTCGTCAGGTGGCGGTCTGCCGCTCGGGCGCCCCCACCGGCGCCGTTCCGCCGTCGCGGCCCGGCCGCCGCAGCATCAGCGCGAGTGCCGCCGCCACCATCGACACGCCGCCGGCCAGTGCGTAGGCGCCGTCGTAACCCGAGGCACCCACCACCATGGAGCCGAGGCCCCCGCCGAACAGTCCGCTCCGGGGTCGGGGTGGGCAGGACCCGCAACCGAGACGGCGCACCTGGTACTCGCCCGACTGGCGGGAGCACAGTGACTTCACTCATAGTCGACACCCGGTGACTGTCGGTCTCCAAGACCTGACGGTACCTTCATCGGTCACGGCCGCGGCTCCAGCCCGAGCCGTCCGGCACACCACGACGCGAGCCGTGCGCCGGACGGCCACGCACCTCCACGCAACCCCGCCACACCCTTCCAGCGAAGGTCCCCCGGACCCTTTCTCTCGACCGTGCACCGAGAGCGGAGCATCCGTATGGCACCCACCCTCACCCTCAAGTCCCGAACATCCTGGGCCGACGCATGGCGGCGCTGCCTCGCCGCCGCGCCCGAAGCCTTCCGGGACGACCGCGTCCTCAACCTCTGGAACGCCGCCTGGCACGCGGACGGCAGGGCGCTGCCCGCCACCAGCCCGGTCGACGGCAGCCCGATCGCGGGCCCGCCCCGACTGGACCGGGCCGCCGCCCGACAGGCCGTGAAGGCCTCACTCGACCAGCACCGCGCCTGGCGGCACATCCCGTCGGCCGAACGCCGGGCCCGGGTCGCCGCCACCCTCGACGCACTCACCGAACACCGCGAACTCCTCGCACTGCTGCTCGTCTGGGAGATCGGCAAGACCTGGCGGCTCGCCCAGGCGGACGTGGACCGGGCCATCGACGGGGTGCGCTGGTACGTGGACGGCATCGAGCCGATGCTCGCGGGCCGGGCACCGCTGGACGGCCCGGTGTCCAACATCGCGAGCTGGAACTACCCGATGAGCGTCCTCGTCCACGCACTGCTGGTGCAGGCACTCGCGGGCAACGCGGTCATCGCGAAGACCCCGACCGACGGCGGCGTCGCCTGTCTGACCCTGGCCTGCGCCCTCGCCGCCCGTGAGGGCCTGCCCGTCACCCTCGTCAGCGGCAGCGGCGGCGAGCTGTCCCAGGCCCTGGTGCGGGCGCCCGAGATCGGCTGCGTCTCCTTCGTCGGCGGCCGCGACACCGGCGCCGCGGTGGCCACGGCCGTCGCCGACCTCGGCAAGCGGCACGTACTGGAACAGGAAGGCCTGAACACCTGGGGCATCTGGAACTACTCGGACTGGGACGCGCTCACCGCGGCGATCCCCAAACTCTTCGACTACGGCAAACAGCGCTGCACGGCCTACCCCCGCTTCGTGGTCCAGCGCGGCCTCTTCGACGCGTTCCTCGCGGCGTACCTGCCGGCGGTCCGCGGAATCCGGATCGGCCACCCGCTGGCGGTGGAGCGAGCGGACGACCCCTGCCCGGAACTGGACTTCGGCCCAGTGATCAACGCGGCCAAGGCGAAGGACCTGCACGACCAGGTCGCGGAGGCCATCGACCGCGGGGCCGTACCCCTGTACCGGGGCGATCCGGCCGCCGCCCGCTTCCTGCCCGGCCAGGACACCTCGGCCTACGTCCACCCGGTCACCCTCCTGAACCCGCCCCGCTCGTCCCCGCTCCACCACGCGGAACCCTTCGGCCCGGTCGACACCATCGTCCTGGTCGACACGGAGGCGGAGCTGCTGGCCGCCATGAACGCGTCCAACGGTGCCCTGGTCGCCACCCTCTCCACGGACGACAAGGCCACGTTCGCGAGGCTCGCGCCCCAGATCCGCGCCTTCAAGGTCGGCCACGGCAAGCCCCGCTCCCGCGGGGACCGCGAGGAGCTGTTCGGCGGGTTCGGCGCATCGTGGCGCGGGGCCTTCGTGGGCGGAGAGCTGCTCGTGCGGGCCGTCACCCAGGGCCCGGCGGGGGAGCGGCTGCCCGGGAACTTCCCGGAGTACCAGCTCATGCCCTGATCGGGCGCGCGGCGTACCCGTCCCGTCACCTCACGTACGACCCGGCGGCCGGACCCCTCCATGGCACCCCGGCCGCCGCCCACCGCACGGAATACGCAGGTGAAACGCACTCCGAAACCTTGGTATTGTTGTCCGTGTCGCCGCGGGAAACACCCCCGTCAGGCGACAGACACCTGGTCCGGGTGGCGGAATGGCAGACGCGCTAGCTTGAGGTGCTAGTGCCCTTTATCGGGCGTGGGGGTTCAAGTCCCCCCTCGGACACCGCGGGACGTTCACGAGATCGTCCCGAAGCGTTCACGAATTACCGGTCGAGTCATGTGACTCACCGGTATTTCGTCGTTTCTGGGCCTTCGGGCCTCGTGATCGGCTCGGTGAGGGGTTGGTGCGGTGGCGGTCCGAGTGCTGCGCCTCTCATCTGCGGAAACAGGACATGCCTGTGCGACGGCTGGTGGCCGTGGCGCAGGCATGTGGGGTTTTCAGGGGGCGGAGCGCTGCGGGGGTGTGTCACTCACGTGGCGGAGGCTCGACCTGCTCGGTCGGAAGCGGTCGCGCCTGGGGCGGGTCGGAGGGCTCACCGGGTTGGGTTGCGGCGCTCTGCGTGCTGGCTTTGCGGGGCTGGATGCCCTGGTCGCGGAGGAACCGTCGGATGGCTCTGAGGTTCGCCACGAAGATGATGACGGCATTGAGCAGGGTCTGTGCGACGCGTCCGTGCGGCAGGCGGAGCTGGGGATTGTCGATGCTGTCGAGGGCGGACTTCTTGAGGTTGCCGTTGCCGCCCTCGTTCTGACTGCGCAGTCCATTGGTCATCGGGGCATCGGCACCCTGCGTCAGGAGTTGCGTTCGACAGGCAACAACTGACCTGCCGCGTTTTGAGCGGAGGCAGGTCATCCAGGACCCGCCGTACATTCGCATCCGGAGCCTGTTGCGCCAGCCAGTCGCGCAGTTCCTCGGCCGACCGGTCGGCCTCGCCGTCCTTGGAGCCGACACCGGCCACCAGTGCGGCCCACAGCCGACGCCAGGCGCCGACGGAGTAATGGCGCAGCAGCACTCCCCGCCAACCGGCCGTTTCGGGAATCGCCGCCAGAACGGGATCCGTCGTCGCCTCGCCACCGAAGGCCACCGCGGAGCGCAGCGTCTCCTGATACCCGTCGCCCTCATGACCGTGGAGATCGATCGCCCGGCCGAGGATACGGAGGGTCGCACGCCGAGTGCGGTCGGACGCCTCCCAGTCCCCCTGCGCGTGGGTTCCTCCACCGCGAGTTGCGGTCAGCACGTCCGTCAGCCATTCCCGCTCGGCCGGGCAAGGGACACCAAGAGCCGCCTGCCCCACTGGCTCCAGGTCGGCGAAGGGCACGACGTCCCGCTCTGCGAGAGACAGCAGAGGTGCGAAGAGCTCCTTGACCGCAGGAGGGCACGGGTGCCGGCCGGGTCTGAGCACTCCCTCCCGGACGTCCACGGTGCCGAGCACCGTGGCGGGTCCGCCGTACTGGTCCCAAAAACCCCAGCGGCGGGGTGAGTACGACTGGCTCAGCTGCTCCTCATCGGCGGCTCGCGCGAGTTCCAGTTCCTCTGTGCGGAAACGCCGCACCCGATCAACCCCGTGGGCAAGCCACGCGGGGTCTGTCTCCGTGTGGTGCTGGAGCGCCGCCAGCAGGACCTCGCTGCGGCGAACCGCCCGGCGGCACGCGGTGATGTCCCACGCGTTCCGTTCCGCGTGCGCCGCGATCGCCGCATACAGCGCGTGGTAACGGATGTAACGGGTCACCGTGGACACTCCAGGAACCAACCGGTCTACCGCCCGCATCACCGGGCCCTCCACCGCCAGGGGATAGCGCCCGGACCGCACGCCCAATCCCTCGAGTGCCCATGCCGGCCCACGGACATCCGCTGTCACTTGCCACCTCTTGTCGGCCGCCGGAGCGTTGCATCGGCTGAAACTACCTGGCCCTGCTTCAGGATAGGTGTGGATTTCGGACGAGGGGCCAGTAAGGTCGACTGGATTCTGGAAAGTTGCCAGGACGCGCCCGATCCACCCTCAAGGCCGTCCTGCTTTTGGTAACTCCCCGGTTAAGTGGGGTGCTGGCGCAGGCGCCCGAGGTACCAACCCCATGGGGCACCGACGACGGATAGCACAGCAACGGACTCCGCCATGCCCTCCACAGCAGGGCCGGCTGCAAGTTCCCAAGATCGACGCCAAGGAACTGCGCCACGAACCCCCCGACATCGAGGCTTCCCTCAGGCGTCGGTAACCGGGGTCAGAAGGCTCGCAACCTCTCGATGTGATGTCTTTGATGTTTTTCGTCCTGTTCGATGTGCACACTGACAAGCACTCTTTGGCCGTCCGGCTTGTAGTAGATGCGGCCAAGTCGCTCGCTTCCCGCGACGCCCGTCGCCAATTTCGTCACCTCAAACCAGCCACGCAATCCCGAAAGGACCTTCCCGACCGGGCGCCCAGAGTCGATCTCGGCAAGTGCATTCATCGTGGACGCTGGCGAATCGAGGTTGGCGATCACATCGACTGCATCGAGAACGAACTCGAGGCGGCTGAACGCCTGAGGCAGGAACTCAATGACACCCCATCGCCGGGGCCGTTGCGCGATCGCGGCACGAAGTCGCTCAGTCTCCAGCGCCTCAAGTTCCGCCACTCTCCCAAGGAGAGTGTCTACCTGCGCCGCCAGATCGTCAGCGCGCGCTCCGCACTCTGCGGCTTCCGAGTCGGCCGCTCGCACACGCTCCAGCAGCAGGGAGTTCTCGGCGAGAGCGAGTTCTCGCAATTCCTCGGCGTCCGCGAGGCTTTTCACCAGTTCCGCCGTGTCAGCCATGCCTCCCAGGCCTTCTCGGAGCAAAGCGACTTGCTCTTGCAGATCTGAATGATGGCGTTCTGTGAGGGCAACGGATTTTCGGTATCGATGCTCGCTCGCTTCGGCGTTGGCGAGATCGTGACGGAGTTGCGCGAGCTCACGTTCAGCTGCTTCACCCTTGCGTGTCGCGACATAAAGCTGGTTGAGTAGTTCCTCGATCCGAGCCTCGGCATCAGCGAGTCGAGCGGTGGTCGGATCCGTGACTGGAACCGCCGGCGTGAGAGACGACGGTGGTGCGAAGACAGCCCCGACGAGCGCAAGTGCTTCGGCCTGGCTGCCCTTGAACCGAAGGCGCGCGAACCAGTCGTAGAAGTTGCCGTCATCTGCTGGACGCCCGAGTGGGCGTGGACGAAGTGGTCCTCAACTGCGCAGGTGTAGGTCTCGCGCATGGCTGGAATGCGGCGGCCCTGGAGGACCTGGCGGAACTCTCGGCCGAAATGCGTGCGGTCCGTTCGGGCGTGATCGCAGAAAGGCTAGGCTCACCGTGTCGAGAGGTGACGCGAAAGGACATGGCGATGACCGAGGAAGTGCAACGATGGCTGAAAGAGAACGCCTTGCCATTGAAAGGCCTGCACCCCGAG
Source organism: Streptomyces sp. NPDC007905 (assembly GCF_042959345.1). NCBI lineage: Bacteria > Bacillati > Actinomycetota > Actinomycetes > Kitasatosporales > Streptomycetaceae > Streptomyces > Streptomyces sp. NPDC007905. The sequence continues at coordinate 167,162 of NZ_JBIBKS010000004.1, read as the reverse complement.
GCATCGGACCCGGGCTACGGTGACCTGGAGCCACTGCGCAAGGTTCTGCGCGACGTACGTGTTCTGGGGATGGGGGAAGCGACGCACGGGACCGCCGAGTTCTTCCGGCTCAAACACCTGTTACTGCGCTTCCTCGTCGAGGAGATGAGGTTCACCGCTCTGGCCATGGAGGCCAGTGCCTCCGCTGCTCAGGCGGTCGACGACTACGTGCTGCACGGAACCGGTGATGCCGTCGACGCAGTGGTCGGCCTCGGCTTCTGGACGTGGCGGACACGGGAAATGCTCGACGTCGTCGAGTGGATGCGCGACCACAACCGAACGGTTCCCCAGGACCGGGCCGTACGATTCGTGGGCATCGATCCGCAGCGATGCGGCCCCTCCCTGTCGGCGCTGGCCGCCTTGCTGCGCACGCTGGCACCGGAACGGGCGGACATCACCGATGGCCTGCTCGGCACACTGGCGGAGGCCAGGACCGGGTCACTCGTGGACCAGCGCCCCCAACTCCTTGCCGAGGCACGTGATCTGGAGCGATTCCTCGAGGAGGAGCACTCCCGGCTTGCCGCGCACATCGGGGACGCGGCCGTCGATCAGGCACTCAGGCATGCGCGCCTGATCGTGGCCGCCGCTGACGTGGCCTCCCGGCCGCCGCGGGGCGAAGGGGTGGAGGCGGGCGCGCTGGCCGCCCGGGACCGCCACATGGCCCAGGCAGTGATCTCCCTGGAGGAGGGGACCGCCGGAAAGGTGGCCGTCTGGGCCCACAACGGCCATGTCTGCACCGATTGTTACGCCGGAAACATTCCCGCCATGGGGCAGCACCTCAGGGACCACTACGGTGAGCGGTACTACGCCCTCGGCCTGCTGTTCGGCGAAGGCGCCTTCCGAGCCCGCCCCGGAAACTCCGCGACACGACCGCCCAGGAAACACACCGTCAGCGCGACGGGTCCGCACTCCGTCGAGGCCCAGCTGGCCTCGGTCACCTCCGAGGACCACCTGATCGATCTCCGCGCCGGCCGGACCGAGCCCGCCGTTGCCGAGTGGCTGGAGAGCCCGCAGTTCATGCGGTCCTTCGGCGCCGGCGTGCCACGCGTGACGTACCGCTTCTCGATGACTCAGACGGTGCTCATGCGTGAGTACGACGGATTGGCGTACGTGGCCCGTTCGACGCCCTCGATACTACTGACCTGAGAGCCAACACAGCTGTCCGGACCGCAGCCCACATTGATAGCCGTGACCGGGCACAGCAACTCCTACGTGACGGTCTTGTCACGCGGCAGGGGACAGCCGTTGATGCTGGGCCGAAGTGTGCTGGTACGTCGGTGTCGCAGTGGGGCGACGGTGGATCGCGTTGTTCGGCTGGACCTCGCGCTTGTAGTCCGGAATCGCGGTAGGAGTGCCAGACCTACTCGTGGACGGTCATCGGCGTGGCCGCGGCGGGGCACCGCCCTCATGGGCCTGATGGCGCGGTGGTGGAGGACGAGATTACCGCGGACCCGGGAGCCGTGAAGCTATGCTCGGCTGCTTTCGAAGCGGTCTGGGAGCGAGCAGTCCCGCACCATCTGTACAAGATCTGACGAAAGCCAGCTCCGTGCCCACACACCCGTCTTCACGCGTTCAGCAGGCCCGCGAAGAGCTGGCCGGCCGTATCCGTGAGATCCGGAAGGATGCGGGGATCAGCGGGCGGGAGCTGGCCGTCAGGTGCGGCTGGTCGGAGTCGAAGTCATCCCGGATCGAGAACGCTAAGACACCACCCTCGGACGCGGACATAAAAGCGTGGTGTCGAGCCTGCGCCGCTGATGATCAGGCCCCGGACTTGATCGCGGCTAACCGACAGTCCGCCGATGCCCATGTGCAGTGGAGGCGACTCCAGCGGAGCGGTCTTCGCCGCCTGCAAGAGTCCACAGGTGATCTGTACCAACAAACAAAGACGTTCAGGGTCTACGTCTCCGACGTGATTCCCGCATTCCTCCAGACGCCCGGGTACGCCGCTGCCCTGCTGTCGTCCATCGCAGACTTCCGAGGTACCCCGGACGACGTAAGCGATGCCGTGGCGGCCCGCATGAGGCGCAACGCGGTGCTGAGTAATTGCGCATGCCGGTTCTCCTTCGTACTGGAGGAGTCGGTGTTGCGGTACCGGCTGTGCAGCGTCGAGACGATGGCAGCGCAGCTTGGCCATCTCCTCGGGGTTATGGATCTCCAGAACGTCGCCCTGGGGATCGTCCCACTTTCGACGCAACGGACCATGTGGCCCATGCCCACCTTCACGATCTTCGACGACACCAGAGTGCACGCGGACACGCTGGACGCTGCCGCCACCCTCACGCAGCCCAGCCAGGTCGAGCTGTACGCCCGAGCCTTTGACCGACTCTCTCAGGGGGCCGCGCGGGGAGCTGCGGCACGTTCCCTGATAGCAGGTGCATTGGCATCCCTGGACTGAGTGGGCGTGGTTCTCGAACGGGTTGGCCACGTGACCAACGCATGACCAACAGCGGTCGGCAACGGGCAGAAACAGCAGGTGAGCATGACCAACCCTCACAGCCCCGAAGGGCGCCGAGAGGGTACGTTTTCGCAGCTCAGCCAGCTAATGGGCTGATGCCCGAGTGGAGAGTTCAAGTCCCCCCTCGGACACAACGATTGACGATACGGTGACGAGGGCCTCGACCTTGCAGTCGCGGTCCTCGTTGCGTGTTCGTAGCTGATGGTGATACCCAGGGCGTCGTAGAGCGGCCCTCTGCTCGGCGGCAGCACTCTGGATGCGCTGTGCAATGTCTCCAAGACTGGCAGTGATCTGCCGGATCTGTCGCGTGTCGAGCGGGGATTGCTTTTTCTGGGGGACGGCGGGGTGCGCGTCGAGCTTCTTCCGCGCCGCGTCCTTGTCCCGCAGGGCCTCGTTGATCCACTGGGTGACGGCGGCGGGGTCGGCTCCGGCGTCGAGGGCTGCTTGGTGGCGGGCGAGCTGCCGCTCGCTTTCCTTGCTCGCCCGGCGTGTTTGGGCCTGCTCGGGGGTCTGCGGCTCTGCGGTGCTTGCTGCGGCGCTCGCGTGGGTGAGCGCTTCGACGGTGGCGGAGAGCCGGTCGGGGGCGAAGGCCCGGGCGATCCACCGGTCCAGGGCCTGGCCCAGGATGTCTTCGCGCAGGTAGACGGTGCGTGGGTGCGTCAGGTCGGGATAGAGGGCGGCTTCTTCCTCTCTGAATTCGCAGCGGTAGTAGACGTAGCTGCGGATGGTGGCGGGCTGCATCTTGCGCCTGCACGGGCTGCAGCGGACCCGACCGCGCGGAGCGTAGGGGCGCCCGCCCCGCTTCCCGGCGCGCTTCTGCCGCCCCTGGTTGCGGGCGCGTTGTGTACGCACGGTGCGGGCGGTGTCGAAGAGAGCGGGGCTGATGATCCCTGCGTGGGCGGGTTCGTTGGAGTGGATCCCTTGTCGGGCGGGTTGGGGGTCATCCGGGTGCGGTGGCCGAGGGTGACGTCGTCGACGTCGAGGAGGCCCCTGACGTGAGAGCGGACCCCGGCTGACGGACGGAGTCGTGAACCGTCTGTGCCTGCTCCGTCAGGCCCGATACCCTGGATGGGATCGGGGTGGGGACCAGAACTCGACGACATGGGGGCCGGTAAGTGGCAGCGGTGATCTCGGTGTCCGTGAGGGGCGCGTTACTCGGGTTGGACGATCCGGAGCGGATACGGGGCGAACTCGAGGCGGATACCGGTCTGGAATGGCGCCGCGAGGAGGTCGACCAGGGGTGGGTCCTGACCGGCGGCATCGTCGAGATCCTGCTGGTGGCCGCTGTCTCCAAGCTCACCGAGGAGTCCCTCGGCGCGGCCCTGGACGCCACGAAGCGGGCCGTCGAGCGGTGGCGGGCCGGCCGGTTGGATCCGCCGCAGGCCCAGGTCGAGGTAAGGTCCGTGCCGCCGTCATCCACTGACGCTCCGGCGGGCGCCCCGGACGAGGGCCGGCCCAGGGGATCCGAAGGAGTGAACGGCTGAGATGGCTTCACGCGCACTGGTGATCGCACCTGGGGAGTACCAGCCGGGATCGAACATCCCCGGCTGGCCCACAATCGCGGCGAGCGGACGTATGTACAGAGAAGTCCTCGCAGGCGACAAGCTCTGGGGTGCGGACGGCTGCCGGGTGCTCGGCCCGGACGAGGCAGGGACGGTCGACGGGGTGATGCGCGCCTTGGAGGAGACCGCCGCCGAGACCGGCCCTTCGGACACCCTGCTCGTCGTCTACGTCGGCCACGGAGCCTGCTGGGGCGACGTCCCCGCCGGGGACCAGGTGCACTTCTCGGTGGGCACGTCTCAGGACCGGGCTCCGTGGACGTGGTTGAACAGCTGGTACGTGTACCGCACCATGCGCAAGGCCGCGGCTGGGCTGAAGGTCCTCATCGCCGACTGCTGCTACTCACACCGGCTGGGCGACCTGGGCCCGGCCGAGGAGGAGCCGAAACTGCCGGGTGTGATGGGCCGCCAGTTCGAGGGCACCTGCGTCCTCAGCGCTCTCGGCCAGGATGCCGCCCTCGCCGGTCCGCTCGCCTCCGCCGCGGGGTGTCCCGGTCTCCCAGCACCGTTCGACCAGTGCACTCCGTTCAGCGGTCACTTGCTCAACGTCCTTTCGCGAGGCATTCGGGACCGCAAGGACCAGCTCACCTTCGGATTGCTCCGGGAGGCCATCAAGGCCGAGATGGGGAAGTGCACCGCGGGGCATCCGCAGCCGCGGATGGTGCTCAGGGACGCTCCCGACGGAACTCAGATCTTCACCAACCGGATGGCCGCCGACCAGCGTGTGGATCCATCGCTGCCCACCGATCGGCACGGCTGGATCGACTGGTTGAGGGGCGACCCGGACGCGCGCATCCCGTACCTGCTGAAGGACGAGTGCACCACCGCCGACATCGTCTCCGCCCTGTGCGACAGAGGGGATGACGACAGCCTGAAGCTGGCGGAGCACATCGATATACGGGCGAACGATGCCTACCGTTCCCCGGACACCTTCGCCAGATACTTCAGCCGGATGGAGCGTCGGGCAGCTTGAGCGTCACGCATGAGTAGGGCTCGACCCGGAGCCGAGGGCTGGCTGGACGACGATCGGACGTGGAGCGTCCGATACTCCTGGGTGACCCGGAGCAGCACCGAAGAAGTCGCGGCGCGCGTGCAGGCCCTTCGAAAGGGCAACGAGAGCAAGGGTGAGCCGCCTCGGCCCGCCGTCGCGATCCGGGTACTGTACGCCTTCGCGATCCAGCGGTCGACCGACCAACTGATCGAAGCAGCGACCAAGTTCCACTTCTACGACGCGGTGAACGTACTGGCGACGGCGGCGCTGTGGCGAAGCATCGGCGATGCGGCGGACCTGGCATGCCGTCAGTCAGAGATCGACGGCGCCGCCTCTCCGAGCGTTGCCGGGCAGGGGGAGCGGCGGCAGCCGGAACCCGAGATTGCCGAGTACCGGCCCTCTGCGCTGAGCAAGGGCATCGTGCACGATGTGGCTCGTCAGCGCACGGCGCTTGACGTGGCCCGGTTCGTCCGGGAGTTGCGCGGGCAGGGCAAGCAGGACCTCGTCGACGCCACGCTGAACACGTTCAGCGAGAAGCGGACCATGCTCGACACGGCACTGCTGTATCTCGGGCTGCGCGACGAAGGGTGCGCAGAGGCGGCGGTGGACCTACTGGGACGGGCCGTGCAGAGGATCAATACGTCCGGGGCGCGGCAGTCCGACACGACGACGCCGGCCGGGCTCAACGACCTGGTCACGGCCCTGCGCATGCTCAGCCCGGTTGAGCCGGTGCTGGAGAACTGGATCGACACGCGGCTGGGCGACACGGATCTGGTGGGGCCCACCAGGGATACCGTCGCCAAGCTGATCTCGGGCTCGGAACACAGCCCGGACTCCCTCATCGAGCATGTGGGCAAGCGGTTGCAGTACCACAACGTAGCCGCGGTCTGCCGGGAGTTGGCCCAGAGCGACCCGGAGCGTTGCGAGGCGGTCCAGGATCAGGCTGCGGCACGCGAGGAGCTGTATGAACTCGCCGAGATCATCAGCCGCTGGCAGAAGTTCGAGACCGTGGCAAGGACCAGGGTCGACCTGTACTCCAAAGTCGTGGCCCGTGGCGTGGCATGTGCCGCCGGACCGCGCTCCCCAGCTGAGATCGACACTCTCGTAAAAGAGTTGAAGAACATCGACGCCGACCCGGAGTGCTGGCGCCTGCTGTGGATAGCCGCAGCGGAGCACATCGACGGCCGGGCCGGCGGCGAGCTGGTGCGACTGCAGACGAAGATCGAGCGTTCCCGGGACATGTACCGGGTGGCGCGGACCGTCGCCCGCCGACTCACCGCAGGACTGCTGAGCAGGAGTGTCGACCCCGGGGTGTTCGCCGACTATGTCACGGCACAGCAGGTGCAGGGCAACCGCGGCAGGATCGCTGCGGACGTCGCCTGCAAAGAGTTGTCGGATCCCTCCGACCCCGAGCTGGCCGGGGTGCCGATGGGCGGTGTCGTCGCCGAGACAGCCGTCCGCCTCTACGGCAGCGGGACGGATCGGGCCTGGGGTCAGGAGAAGGCCTGGGACCTGCTGGAACGCTGTCTGGAGAACGAGCAGCGGATCACCCCCGCGGACGTGGTGGCGATCGCCGAGCACGTGCGCGCCAGCCGGATGGACGGGTGGCGCCGGCGTTTGCTCTACCGCGGAACGGTCGGCCGGTGGGCGGATGCGGTGTGCCGCCAGGAAGCAGTGGGACTGTTGCGGAGCAGGGGCTTCGAGGAGGAGGCCAAGCAGGTCGTGGAGTCGGTGTATTAGCCCTCTGTGCGCAGCTACCGCTGCGGCTCCCGGGGCCGCCCCTGCTCTCGTTCGCGGAGCTGGGAGGTCGGTAGCGGTAGCAGCGGCTCCACTCGCCCGATATGGCGCTTCGAGGCCCACACCATGCCGCAGAAGGCAGTCAGGGCCGTGGCCCCCACACCCCCGCCCCACAGATAGAACGAGAGACGGTGTGGGGCAGCGGGCTCGGGGTTGCCGAACAGGGTGCAAACCAGCAGCAGTGCCAACATGCCGAGAAGGCAGGCCGCGGCTTGGGCGGCCGGGTCGGAGCCCAGCCGGCGGAAGCGCGTCACATGCTCCCGGGCGTCGTAGAACCGTCCCAGCGTGGGGAACTGCCGGGCCAGTACCGGGAATCCGAGCAGCAGCACGCAGCCGACGGCGAGCACGGCCATCCCATGCCACAGGGCTGTCCACCCGGCTCCGTACAGGATCAATGCAATGAGGACGAAGCTGAGCCAGGCCGCGTGCCGGCGGGCCTGGTTGCGGCTCGGCGAGACCGGCGGCAGCTTGTCGCGCAAGGAGACCAGGGCTACGCCGGGAACGGCGTACACGACGAGGGTCAGCACGCCGTCGGCCGCGACCAGGGTGTGCCATCGCCCGCCCATCGCGAGCAGCGTGACCACCCCGACGACGAAGTCCACCGCCAGCACGAGCCAGTAGACGTCCCTGCCGCGCAGGGTGGTCGTGCGCATTGTCTGCAGGCCCCGGTGGGTGAGATGGGCGCGGCTGAGCGTGGCGACCTCGCGGGTCAGGGCATGGGTGAAGACCAGCCCGGCGCCCATGGGGGAGAGCACCGAGTTGATCCGCAGACACCACCCGAGCCAGGCGACCGAGGACGCGAAGGCGAACTGGGTGTAGGGGGAGTCCGGGCGGCCCGGATCCCAATGCCCCTGGCGAGAGCTGAAGACGATCTGGAGGAGGATGTAGAGCACGGTTGTGCCGACGATCGTGCCGTAGACAGCCCAACGCAGCCGGGCAGGCTCGGTCAGCCGGCCCTCGGCCTTGACGTTTCCGGCGAAGTCCAGCGGGCCCTGGAATCCCACATAAGCGTAGATCACCCCGCTGTCCACCACGGCGGCCAGGACCGCGCCGTACCCTCCGGCGCCGCCGGTCCCGTTCCCGGCCCCGCCCCCGCCCCCGTGATGATGATCGAATCCGGACGCGATGAACAGGACGATGGTGAGCAGCGGGACTACGACCTTCACCACGGTCAGCCAGGAGTTGCCGATCCGCACCAGCCGTGGGACGAGCAGATTGGTCGCCGAGATGACCGCCATCAACGCCAGCGAGCAGACCCAGCCCCAGGCGGTCAGGGTGGTCCCTGTCCCTATCAGGGACGTGGGCAGTATGGACGAGAGCCCCTTGGTCATCGCCACGGACTCACTGGCCGCGTTTATCGCGTAGAAGATCCACAGCCCCGCCGCGGCCACGATCGCCACCAGTGGTCCACTGCTCTGCAACGGAAGGAAGATAAGCCCTCCGGTTTTCGGTGCAGCCGTGCCCAACTCCACCATGACACCGGCCACGACCAGCATCACCAGCCCGCCGATCAGCCAGGCCCACGGAGCATAGCTGCCGGCCTTGTCGTAGGCGTCGACCGCGCCCAGCAGCCAGCCGGAGCCGATCGTCCCCCCGGCGGCAAGTCCGAAGAGCTGGAACAGCGAGAGCCGGCGCGGTTCGTCAGATGGTACGTACTCCTTCGGCTGGCCGCTGGTGGGCCGCACCTGCAAGGCCATCCTGCTGTCCCCCGAGTAGCGTTCACTGATGGTTGGCACCTGGTGTGACGACAGGTTACAACTCGCAGTTGCCCTTGAGTGATGCTTCATCAGCTTCTCTTGCCGATGCGGTATTCGACGAAGTCCCGTGGTCCCGTCGGACGTCGGTGAAACGGGATCCGCCGCGTCGCCCGGCACCCGTGACCCCGATCCACAGTTCGTGCCACCGGGCAGAGATCCAGGGCTCGGTGCGACCGATGCCCGTTGCAGAAGGTCTCGAACTCGCGGAACGTGTGCGGGCAGACACGGTTCCCGCCTTGCGCACCCCGCCGTGGCAGGAGTTCGGCGGCCCCTGGCAACTGACCACTCACCCATGGCGGCTCATCAGGCCCGATGCGGTTCAGGGCTCTTCGGCTGGGTCCTCCGTGTGAACCGCCGTGAGGACGGGATTGCCACGGGCCTGGAACCTGCCGACGCCTGGACCACGCGACGGAGACTTCGCCCGGCCAGAGTTCGAAGGGCCGTAGGCGATGAATCCCCGACCTACCAGGGCCCCCTGTTCGGGGTAGACGGGGGATACCGGATGAGGGAGGAGAGCTGTTCATGGCACGCGCTTATGGCGCCCGCGTCCATCGGCGCGGGCGGGCGGAGAAAGGCATGGTAGGGCGGCCACAGGCCGCTGCAGGGGAGCCAGGGGAAGGGGGGCAGGCCCCGAGAGGAGGCGGGGCCCTCGGGGCGGTGGGCGGTGCCCCCCGCGGGTCTTGGGTGCGAGCCGGTTTCGGTCTCGGACTCGGTGCGACGCTGGCCTGGCTGTTGGTGCAGACGGTCCTGCAGATCGGCGAACTGCTGACCCTCTTTCTGGCGGCCGTCTTCATCGCCATCGGTCTGGAGCCGCTGGTCGGTCTGCTCACCCGGCATCGCGTACGGCGCGGTTGGGCGGTCTTCGTCGTGCTGCTGGGGTTCGTGATGTGCCTCGCGGGGTTCGTCGCCCTGATCGCCCAGCCCGTCACGAACGAGGTCGACGCTCTGATCAGGGCGATCCCGAACTGGCTCGCGCAACTCCACGACCGGCATACCTTCCTCGGCCATCTGGAAGATCGCTACCACCTGGTGTCCAGGGTCCACGGCGCGCTTTCCTCCGGTGGCACGGGCCTGCTCGGCGGCCTGCTGGGAGCGGGGAAGATGGTGCTGAGTCTGGTGACGTCGGCGGTCATCGTGGTCGTCGTGACCATCTACCTCATGGCCGCCCTGCCCGTGATCAAGCAGTTCGGCTTCCGCTTCGTCCCCGCGAGCAGACGCGCACGGGTCGAGACGGTGACGGACGAGATCCTGGCCCGGACGGGCCGTTTCATGCTGGCCAACCTGGCCACCTCGGGCATCGCCGGTCTGGCGACCTTCGCCTGGTGCGCGGCGGTCCGCGTACCGTACCCGGCCGCCCTGGGGTTCTTCGTCGCTCTGATGGATCTGATCCCCGTCGTCGGTTCGACCATCGCCGGGGTGGCCGTGAGCCTGGTCGCCTTGTCGGTGTCCCTGCCGATCGCCGGTGCCACGGCCGGCTTCTACGTCGGCTTCCGCCTCGCCGAGGACTACCTGATCATGCCCCGCGCGATGAGGTACGCCGTCGACGTGCATCCCGTCGTCACCGTCGTCGGCGTCCTCGCCGGTGGCGCCCTGCTGGGCATCATCGGCGCCCTGGTCGCGGTACCGGCTGCCGTCTCCATCGGGATCCTGCTGGACGAGTACGTCTTCCCTCGCACCGACACCTCATGACGGCCTGGTCTCCCGCGGTGTGAAGGCTGGTTCGGACGACCTTCGACGAGGGCGGGGGTCCCGAGCCTTGCCCCTGAACCCGCCCGTGGCAGGCCGAGGCGCGCGGTCGCACGGAGCGCGGCACACGGACGCTGCGGATCACCGGTACACGCCCGTCCGTCCTGCCCGGCCTCGGCCACCGTCGCCACCCGCTCCGGGAACCGCCTCTACCTCGCGGTCGTCAACTCCGGGACGGAGAAGGTGAACGTGCCGGTCGAACTGAAGGGGCCGGCCAAGGGGGTCAAGAGGCAGGCCACCACGACGGTCCTGACCGGCCCCGCGCGCGCCACTACCAACACGCTGACGCAGCCCGACACGTTGGTGCCCAGGACCAGCACCGTCACCGGCGCGGCAGCGTCCTTCACCAGCACCGTGCACCGCTCTCGGTCACCGTACTGGAACTCGTCCTGACCTGATCGGCCACCGCCCGACGCCGCCCCGGTCTCTCGTCACACGTCGGTTTCAGAAGCAGAGCTTGCCGTGCGCCGCCATGACCGTACCGTCAGCGGTCGACTCGCCCCACGGACACGCACCGTAGCCACACGGAAGTGAGGGCCTCGACCTGACGGTCGCGGTCCTCGTCGCGTTGTCGTAGACGATCATGCCCCGGGCCTCGTACAGGGGCCCTTTCTTGTGGGCGTCGGCAGCTTGGATGCGTTGGTGACTCCGCAGTTCGAGCGCTCTGACGCCGCGGGCGGCGGCCGACCCGATGTCGGCCGCCGCCCGGCGGAAGGGATGCAGGCTCATATATGGGAGTGGCGCGGTGTCAGTGCGTCGCGCTGCCCGAGACCCACTCGCTCCACGGCATGTTCCAGTCGCTGAGGCCGTTGCCCGGCGCCAGCGTGGTCTTGTCGGCGGAGTTCTTGACGATCACGACGTCACCGATCATCGAGTGGTCGAAGAACCACGCGGCGGGCTGCCTGCCGTCGCCGCCGCCCCTGACGTCCTTCAGGCCCACGCAGCCGTGGCTGGTGTTGACCTTGCCGAAGACCGAGTCGGCACCCCAGTAGTTGCCGTGGATGAACGTGCCCGAGTCGGTCAGGCGCATGGCGTGCGGTACGGCCTTGATGTCGTACGAGGGCTTGCCGTCCTTCTCCGTGAGGCCGACGCTCGCACCGTTCATATGGATCTGCCCGAACTTCTCGGAGATGACCATCCGACCGTTGTACGTCGGGTGCTCGGGGCTGCCGGACGAGATCGGGATGGTCTTGATCGTCTTGCCGTCCCGTGCCACGGCCATCTGCTTCATCCTGGCGTCGACGGTGCTGATCTGGCTCCGGCCGATCTTGAACGTGACCGTCTTCCGGATGCCGTAGCGGTTGAGCGTGACGGTGACGGTGGAGCCGGGCTTCCAGTAGTTCTCGGGGCGGAAGTCCAGGCGGGTGCCGCCGAACCAGTGGCCGACGACCCGCTGGCCGCTGCTGGAGCTGACCCGGATCTCCGACTGCACGGCGGCCTTGTCACTGATCACCTTGGCGAAGTTGACCGTCACCGGCATGCCCACGCCGACGGTCGAGCCGTTCTCGGGGGAGAGGTGCCCGACGAAGTCGTTGGCCGGGGAGACCGTGGTGATCGTCGCGTTCTCGGTGACGGGGCGCCCCTGGGCGTCCACGGCCTCCGCGGCGATCTGGTACTTGGTGGCCCGCTCCAGCCGGCCGTTCGGCTGCCAGGACGTGCCGTCCGCGGACCGGGCGCCCGGAATCTCGGCACCGGTCGCGACGGCGGTCATGGTCACCTTGGTGAGCTTGCCCTTACCGACGGTGACCTTGACGGGGTCGTTGATCCCGACGTCGTAGGCACCTGGCCCGGGGGTGATCCTTATTCGCGCGTCGGAAGCCCCTTGGGCGCCCGCCCGACCTGCCTGAGCCTGCGATTTCGGCTGGTTCCCGGTGCCGTTGCCACTGGTGGCAGCGTTGCTGGTACCGCCGAGGGCCGTGAGTGCGAGTACGCCGCCGAGTACGCCGGCCGTAGCCATCAGCCCGGTGCGTCGCTTACGTGCCGTGATCAAACGCTTCTCCCATGCCACTGGCCGTTGAATCCCTGGAGCTGGTTACCGGAGGAGGGCAACCGGCTCTAGAGACTACTTTTATGCATTCATCGCCCTTAAGGGGTAAATTGTGGCGGATTCCACGCCCAGCGGGAGCGTCGCCGAGGCTCTGCTCGACGGGCGGATGGCGCGTAGTCGATCTGTTCTCGCCGATCGGTGCAGGCCATGGCAGGCGCGCTGCGATGGGCGTGATACCGGTCACGGGCGCCGGTGGCGGTGTCGGCGGCACCGGGGGGAGGCGATCGTGGAGCCCGAGACGCTGGGGCGCTCGCTGGGCAAGCTCCGTCGTGTGCAGGATCTGCGCGGAGCCTGATCGTCGGGCTGCCCATGCCCGTGGTGAGTAACTCTCGGTCCGAGTCGGCGTGCGGGGTGCGATGGACGTCCTGGGAATCGACGCCTGCGGAAAGCAGGGGTGGGTGGGCATCCTGCTCACGGACGGTGCGTACGCGGGCAGCCTGGTGGCCGTGTCCCTCGATGAGCTGATCGAGCGTGCCGGCACCGTACGGGCGATCGCCGTGGACATGCCGCTGGGCCTGGTGGAGCAGGGCCGGCGTGCCGCCGACCTCGCGGCCAGGGCGCTGCTGGGGACGCGACGCAGCAGCGTCTTTCTCATCGCGCCGAGGCCGGCCTGGCAGGAGCCCGACTACCTGGCGGCCGCGAGCCGGTGCCAGGAGCTCACCGGCAGCGGGCTGAGCCGGCAGGCCTGGGCGCTGGCACCGAAACTCCTCGAGGCCCGGGCGTGCTGGCTTGCCGATGAGCGCATCCACGAGGTGCACCCCGAGCTGTCCTTCCGCGCCATGGCGGGCAGGGTGCCACCCGCGTACCCCAAGAAGACCTGGCGCGGCCAGAACCTGCGCCGCGCACTGCTGGCCGAGGCCGGAGTCGTGCTCCCGGACGAGCTCGGGGAGGCCGACCGGATCGCCGTGGACGACGTACTCGACGCGGCTGCCGCCGCCTGGTCGGCGTACCGGATCGCGCTCGGTACCGCGGAACGGGTTCCCACGGCGCCCGAGCCGGACGCGGAGGGGCGTCTCGTCGAAATTCGTTACTGACCGATGATCGGGCAGCGTGTTCCGGTCGGCCGGCTCACCGGCCCTGCCTCAGCGGTCGCAGGACCGCCTCGCCCGCGCGCACGAGCGCGGAGAGCCGCTGTCCGGCCCAGTCGGTGAGGTCGCGCGCACATGCGCCGTCCACTTCGATGATCACCTTGATGTAGCGGGTGTCCAGTGGCGTGACCTTGGTCGGAGCGGACGTGGGGGCCGTCGCCTCCGGTCGACGCTGCAGTGCGGCGCGATAGGTGTCCTTGCGCTGGTTCATACCGTGTCCTGACGGTTGATGAGTTCCTCGGCCAGGTCCATGTACGCGGTGCCCTTCACCTCGACGGGGCTCCCGAAGGACTGGGAGTACAGGTCGAGCCGCGGAATGTGTGTGGACAACACGTCGAAACCCCGCTCGGTGAGGGCTTCGCGGGCGTCGGCATCGGGACCGGTGCGCGTGGCGTCCGGACGATTCGTGCGGTTCAGCAGGACGGCGGCGCGGGCCGGGTGGGAGCGCAGGGACTGCAGGTCGTCCATCTCACGGTCGATCGGCGCCATCCGGTCCAGCTCGATCGGGGCCGGGGTCACGGGCACGATCCACTCGCTCGCGTACCTCATGACGCCTCGGGCGATCTGGGCGTGGTCCTCCAGCTGCGGGGCGTCGAACACCACTGCCTGCCGGTTGTCGAGAAAGTCGTTCACCCGCCGGTGTACGTCACCCACCGGAAGGGCGAGGACGGGAAACGGAAAACCGCCCGCCAGCTCGCTCCACCGCAGCGCCGAGGACGCTGGGTCGCTGTCCACCAGCAAGGGTGACAGGCCCGACGCGTGCAGGGCGTGGGTCAACCAGACGGCGCTGGTGGTCTTCCCCACCCCGGGTTTCAGGTTCACGAACGCATAGCTCAACGGCACGGAAGCCGACGTTAGCGGGCGAGCGCCTGCGGTTGCCGTCGACGCGTGGCCACCGTACGCGGTTCACCCGGCGGCGCCGGTGAATCATTCCCGCGGGCTAACGCGCAGCACGGCCGAGGACTCGGCCGAGGATCCGCCGGAAAATCAGGTGCCCCGGCCGCCTGATCTCTCATAACGTCGTCGCGTACCGAGCGCCGCGATGTCACGGCGGCGCGCGTCGTGAGACACAGACACCGAGGGGAGCCCGCCGTGCGTGACCGTACCGCCGTCGTCGTTCCCCCGTCGCGGTCCGAGGTGATCCTGGTGTCCTCGTCCGCCCGGTGCCCGCTGCGCGGCCGGCACCGGATGCCGTGACGAGTCCCTGACCCGGTTCGCTCACCCCTGCCGTCCGTCGGCGGGTCGGTCGATCCGGCATGCCTTCGTCCGGGTAATCGCGCTGCCCCTTTTCCTGATCCTCAGAAAGGCCATGGGCCGTGCGCACCAACCTCGCGACCGTCCGCAAGCTCGGCATCCTCGCCCACGTCGACGCCGGCAAGACCACCGTCACCGAGCGGATCCTCTTCGCCACCGGCACCACCCACAAGCGCGGCGAGGTCCACGACGGCACCACCGTCACCGACTTCGACCCCCAGGAACGCGACCGGGGCATCACCATCTTCGCCGCCGCCGTCAGCTGCGCCTGGGCCGGTCACCGCATCAACCTCATCGACACCCCCGGCCACGTCGACTTCGCCGACGAGGTCGAACGCTCGCTGCGGGTCCTCGACGGGGCGATCGCCGTGTTCGACGCCGTCGCCGGGGTCGAGCCGCAGAGCGAGTCGGTGTGGCGGCAGGCCGACCGGCACGGCGTACCGAGGATCGCGTTCGTCAACAAGCTGGACCGCGCGGGCGCCGACCTCGACCGGGCCGTCGACTCCATCCGGGAGCGGCTGCATCCCGCCCCGCTCGTCGTGCAGATGCCGATCGGCGCCGAGGACGGCTTCACCGGCGTCGTCGATCTGGTGCGCATGCGCGCCCTGGTCTGGGACGACGGCGGCGGTACGGCGGTGCAGGGCCCGGTGCCCGAGACGCTGCGGGAGGAGGCCCTGAGGCGGCGCCGGGTGCTGGAGGAGGCGGTGGCCGAGCTGCATCCGGCCGCCCTGGAGGAGTTCTGCCACCGGGAGACCCTCGCCCCCGCCTCCCTCGCCGCGGGCCTGCGCGACCTCACCCGCACCGGCGACGGCGTGGTCGTCCTGTGCGGCTCCGCCTACCGCAACCGCGGCGTCGAACCGCTGCTGGACGCGGTGGTGGCCTACCTGCCGTCACCGCTCGACGTACCCGCCGTACGCGGTGTCCACGAGGACACCGAACAGCGGCGGGCCGCCGACCCGCAGGCGCCGTTCGCGGCGCTCGCGTTCAAGGTGCACGCGAGGGGCACCGGACGCCTGACCCACCTGCGCGTCTACTCGGGCACGATCGAGAAGGGAGACACCGTGTGGGATCCCGGCACCGGGCGCACCGAGCGGGTGGCGCGGATCCTCAGGGTCATGGCCGACCGGCATGTCCAGCTGGACCGGGCGGTGGCCGGTGACATCGTCGCGGTGGCGGGACTGAAGGCGGCGCGGGCCGGTTCCACCCTCTGCGATCCCGGCGCCCCGCTGCTCCTGGAGCCGCCCACGGTCGCCGAGCCCGTCGTGTCCGTGGCCGTCGAGGCGCGCCGCGGCACCGACACCGGCCGGCTGGCGACGGCACTGGCGCGGCTCGCCGAGAGGATCCCTCGCTGGTGGTGCGCACCGACGGCGAGACCGGGCAGACGGTGCTGTCCGGAATGGGCGAACTGCACCTGGAGGTCGCGGTGGAGAAGATCCGCCGTGACGGCGGGCCGGAGGTCACCGTGGGCCGTCCGAGGGTCGCGTACCGGGAGACCGTCGTGCGCGGGGTCGGCGGCCTGGTCTTCCGGCACGTCAAACAGGACGGCGGGGCAGGGCAGTTCGCCCATGTCGTCCTGGACGTGGAGCCGCTCGGGGCCGACGTGGGTGCGACGGGCTTCGAGTTCCGGTCCGTCGTGGTCGGCGGGCGGGTGCCGCAGGAGTACGTGCGCGCGGTGGAGGCCGGCTGCCGGGACGCCCTGACCGAGGGTCCGCTCGGCGGTCACCCGGTGACCGGGCTGCGGGTCACGCTGACCGACGGCTCGACCCATGTGAAGGACTCCTCCGACACGGCCTTCCGCACCGCCGGCCGGCTCGGGCTGCGCGAGGCGCTGCGCGCCTGCGCGACGGCCCTGCTGGAACCGGTGGCCGAGGTCACGGTCACCGTGCCCGAGGACGCGGTCGGCGCAGTGCTCGGCGATCTGGCCGCCCGGCGCGGCCGGGTCACCGGCTCGGAGAACCGGGGCGGGGCGGCGGTGCTGACCGCCACCGTGCCGCTGGCCGAACTGTTCGGCTACGCGACCCGGTTGCGCAGCCGCACCCAGGGCCGGGGCACCTTCACCACCCGCCCCGCGGGGTACGCCCCGGCACCGCAGCAGGCGGCGGTTCGGTAGCCGTCGGATCCCTCGCGTCGTCACGTGAGTGAGCGGGCCCCCTGGTTCTCGTTGTCGCCAGGGGGCCCGTGAGGGGTTCTGTGCTCCACGCCGACCGGAACCAATTGTCGTACGCCGAACGACGGGACGAGGTACAGGCACCGCCGGGGAGCGAAGCCGGATGCCACCCCTCTTGCGGCCATCGCTTTCACCGCAACCCTGCCGCATGATTCGGCATCCCCCGAGACGGGACACTTCGAGTCGCCGCCTGTGTTGTCAATACACGGGCACCGGCGGACGAGAGCGAACAGGTGTACTCGCGGGCTTTCATCACGGGAGTGACGTGAGTTCTCCGTGTGGGACTTTGCCCGCGTTGACGCACTGCGGACGCCACGAGTAGAAGTAATCCCTCGAAGACTCCGGCTCGTCGCGACCGAGCGAATCATGGGTATTCCGCGGTGACCTCGCGCCGGCGGAGCGATGAACGCGAAGGAGAAAAGATGTCCGTGGAAATCTACGACCTCTTACCGGAATCGGCCCCCCAGCCTCCGGGCCCCCGGATGTCCCGGGTGCGGCGGCCCCTTCGGGAAAGCACCAAGTTCACCGATGAACGAGCCACCACGAATCCCGAGGTGGCCATCAAGGAGCAGTTGGCGGGCGACAGCCGCTACACGGCGATGCGCGTCGAGAAGGCCCAGGAGTTCATCGACGACCTGGTGTTGCCGAACGAGGGCCCCATCGTGGCACCGGGATTCCGCCTCGTCCCCGCGGCCGCGGCCCGGAGCCTGAACCTGGACGCGGCGGCGGACGACCCCGCCGACTCCCTGGACGACATCGTGCTGGACCAGCCGACCACTGCTCCGGCCGCCGCGGTGGACGGCAACATCGTCGCGACCTTCGTCGACGGAATCAGGGGACAGAACATCTTCGACGTGCTGGACTCCTGCCTTCTGGCCCAGCTCGTCGCGAACGGCCGGTGCGACCGCGAGAGCGAGCCCGTCGGGTGGACCAGGTCTTACGGCCATGTACTCGAGAAACTTGCCTGGGTCGTGCCGGCATTCGATTTCTTCGGGCTTCGTTCCCAGTCGGGCCAATTGAGCATGAGTGCGGCCCTCCTCAAGGTGATATCCGGCATCATGACCGCGCGGCAGGTGGACCTCGTCTCGGCTGCGATCGAGCTGATGCAGGGGCTACCGGTCGACGACCGCCGCCTGCAGATATTCCGGTCCAACTCGGTGGAAGCGAACGCAGGAAACTTCCAAGTGGATTCCGTGGGCGAATCCGAGAACGGGATGGTCTCGCTCAAGCTCTGCGCCTTCAACTTCCGCACCAGCGAGAACGTGACGGACGTACTGTGGTGGCGCTTCAACAGCCAGACCACCCTGCTTCAGGCGACCCGGACGACCTTCGTGCTCAACACGCACATCTACGACCGGATCCGCGACGCCGTCGCCGCCAAACTCGGCAATCGCGCCCAGAAGTACATCGCCGGCCTCCCCGACTTCTCGGACGAGGAGGGTGGGGGCGACCACTGATGCCGGACCCGCAGGAGCAGGGAGGCCTACCCGGCGCGGTCCGTGTCGAGGAGGCGGTCGAAGAGGAAGGGCGTGTCGACGAAAGGCGCATATCCGAGACCCTGAGCACCCTCCGCGATCTCGATGTAGGCCCTGAACCCGCGCGGTTCGAGGGCCACGGCGAAGGGGGGTCGGCAGCCGCGGTCGCCGCCTCTATCGTCTCCGTCACCTCAGGGGTTTCCGCGCAGCATGCTCAGGACGTCTTCCACAGCCTGCTCCTGGCTCAACTCGCCGCCACAGCGAAGGCCGACCGCTTCACCGATCCCGCCGGCTGGTACAAGCACCACCAGTCGGCACTGGAGCAGATCGGATGGGTGACTTCACAGAGCGACGCATTCACGGTTTACGACCCGTCGAAGGTCCCGTACACCATCACCACCGTCGTGACGGACCTGATGGAGCCGGTGGCGACAGCGGACGAGTCGGCGCTCGTCCGCCGCACTCTCCGTTCCTTCACCGACTCGAGCGAATCCGCACAGTTCGTGTGGGAGTGTCCGAGTCATGCGGGCGGCAAGGGGAATTTCCAATTCGCCCTGGCGTCCGGGGAGTCGGACGAGTCCGGCGTGATGCTGCGCGTCGGCCGGTTCTCCTTCAGCACCAAGAAGTACGTGACCCGTCTCGGCAAGGAACTCTTCGAGTCGGACGCGCACTTCCAGAAATCCCTCGTCACCCTGGTCCTCACCGAGCGGGTGCACGCTCGGCTGCGAGAGGCCATAGCGGCGAAACTCGGGAACCGGGCGGAGGGAATGGTCGCCGGCATCAGCCTCGAAGGGCTCGAAGACGCCGACCCGGAGCGGGACGGCGCCCGGCCGGAGCGCATGTGAGGACACACTCCGGGTCCGAGGGCCTCTTCGGTTCGGGGTGTGGTCCCCGCCGGCTGCCGTGCCGCCGCTGTACTCGCTGATCACTGTTGACCGGAGACGGCTCGTGGTCCGGTCGCCGCACCAGCGGGCAGACGCCGCACCGCGCAGACGGACCGCGTGGTGCCGCGTCTGCTTGCCCGTGCGCGCACGGTGGCCGCGCCTGCCCGGGCCGCCCGCGACACGGCAGGCCAGCTGAAGCAGCTGCCTCGCGGGCCGTCTCGTCCGCACGGGAAATCACCCTCACCGGGCGATGCGCCCACCCTGGGGAACGGGTGAGCTGGAAGACGAAATCGCTGGTCCCTGGCCCGGAGGCGTGAGGCGAAAGATGACCGAGGACATCACCGGCGCGAGTGGCGTGGCCGCTCTCGCCGCGGCAGACGCTCCTGTGTTCGAAACGCTCGTCCATATGACGCTCGACACCTTCGAGCGGTCCGGACTCGACCCGGAAACGTATCTGCTCGCGCGCATCGCCGCCCTGGTGGCCCTGGACGCCGCCCCGGCCTCCTACCTGCTCAACATCGGCACGGCGGAAGAGCTCGGTGTCCCGTTCGAGAAGATCCAGGGCACGCTCGTGGCCATCGCCCCCGTCGTCGGCAGTGCCCGTGTGGTGTCGGCCGCCCAGAACATCGGGGTGGCCTTCGGGCTGGACCTGCCGGGAACGGGCGCGGCATGACCGCCCGTCGCCGCGGCCCCCTGGGGAGAGCGTGAGCCATGTGCCGCTGGCTCGCCTACTCGGGAACGCCCCTGCTCCTCGACGAGGTCCTGTACCGCCCGAAACACTCGCTGATCGACCAGAGCCTGCACGCGCGGATGGGCGTCGAAACGACCAACGGCGACGGCTTCGGCATCGGCTGGTACCAGGGAAACGCCCGCACTCCGGCCGTGTTCCACGACATCGGCCCGGCCTGGAGCAACCGCAACCTGCGGGAGATCGCCGGGCACGTCCGCGCCCCCCTGTTCTTCGCGCACGTCCGGGCCTCCACCGGAACAGCGGTGCAGGCGACCAACTGCCACCCGTTCCGGTACGACCGCTGGATGTGGATGCACAACGGCGCCATCGCCGGCTTCCACGTACTCCGCCGGGACATCCTCCTCGCCGTCGACCCTGAGCTCTTCGCGTCGATCGAGGGCACCACGGACTCCGAGGCGATGTTCTACCTGGCCCTCACGTTCGGCCTCGAGGAGGACCCGGCCGGAGCCGTCGCCCGTATGACCGGCTTCGTCGAGCGGCTCGGCCGGGAGCACGGGGTGCCGGCCCCGCTGCAGATGACGCTCGCGGTGGCCGACGGGGAACGGCTCCTGGCCTTCCGCTACGCCAGCCAGGGCACGCCGAGGTCGCTGTACTACAGCGCCGGCGTGGAGGACCTGCGGGCCCTGCACCCGGAGACCGACTTCCTGAGAGACGTCTCGGACGAGACCCGCCTGGTGGTGTCGGAACCACTCGGCGACCTGCCCGGCGCCTGGATCGAGGTCCCGGCGAACAGCTACGGAATCGTCCAGCCCGGCGGGGACATCCTGCAGGAGTTCCGACCCGAGTTGCCCTGACGGCTGCCCTGCGGGGTGCGCGTGGCGGACCGTGCGGAGGGCTTCGCAGCGGCCGGCTCACGCTGCCGACCGCTCAACACCGCGTTACGGGTACCGCAGTCGGGGGTGGTTGTCCGGGAAGGCTGTGCGTGAGGCTGGTGCCTGGGTGGCGCCGACGGTGTGGTGAACCTCGCCCGGGCGCCGGCGCGGCCAACTGGTGGCGGTGCGGCCAACTGGTGGCGGTGCGGTGGGCTGTTCGTCCGGTCGGCACTGCGGCTGGCCGTTGGTCCGGTCGGCGCCGCGCCGAACGACTCACACGGTCGGGAGGCGCGAGTCCGGCGCTGCCTTGCCGCCGCCCGAGCCTCACCGGTAACGACTGAGCCGACCACCACTCCCGGGTGGCCGTCCATCAGTACCGGCACGGCCGCGTGCTGATCCGTCCGGCTGCACCGTTACCGACGGGGCCGCCCACCAGTGCCGGATGAGCTGGCGGAGGTACCGGCAGGGCTGCGCGCCCACACCGACCAGGCCGCACCTCTACTGACCGGACCACCCAGCGGTGCCGGATGGGCCGCCCACCAGCTCAGACGGGCTGCCCACAGAAAACGCCCTGCGCGCCACCTTCACAGCCGCCACGTCAACACCGACCAGCGCCACCCCAGCCGGCGACACCCGCCCACCCCCCGGAGGGACCCCTCACGCCAGCCGTCCGTCCAACGCCGCCCGCCACGCGGGCGACGGCACCACTCGCGTCACGGTACGCGGCCGGCTTCCGCCGCGTGCGAAGAACGCGGCCAGCGGAAGGACCGCCGCGCCCACGGTGACCGCGTCCGGACCGAGGCGGCCCAGTTCGATGCCGACCCGGGCGGCGGGGAAGCGCAGGGCGTGCGCGAGGGCATGTGCCCGGACCTCGTCCAGGAAGCCGCCGCCGAGCTGGAGGGCCGCCCAGCCGCCGATCAGGACGCGTTCCGGTTGGAAGAGGTTGATCAGGTCGGACAGACCGGCGCCCAGGTACTCGGCGGTCTCGGCGAGGACGGCCGCCGCCACCGGGTCGGCGGCGCGGCCGTCCGCGGGCCGGGCCGCGGCGAGCAGTTCGGTCAGCGCGGTCTCCTCGCCGGCTCCGGCCGACGGTCGGCCGCCCGCCTCCCGCCAGCGTGCCGCCAACGCCTCCGCGCCCGCGTACGCCTCCAGACAGCCGAAGGCACCGCACCGGCACCGGCGCCCGCCGACCCGTACCGTCAGGTGCCCCCACTCCACCGCCCGTCCCTGGGCCGCCTCCTCGGTGACGACACAGGCGCCGACGCCGGAGCCGAACAGGACCACCACGGCGCTGCGGGCCCCGCGCCCGGCGCCGAACCACATCTCGGCCTGGCCCAGCGTCTTGGCACCGTTGTCGATGAAGTACGGCACGTGCGAGGGGAGTTGGCCGGTCACGCGCAGCAGTCGCTCGAGCGGGACCGCGTCCCAGCCGATCGTCTGGCCGTGGACGACCGCGCCCTCCTCCCCGGCGTCCTCGATGATGCCGGGCACGCCGATGCCGACGCCGAGCAGGTCGGCCGGGGCGAGCCGGGCCGTACGGAGCACCTCGGCGACACCCTCGTGCACATGGCCGACGACCGCGTCGACGTCGTACCCGCGTGGCGCCAACGGCCGTTCGGTCCAGGCCAGTTCGGAGAGACCGAGGTCCAACAGCTCCACCCGGACGCGGGTTTCGCCGACGTCGACCCCGATCAGCCGCCCGCTGTCCGGCCGTATCCGCAGCAGCCGGCGCGGCCGGCCGACGACGGAGCCGACGCTGCCCGCCTCCTCCACCAGCCCGTCGGCCAGCAGTTCGGCCACAACGTTGCTGACGGAGCCCGAACTCAGTCCGGTCGCCGGACCGAGGGCGTACCGGCTCATCGGGCCGTCGAAATACAACCGTTGCAGAACCGCGCTCCGGCTCTCCCGCCGCAGGTCACGCACCGTACGGCCGCCCAGCCCTGCCACCCGACCTCCCTGGTTCGCGCATTTTCGAGGGCCGCCCGGCCGGATGCCGCTGCCGGATCCCTTGACGACCGTTTCTCTTGAGGTTTAACTCACATCCTAAATTAAGCCATGAGGGGCTTCGGGTGCCGCACGGGATGTCGGCTCTCGCGAGCAGCCTCGGGGTTCTCGACTCCCGGAAAGGGACACCAGGAGCCATGCGCAGCATCCGAGCCGCGGCCGTAGGTGCCGTCACCATGTCTCTCGCCCTCGCGGCTACGGCCTGTGGAGGCGGTTCGTCCAGCGGCGGGGGGTCAGACGACTCGCCGAAGACGCTCACGTACTGGGCCTCCAACCAGGGCGCCAGCATCGCGGTCGACAAGAAGGTCCTGCAGCCCGAACTCGACAAGTTCGAGAAGCAGACCGGCATCACGGTGAAGCTGGAGGTCGTGCCCTGGTCCGACCTGCTCAACCGGATCCTCACCGCGACCACCTCCGGCCAGGGCCCGGACGTACTGAACATCGGCAACACCTGGAGCGCCTCCCTGCAGGCGACCGGCGCGCTGCTGCCGTGGGACGCGAAGACCTTCCAGAAGATCGGCGGGAAGGACCGGTTCGTCGACTCCGCGCTCGGTTCGACGGGGGCGCAGGGCAAGGACCCCGCCGCGGTGCCGCTGTACTCGATGGCGTACGCGCTCTACTACAACAAGCAGATCTTCGCCGACGCCGGTATCTCCAAGCCCCCGGCCACCTGGGACGAGCTGATCGCCGACGGCAAGAAGATCAAGGCCAAGGGCAAGTCCGTCCTCGGCGCCGAGGGCTCGAACCTGTCGGAGAACATCCACCACGTCTTCGTCTTCGCCAAGCAGCACGGCGCCGACTTCTTCACCGCCGACGGCAAGCCCGACTTCACCGACCCCAAGGTGGTCGACGCGGTCAAGCAGTACGTCGACCTCATGGCCAAGGACAAGGTCGTCCCGACCGGCGACGCCGAGTACGCGCAGAACCAGTCCGTCAGCGACTTCGCCCAGGGCAAGCAGGCCATGCTGCTGTGGCAGTCCGCCGCGGCCAACCTCAACTCGCAGGGCATGAGCGAGGACGCCTACGGCATCGCGCCCGTGCCCGTGCGGTCCGGCACCCCCGGCACCGGCGCCCAGACCAACTCGATGGTCGCGGGCATCAACATCGCCGTCTTCAGGAACAGCCACAACCTCGACGGCGCCACGAAGTTCGTGAAGTTCATGACCAGCGACGACGAGCAGAAGATCCTCAACAAGGCCTACACCTCCATCCCGCCGGTCAGGACCGCCCAGGAGGACGCGGCCTTCAACGCCCCGGCGAACGCCGTGCTGAAGCAGACCCTCGCCACCAGCGCCGCCGCGCTGCCCCAGGTCGCGTCCGAGTCGCAGTTCGAGACGGCGGTCGGCACGGCCGTCAAGGAGCTGTTCGCCGACGCCGCCGCCGGACGCGCGGTGACCACCGACTCCGTCAAGGCGAAGCTGGAGAAGGCCCAGCAGCAGATGCCGGCGGCGTGAGCGCGATGACCCCGACCGCTCTGCAGGAGCCGGTCCGCGAGACCTCCCCCGGTGCGGCGCGCGAACCCCGCCGCCGCACCGGGCGGATCCGCCGCATCGGACTCCCGTACCTGCTGCTCCTGCCCGCCCTGCTCCTCGAACTCCTCGTCCACCTGGTGCCGATGGTCATCGGCATCGTGATGAGCTGCAAGGAACTCACCCAGTTCTACATCCGTGACTGGGGCAGTGCCCCCTGGTCCGGCCTCGGCAACTACCAGGTGTCGGTGGACTTCGATGCGCCGGTGGGCGAGGCGCTGCTGCACTCGTTCCTCGTCACCATCGGCTTCACCCTGCTCTCGGTCGGCCTGTGCTGGCTCATCGGCACAGCCGCCGCGATCTTCATGCAGGACACCTTCCGCGGCCGCGGCCTGCTGCGCGCCCTGTTCCTGGTGCCGTACGCGCTGCCCGTCTACGCGGCCGTCATCACCTGGGTATTCATGTTCCAGCACGACAACGGCCTGGTGAACCACGTCCTGCACGACCAGCTGCACCTCACCGACAAGCCCACCTTCTGGCTCATCGGCGACAACAGCTTCTACACCCTGCTGACCGTGTCGGTGTGGAAGGGCTGGCCGTTCGCCTTCCTCATCGTGATGGCCGGACTGCAGAACATCCCCAAGGAGCTCTACGAGGCCGCCGCGCTGGACGGCGCCGGGATCCGGCAGCAGATCCGCCGCATCACCCTGCCCTCGCTGCGCCCCGTCAACCAGGTCCTGGTCCTGGTGCTGTTCCTGTGGACGTTCAACGACTTCAACACGCCGTACGTGCTGTTCGGCAAGTCCGCCCCCGAGGCCGCCGACCTCATCTCCGTGCACATCTACCAGGCGTCCTTCGTCACCTGGAACTTCGGCACCGGCTCCGCCATGTCCGTCCTGCTGCTGCTCTTCCTGCTGGTCGTGACGGGCGGGTACCTCCTGCTCACCTCGCGCGGACGGAGGGCCGCCGATGTCTGACACCAGCTCCCCGATGGCGCCGCCCCGTTCGTTCCTGTGGTCCCGGCGGATCTTCCTCACCCTGCTCACCGGCTTCGTCCTGGTGCCGGTGTACGTGATGGTCTCCAGCTCGCTGAAGCCGCTGGCGGACGTCACGGGCAAGTTCCGCTGGCTGCCGAGCGGGCTGACGATCCGGCCGTACATCGACATCTGGTCGACGGTCCCGCTCGCCAAATACTTCGTGAACTCGCTGATCGTGGCCGGCGCGGCGACCCTCTGCTCGGTCGTCATCGCCGTGTTCGCCGCCTACGCCGTCAGCCGTTACGAGTTCCGCGGCAAGCGGGTCTTCACGGTCACCGTCCTGTCCACGCAGATGTTCCCGGGCATCCTCTTCCTCCTCCCGCTGTTCCTGATCTACGTCAACATCGGCAACGCCACCGGAATCGCCCTGTTCGGCTCCCGCGGCGGCCTGATCCTGACGTACCTGACCTTCTCCCTCCCGTTCTCGATCTGGATGCTGATCGGTTACTTCGACTCGGTGCCGCGCGACCTGGACGAGGCGGCACTGGTGGACGGCTGCGGCCCGCTCGGGGCGCTGCTGCGGATCGTCGTACCGGCCGCCATCCCCGGCATCGTCGCCGTCGCCGTCTACGCCTTCATGACCGCGTGGGGAGAGGTGCTCTTCGCGTCCGTCATGACCAACGACGCCACCCGCACCCTCGCCGTCGGCCTCCAGGGCTACTCCACCCTCAACAACGTCTACTGGAACCAGATCATGGCCGCCTCGCTGGTCGTCAGCGTGCCCGTGGTGGCCGGTTTCCTTCTCCTCCAGCGCTATCTCGTCGCCGGCCTGACGGCGGGCGCCGTCAAGTGACCGACACCCCGCATTCCGAAGGGACTTCCGTGTCCGAACGCATCGACCTCGCCGCACTCCCGCACGACTTCCTGTGGGGCACGGCCACAGCGGCGTACCAGATCGAAGGGGCCGTCGCCGAGGACGGCCGTTCACCGTCGATCTGGGACACCTTCTCGCACACCCCGGGGAAGATCGCGAACGGCGACAACGGCGACGTCGCCTGCGACCACTACCACCGCTGGCGCGAGGACATCGGTCTGATGCGGCGACTCGGCGTCAACGCCTACCGGTTGTCCGTCGCCTGGCCACGCGTGATCCCCGGCGGGACCGGTCCGGTGAACCCCAAGGGCCTGGCGTTCTACGACCACTTGGTGGACGCGCTGCTGGAGGCGGGCATCACCCCGTGCGTCACGCTCTACCACTGGGACCTGCCCCAGGTGCTGCAGGACCGCGGCGGCTGGCCGGAGCGGGACACGGCCTTCGCGTTCGCCGAGTACGCCTCGGCCGTCGCCGAACGCCTCGGCGACCGGGTCAAGCTCTGGGCCACCCTCAACGAGCCCTCCTGCTCGGCCTGGATCGGTCACCTGGAGGGCAAGATGGCCCCCGGCTGGACCGACCTCACCGCCGCCGTACGCGCCTCCTACCACCTGCTCCTCGGCCATGGCCTGGCCACGCAGGCGGTCCGCGCGGCCGCCCCGGGCGCGCAGGTCGGCATCGTCAACAACCTCTCCACCGTCCACCCCGCCACCGACCGTCCCGAGGATTTGGCGGCCGCCCGCCGCCACGACGGCCACGTCAACCGCTGGTGGCTCCACCCGGTGCATGGCCGCGGCTTCCCGGCGGACATGGTCGAAACGTACGGCGTAGAACTCCCTGAGCAGCCAGGCGACTTGGAGCCGATCGCAACGCCCCTGGACTGGCTCGGCCTGAACTACTACTTCCCGGCGTACGTGGCCGACGACCCCGACGGCCCCGCCCCCCGCGTCCGCGCCGTACGCCGCCCGGACGCCCCGCGCACCGGCATGGACTGGGAGATCGACGCGGGCGGCATCGAGACGCTGCTGCTGCGCCTCACCGAGGAGTACGGTGCACGGAAGATCTACGTCACCGAGAACGGCTCGGCCTTCCCGGACGTGGTCCGCCCCGACGGCACCGTCGACGACCCGGAGCGCCAGGAGTACCTGGAGCGCCACCTGGCCGCCTGCGCCTCCGCGGCCCGCAAGGGCGCCCCCCTGGCCGGCTACTTCGCCTGGTCCCTGCTGGACAACTTCGAGTGGGCCTACGGCTACGCCAAGCGCTTCGGCCTCGTCCACGTCGACTACCGCACCCAGGTGCGCACGATCAAGGGCAGCGGACACCGGTACGCGGACATCGTCCGCGTCCACCGCGGCCAGGCACGCCGGGCCGCCTGAGTCCGGCGACTCGCGTCGGGCGGTCTGAGTGCGGCGACGGACGTCGGGCGGTCTGAGTCCGGCGACTCCGGCCGGGCGGTCTGAGTCCGGCCCGGACGACCGGTGGGCGCGGGTGCGGGAGCTCGCGCCCACCGGTCCGCACCCGTTCATTCCCTTGATTGTCGGGCTGCGTGCGGACGTGACTGCCGTGGCGGCCTACGCCGGCGTGGGCATCCGGCGACCAAGGTGCCTTGCGCGGGGCCCTCAGCAAGCACATGTCCGCCGAAGGGCCCTGCGGTCGGCGCCACCTCTGTCAGCGTGCCGCGAACTCTACGAAGGCGGCCCAGGCCGTGGGTCCCACGGCGAGTGCGGCACGGGTCCTGTCCTTCGAGTCGCGGACGTGGACCGTGCCGGGGGTGACGGCGACCTCTACGCATTCGCAACCAGCCCCGCTGCTGTAGCTGCTCTTGAACCACGCCGACTCAGGTACAGGCTGTTCGACGTTCATCTCTCCAAGCAACTTCTCGACGAAGGCCAGCGACTCGCGCGCAGTGGGTGATCGGTTCGCAACGGCGGTTAGGGCCAACCCTTAGTAACGATCAAGTATTTCAGTGAACCGAGGGCTGTGAAGTGGCGGCCTGGACATGGGAAGATCCGTCTCGAAAGTGCCTTGATGTCCAGTAGTGCCATGACTTGCCGTCACCGCAGGTCGCACGGCGCAGGGCTCTTCCCAGGCCGCGTGGGGAGCGCGGTCGGGCGTCACCCGGCGGATATCCGGGCTGAAAGGTGCGCGCAAAGCGCATGGCAAGGGGGGCTGCACGGTGTTCTCGGTTTCGTCGCTCCGGCATTGTTTGCAGGAGACGCCCGATCTGGTGCTCTCGTTGCTCCGGCACGTCGAGAAGGCACACGGTCCGGCTGTCTTGCAGTATGGGGGCGGCCCAGCGGCCGCGAAGCTGCGCAAGACGGCCGGTGTCCGCATGTGGGTCACTCGAGCACCGGAACAACTGCTGCTCAACATCTGTGCGTGCGGCGTAGCGCTTGCCAACTCCCGTTTGTGCGAGCTGGGGTACGAGGACCAGATTCGAGACCCCGACCTCGAACAGCTCACCCGCATGCTGAAGGACCTGCCGCCGGACCTGGCCCAGCTCATGCTCCACGGCCTCTCGCTCTTCTCCGACGCACCCGCCCACCGATTCACGCACAGTCACGCGGATGAGCTTCTGGAGGCCGCGCTGAGTGAAACCGCGGCTCTCACGGAAGCCGACTACAGGCGGCTGTGTTGTGTGAACCGGGTGCAGGAGGACCGCGACGAGGCGACACGTTCGGAACCCGACGGCAACACGGCGGTTGCCGAAAAAGAGGACGGAGGCGAGGTCGTGGCGGAACCGGACGCCGACGAGGTCGAGCTGGAGATCGTACGGCTGAACGAAGCCGGAACGGCGCTGGCCGGACGGCTGGAAGCCTTCGCCGCGGCTGTTCGCGACGGGTGGCTGGCCGACGATGGGGAACTTCTGCACGACACGGTGTCCTGGGTCCGGGAACGCCGGGCTCTGGCGCGGGCCTTGGCCGCCGCGGGAGCGCGAGAAGGGTGGGGTGACGGCCAGGACTGGTCCGCAGCTCGGGGTCTCGTCGAGCGGCTGCGGGAGGAGCAGCGCCGTCAGCAGGAGACCGACCGGCAGATCAGGGAGACCGAACAGGCACTGGACGAGGTTCGGACCATGTTCGACATGGCCACGAACGATCTGGTGCGGGAAAGCCTCCGTGGTCAGATCACCGAGTTCGAGCAGCATCTCCGGGATCTTCGCGGGAACACACCGACCACCGGGGCCCTGCGTCCCGCCGACGTGAAGGACGGTGCCCGCGTCGCAGGGACGGAGACGGAGCCCCACAGCGAGCCGGAATCCGAGCCCGTACCGCAACCGGTCGGCATCCGCCTCGAAGGGGCGCCTGAAACGCTCCGTCCCGAGGCCGCTCACGGGTACGGCGCCGAGTCGCCGTCCGTGACGGCGGAAGAGGCCGAACCCTCCCTTCAGAAGGAGGTGTCCGGTTCTGTCACGGGAACGGAGTCGGAGGAGGCACAGGACGGGCTCCAGGAGCGGGAAGCGACAGGTGCCGAGGGGCTCGTCTCCGGCGGCGACGCCATTACGGCGGTCGGGACCGGCGAACCCGGGCCGGTCCGTGAGGTGGCGCGGCCCGAGGCAGCCCAGCCCGCCGATCCGTCCGCCGGACCTTCGGCGGAAAGGACGCTGACGGCAGCTCACACCCCGGCCGCCGTGCCGGTTTTGCGACGCTCCACCGGTTCTCAGGGGACGACGGCGGACGAACCGTCCGTCGCCGGCGTCCCCGCCGCATCGGACGTCTGGGCGGGCGTTCCCTCCCCGGTGGAGTTCCTCGTCGCCGAGGGCCGGCTGGCCGAGGCCTACTGGCTGTCCCGCGCCGCTGGCGCCCCCGACCACCGCACCCTCGCGCTCGCGTTCGCGGACGCCGCCTTCCACACGTCCCCGGCCGAGGCATCCGACCTCCAGGTGCGGGCCGAGGAGCTCGTCGGGGCCCTGGACGAGGGGCACCCCTGGGACGACGACCGCGACGCCTACCTGGTCCTGCTGACCGCGGCCATCCGCAGCGGCCTGGCGGCACGCTGGGCGAGCAGCTTCCTCACCGCCTTCACCTCGATGCCGGGCGTTCCCGAGCCGTGGGTGTCGGTGATGGACGAGCTGGTACACGCGGTAAGGCAGTCCACGGAGATACAGCCGGGTGACCTGGGCAAGCCGGCGGCGACTCCGTTCCCGGACCGGCGCGAGGAGATCGGCGACCGGGCACGGCAGCTCGCGCTGGACCTGCCACTGCGAACCATCAAGCTCCAGCGCGGCACGATCGTCCTGCAGACCCTCGCCGCGCCCGACGGCCGGCTCGGACAGACCCTGAAGCTGATCCAGGGCTGGGCCGAAGGGCGGGTCGAGGCGGAGGAACTCGCCAAGGAGATGGAGGAACACTACAAGCGCTCCGATGCCGCCGACCGGATCATCGACATCACCGACCGGGCCAAGCGAACGCCCAAGCAGTCCAAGAACGACATCCACTCGGCGGCCCGTGAACAGCTCCGCACCCACATCAAGACCGTGCGGGACCTGCTGACGACAGCGCTGCGCGTCGCCTCGTCTCCCCGCCCGTCCGGCGGTCGTGACATCGGCCGGGACCTGATGCGCGCGATCGCGGACGCACGCCAGGCCGAACCGCTGCCCGGGGTGGGCGGAGCCCTCCTCGGGCTCCTGCTGCGCTGGCTCGACGGCTCCTACGCCCCCGAGCCGCGCGACACGGGGTTCCGGCCGCCCGCCGAAGGCCTGCTGCACCTGCCCGGGCTGCGCTGGCACGTCCACGACCAACAAGACGAACCCGACCTCGAGCATCCGGACGTGCTCGGGGCACTGCTGGGTCTGCTCGGCCCGGCCGCCCCCGTCGCTGCGCTGCAATGCCACCGGGACGCGGGCGACCTCCACCTCGCCGACCGTCTGCTCGAGCGGCTCGAACAGGAGCAGGTCGTCGGCGCCGCGATGCCGGCCGCAGAGCTCGCCGAGTGGCGGCAGCGTATCGCCGACGCGTCCGCCACCTGGAGACGCAAATGCGCTGAGGAACACCGAAGCGCCCAGTTGCTCCTCGCCCGGATCCGGGTGCAGAACCTGCTGAAGCCCGAGGAAGAACACGACTTCACCGCCCGCCTCCTCGACCTGGAGGGCGACGACCACGGCGACCGCTTCGGGGAGCGCTTCCGAGCCATCGCCGCCATCGGCCACGACCTGCGCGACCTGGAGCAGAAGCAGACCGCCAAGCTCTACCGCCAGCTCGACGCGGCTCACCTCTCCGAGGCCGAGTACGAGCGCATCCACAGGCTGCTGGACCACGGCAAGACAGTGGCCGCCGAAGAACTCCTGTCGTTCGCCCGCCGTGGTGAGGCCCTGCCTGTCCCCGCCGAGCCCGCCGCTGAGGAGCTGACCCGCTTTCTGAAGGGCGTCGCCCATCCGCAGGCTCCCCAGTCCACCCGTCGCGGCGTCGGGGCCCGCTGGTGGTCACAGCACTACGCGGAGGACGAGCCGCTGGTGCAGAACGCGCTCTCCGGGCTCGGTGCCTGGGAGGAACTGATCGGCGAGCGGGACCAACGGAAGATCCGCGGCTTGGTCAAGAGCGTCCTGCGCTTGCTCGGTCTGACCGTGATCGAGTCCAACGTCGAGGAGGCCCGATACGGCGTCACCCGGCTCAGCGTGCGCGCCGACATCACCGAGAGCACCCCCGGCTACGTCGCCGCCCTCGGCTCCCAGGCGCGCCGCATGTACAAGGTCGTCGTCATCGCCGACGAACTGCGCGGCGAAGGCCCACTGCGTCACCTTCCCGAGTCGGCCATCGGCGCCAACCTGATCCTCTACCTGCAGCCCCTCGGCACGGAAGGACGTCGCCAGCTCGCGCTCGCCTCCCGCAACCGCGGCCAGCAAGCCCTGGTGGTCGACCCGGCCGTCGTCGGCTGGGTCGCCGCCCGCGCCCCGCGCTCCTTCCGGGTGACGCAGCGCGTCACTCTGCCCTGGACCGGCTACACCCCGTACACCCCACACGTCGCGGGGCTCGTTCCGCCTGAGGTCTTCAAGGGCCGTGCCGAGGAGATGCAGGAGGTCCTCCGCCCGGACGGGTCCATCTTCCTCTTCGGCGGTCGCCAGCTCGGCAAGTCGTCCCTTCTGCGGCAAGCCGTCGAGGTGTTCCAGAAAGCCGACCCGGACCGTCACATCGCCGTCTACATGGACCTCCTCAAGGCCGACATCGGACATGCCGAACCCCCTGAGGGCATCTGGCGGGTCCTGCTGGCCGAGCTGAAGCGCCGCGGCGTCATCGGCACGAACGTCTCCGACCGTGCCGTCGACGTCGACGTGATCGCCGACGCGGTCCAGCAGTGGATCGAGGCCGAACCCGGCCGCCGTGTCCTCCTGCTCGCGGACGAGGCCGACGCCTTCCTCACCGCCGACGCTCAGGCCGTTTACACCGGCGGCGGTCAGTCGACCTTCCGCACCGTCAAGCGGCTCCAGCGCTTGATGGAGACCACCAGCCGGTCGTTCAAGGTCGT
The DNA here is from genome assembly GCF_042959345.1 of Streptomyces sp. NPDC007905. Classification (NCBI taxonomy): domain Bacteria; kingdom Bacillati; phylum Actinomycetota; class Actinomycetes; order Kitasatosporales; family Streptomycetaceae; genus Streptomyces; species Streptomyces sp. NPDC007905. The sequence continues at coordinate 134,560 of NZ_JBIBKS010000004.1, read as the reverse complement.
CTTCGCCGGTCTGCACCAGGTCCAGCGTTTCAACCACCTCACCAACGTGGTCACCGCGCACGGGGGGCCCGGCATCCTCGTCGGTCCGCTCAAGCCGCAGGCCGCCGTTGGGCTCGTCGAGGAGCCACTGGCCGCCGTCGGACTCACCTTCGAGACCCCCGATCTGGTCTGGCACATCCTCGGCGTCACCAACTACCAGGCCAACCTGGTGCAGATCTTCTGCGACCACCTCGTCGCCTACATGCAGCAGCGCGCCATGCCCGCCGACGGCCGTCACGCCCCCATCACCTGGGACGACGTCCAAGCGGTCGCAAATCTGGAGCGGGTCCGCGAACTCATCGCGGAACGCCTGCGTTACACCATCAACCTGGAGGACCGCTACCGTGTGCTCACCCTCCTTGTCGCCCTGCGCAACCTCAAACACGGCTACACGCACGCGTCCCGGCCCAGCGAACTGCTGGAAGCCGCCCACGAAATCTGGGAAGAGGGCTTCCCCCTCAACAGCGAACGACAGCTGACCATCTTCCTGGACGAGATGGTCGGCCTGGGCCTGCTCATCCGGGTTCCCGGCGAGGAGCGCGCCTACGCGATGCGCAGCCCCAACGTCGTCAACATGCTGGGCACCCAACCCGAGCTTCAGAGCGAGCTGAACGACACCGAGTTCGACCTGCCCTACGACTACAACCCGCGCGCCGCCCGTCGGTCCATCGGCACCTCCGGCGGCGTCCAGCGGATGAGCCCGCTCACCGAAGGCCAGTTCGGCGACATGCTCAGCCATCCCACCCGCACCACACTCGTACCCTGCAGCCGGGCGCTCGGCGACGACCACGTCGAACGCGGACTGCGCCTGTACGGCGGCGGGTACGGCCTCGACGTCATCAGCGTCGGCCCCGGCGAGAACCTCACCGAAGCGATCACCGCCAACTCACGCCGGAAGGGTTCCCGGATCCTCTTCGTGGATCTGCGCGGCCAGAACGCCGACCAGGTCGGGGAGGCCGCCGGGCGACTCGTCAAGCACACCGGTGGTACGACACACGACGCTGACGCGACTCCCGGCGCGCCCCGCCGGTACGCCGTGGTCCTCTGCTCGCCGGACACCACGTTGGAAGCGGAGAAGACGGGAGCCGGCCTCGTCCTGCCGCAGCGGTGGACCGTCGACAGTGTGCGCGCCTGGCCGGAGTCGCCGTTCGGTTCCCCGCAGGAACGACGTGGCCTCATCGAATCCACCGGAGGGTGGCCCGGTCTGGTCGAGACCGCCATGCACAACGTCCGCTCCGGCATGCGGCAGAAGGAGGTCCTCCAGAGCCTGCGTGAGCTGTGGGGAACCCCCGAGGCTGCGACAGCCCACCTGGAAGCGGCCGGTCTCACACCCGCCGACGTTTCCCGCCTCACAGCCTGGGCCCAGTTCTACAGCGACGAGGAATACGCGGCCGGCAAGGCGGCCATGACTCCTGGAGACATCGCCGCCGCGTTCTTCGGCCAGAGCGACGACGACCCCCTCGATGCCGCCGAGCAGCTCTTGAAGCGCCTCGACGGTCTGGCTGTCCTCGACCCCAACAAGCCCGGAGGCGTCCGTCTCGACCCGATCACCTTCCGTGCGCTGAAGACGATCGGGCCCGCGCAGTGAACGCCGCGAACTCCGGTGCCGCGGACTTCGCGGCACCGGAGTCCTCCGTACCCGATCCGGTCGTTGCGGGGGCCGGCCGACACATCATCAACGATGACCTCGCACGGCTCCCGGGCCCACGTCGGCACCTTGACATGCTCGAGGCGGACCTGCGGGCCGGCCGGAGTTGCGTCTGGTACTTCCCCGACCCCGTCGTGGAATCGGGCCGCGCTGACTTCTTCGTGCGCGAGCTCACCCACCGCCTTGAGGCGGTGGTCCCCGTTCCCGGCGTCGTCTCCCGCGACGACCGCCATGCAGGTCCGGTGTCCCTGCCCGCGCAACGCGCACCGATGGACGAGCCGGACCGGTCCTGGGTGGACACGGACCACGGGCAGGACACGGACTTGCCCGACGACCCCTACACCAGCCTCCTGAACCGGCTCGCCGTTCCCGGTGGTAGCATCCGCCCCGGCCCGACTCCGGCCGCCGCCGTGCCGGCGGCAACGCTGGAGGAACGCCTCGTCAAGGAACTCGGCGTCACGGGCGACCCCGTGGAAACCCTCGCCGAACAAGCCGCAGCCGGTCGAACACCTCATGTGATCGTCGTGCGCTGCTGGAACGAGACTTCACCCGAAGAGGCCGCCCAGCTCCTGCGCGTCGCCCAGGCCACCTTCCACGAAGCCGGTCTGCCCGGTCATGCACGGCCACGCTTCCTCCTTACCGCACGCGCCGCCGACCTGCCCCGCACCACCCTCGGCAGCCAGGGCCGCGCCGCCGTCCACTGGTGGTGGAAGGTCTGGACCCGTCTCGACACGGAGGTCCTCATGGCCTGGCACTCCCGCTCAGGAGTAACCGACGCCGCCGACGCGCTTCTCCGCCGCGTCACTGACGCCGTCGTCGCCGAAGTCTGCGGCCCCGACATCGACCGCGCCCTCGCTCTTCGCGAGACCTGGGACGGTGGTGACCTCGGCTCGCTCCGACGCGCGCTGAGCCGCCTCCTGCCCGAGCCTGCCGCCGGCTCAGCGGAGCCCGTACCGCCCAGACGCCTGTCCACCGCCCACGCCTCCGCTCCCGACACGGAGATCCACGGTGCCTGGGCGCGCGGTGCCGTTGACAGCTGGGACGGGCGCATCCATTCCGCTCACGGCCACTCCCTCCTGGACGCCAACTCCCCGGAACTGAGGGTCCTCGTCTGCCATGCCCAGAACCGAGTCCTCCTCCCCCTCATCGAGGAAGCCCGCACCACCTTGATCCACCTCGTCCCCGAGGTGCTGCGTAAACAGCACTTCACCCTTCGGGATTTCTGCGAGAAAGCCCGCTCTCAGTATTGGAGGAGCACCGACGAAGCCACAGTGCCCCCTCTAGAGGAAGTCGAGATCGGCGGCCTTTCCTACGCCGCCTACATGCTCGCCCTGACCACCGCACAACGTCATCGCCTGCGCGCCTTGCACACAGCCCGCAACACCCTCTCCCACCGGACCCCTTTGGACCACGGTGAACTCGTGGCCCTCGCAGGCGTACTGACCACGGACTGGACCGCAGGCTGACTGTCGAGGTGAGCGACTCCGCCCGCTACGGCATGGCGTTCGGCGGCGCATTCGGAGCGGGCGGAAGCACAGCCCGAATCGTCGCCGAGAACGGCGGAATGGAGGGCCTGTTCAACGGCTTCCGGCTGAACAGCGCGGCCCTCGATGAGATGGGCAAGTCCCGTACGTGGAAGCTGATCCAGTCTCCCGACTCTAAGATTCCCGTCGCACCGGCGCGGGCCGGCGATTACGAGCTGGTCTCGGGCGATCCGGTCTACTTCGGCAAGAACACCACCACGGTGGGTTACGACGAACGCACCCTGAACAACCTGCAACGGGTCGCCCGTGTCCCCGGCGTACACGACGTGGTCGTCCACGGCACGGACGAGGGGGTTTTCGTCCCCGGCCGCGTCAACGCCGCGGGGAAGACCCTTACGGACTTCGAAGTGCATCCCAACCACATCGCGGACGCGATCCGCAGCAATCCCAACTACCACGGTGAACCGGTGCGCCTCATCTCCTGCTACTCCGGCGCGGACGCGAGACCGCCCGAGCTGCCCCTCGCGCAGTCCGTCGCCAACGAGCTCGGCGTGCCCGTGACAGCGCCCACGAGCAAAGTGGGAACGTCCCCCCCAGCTCGGCCTCAACCAGACCCCCACCATCGGCAACAATGGCTACTGGCGCACCTACCTGCCCATGGCCCACTAGGGCAGGCTCACAGGAGTGAAAATGATCAAGCGAGCGGGCTTCTATCGAGAGATCGGCGGCCAGGCCACTACGGCAGACGATGCGCCGTCGCTGCGAGATGCCGTACGGGACGGTGGGCCCTGGGACGAGGACCGTATCCTCGCCTACCTGGAATCGGCCCTGGAGATCTACTCCACGATGGGCGCCGAGCGCGACGTCCTCACCGGCGAAGAGTGGATCGTGGGCTCCGGATCCCTGATGACGGATGGCACCTGGCTCTGGCCCGTCGATCTCACGCACTACGTACGGCGTCACCACGCTGCCCTGCCGCAGGAATTCCTGGACCACATCCGGGCCAACAACTACACGGTGCCTGTCGTGCCCGACGAACGGGCCAGGCACATTTTCCAGGAGGAGTTCCCGGACCACGCCCCCGCTACGACCCCGCCCAAGGCCGCGGGCTTCTTCACCTGGTACGTGCCGAAGCTGGACAGCGCGCGCGCCCATCAGCTCCTCACGCATCTGGAGACCGCCGGGCTCTCCGCCGTGCACCCGCTGACCAATGCCCTCTTCGGATTCCGCGAGACGCCGGTCGGAAACCGTGAGCCGCTGATGGGTGATGGCGCAGCCCTGGCCGCCGCCTTGGCCGACGATCGATACTCGAAGGCTGAGTTCACCTGCTGGAAGGGCTACGACCAGTCCCTGACCGGCATCGTGCGACGCACGGACGAGACGACGCAGAGCATCACGCTGCGCCTCACCGACGTCCCCGTGTCCGACCGCGAGGAGGCGGTCGCGGCACTGGTGCGCACGCTCGATCAGGATGCGGCCGACTGCCGCGGGTTCGTCATCGACCGAGCCGGCGTTTCGGCTTCCCAGGACTGGGACCGCATCCTCGTCGGCGACGGAGGGCACTTCACCGTGTGGCCCGACACCGTCGGCATCCTCCGGGAGCGCGTGGGCGACCACCCTGAGCTGGCCGACAGCAAGCCGACTGCTTACGGCCCACTCGACGTCTTCCAGCGCGCGTGAACCTTCGACCGCCCTACCGTCCCCGGCACTGGTCCGACGGTCCTGATCGGGGTTCCGGCCGTTCAGGGTGCGGACGCTGTCGGTTGATCGATCCTCACCGAGGGGGGATACAGCGGAAGGGGCAGCGGGCGCCCGTCCGGCGGCTGAACGTTCCGGGCACGGAAGGCGGCCTGTCGTCACCGTCCGGAGGCGGTGACCAGGGCAGACAGGTGGGCAATGTGGAGGATCTGCGACGCGCGGAGATGGAGCGCCGAGAGCAGCGGTGCCGTCCCGGTCCATCGTCTCCGGCGTGATCACATTGCTCGGCAGCGCCGCCGACGGGGTACTCCTCGATAGGGGGCCGGCGATGCCTGGCTGGCGCTGGCCACCGCCATACTGCTCCTCCCTGGCGTTTGACTGAACAAGCCATCGCCACCCCACGTATCCCCCCACCGTGGGAAGATCCTCACCATGAGCGCATCCCCGGCAGTGAGGAGCCTGCGTGCCGCGGTGTTCGCCGCGGTGTGCGTGCTGCTCGCTGCCGCCGGGCACGGGCTCGCCATGGGGGACATGCCGCCGCTGTGGGCCGACGGCGCCGGATTCGGGGCGGTCTTCGCGCTCGGCTGGGCGCTCGGTGGACGCGAGCGGGCGCTGCCCGGCATCGGTGCGGCCATGCTCGTCACCCAGGCGGGGCTGCACCTCGCCTTCGGCGCGGCCCACCGGGCGGCCGGACCGGGCCGTGCGCAGGCGATGCACATGGCTTCCATGCCGGGGCACACCATGCCGGGACACGCCATGGCGACGATGCACGCCCACGCGATGCCCCACGCCACCGCCGCGCAAGCGACCCTCGCCCACCTCCTCGCCGCCCTGGTCGCATCCTGGTGGCTCAGGCGGGGCGAGGCCGCGCTGTGGTCGTTGCTGCGCCGTGCGGTCGCGCTCGTGCCGGGGCTCGTCGCCTGGTGGCGGGACGCCCCGCTGCCCGCCCCGGCAGGCCAGACCTCAAGCGCTCCGTCCGACCCCGAGCCGTCCCGCCACCCCCTGCTGTGGCACGCGGTGAGCCGTCGCGGGCCCCCGCTTCCGATCCCGTACTCGGTCTGACCATCCGACACTCGCCACTCGTACGGAGATCTACTCACTCATGTCCACGACACGTAGCCGCACCACCCTGCGCCGCGCCGCGACCGTCACCGCCCTGACCGCCGCCGGACTCCTCGCGGCGGCCGGCGTCGCCTCCGCGCACGTCACCGTCCACCCGGAGAGCTACGCCAAGGGCGCCACGGACGGCGTGCTGACCTTCCGCGTCCCCAACGAGGAGGACAGCGCCTCCACCACCAAGGTGCAGGTCTTCCTGCCCACCGACCACCCCGTGCTCGGCGTGCTGGTCCACCCGCAGGACGGCTGGACCGCCAAGGTGACCACCACCAAGCTGAAGACGCCGGTCAAGACCGACGACGGCACCATCACGGACGCGGTCTCCGCGATCACCTGGACCGGCGGGAAGATCGGCGCCGGACAGTACGAGGACTTCGACGTCGCCTTCGGCCAGCTGCCCGAGGACACCGGCCAGTTGACGTTCAAGACGCTGCAGACCTACTCCGACGGCACGCTCGTCCGCTGGATCGAGGAGCCGACGGGAGGGGAGGAGCCCGAGAACCCGGCGCCGGTGCTGAAGCTCACCGCGGGCGGGGAGAGCACCGCCCCGGCGGCCTCGAAGAGCGGCTCGGCCGGCACGTCGAAGGCCGCCGGCTCAAGCGACTCGACCGCTCGCGGTCTCGGCGTCGCGGGTCTGGTGGTCGGCGTGCTCGGCCTCGCCGCCGCCGCGTTCGCGATCGTACGAAGCCGGTCCGCACGGTCGTAGCCCAGGGCACCACACGACGGCGAAGGGCCCGTACCGGCAGTCGGTCCGGGCCCTTCCTGTCGCCTGTACTGCCCTCAGCGTGCCGCCAACTCCAGCACCATCGGCTCCCCGACCGCCTCCTCGGAAGCGGCCACAGCGCCTATGCGCGAGTTCCCCCACAGCCACAGCACGTCCCGGCCGAAGGACCACACCAGTGAGCCGAGGGACAGCAGGACGACGCCCAGGTTGGCCGGCTGCGGCAGCAGTTCCGCGCCTGCCAGCAGCAGGCAGATGCCCTGGAGCGCGGCGACCGTCTTGCGGGCGAACGACGGGGGCAGCGGGGCGTTCAGCCAGGGGGCGACGCGGGCCGCCGCGACGAACGCGTAACGCATGCCGCCGATCAGGAGGACCCACGGGCCTTGCTGCATGGCCACGTACACGCTCAGCACCAGGATCAGGAACGCGTCGACCTCCATGTCGAAGCGGGCGCCGAGTGCGCTGGAGGTTCCGGTGCGGCGGGCCACCTTGCCGTCCACGCCGTCCAGGATGAGGGCGACGGCGGTCAGGCCGATCAGCAGCGTGACCGGCGGGGAACTCTCGAAGGAGTCCGCGACCAGCGCGGTCACCCCGCCGACCAGGGTGGCCCGGCCGAGGGTGACCCGGTTGGCGGGACCGAAGGAGCTGAGCCGGGAGCGGTGCAGGGCACGGGAGAGAACCGCCCAGGTGGCGAACGCGAAGACCAGTCCTGTCAGCCAGCCGGCCGGCCCCATGCCGATCGCCGTGCCGAGCAGGGCCAGCAGCAGGATCTGCACGCCCGCTCCCACAGCGGTCTCCTGCTGAAGCCTTGCGTCAAACGTGTTGTTCAGGGCCACCGCACATTCCTCCGGCCGAGTGACAGAGTCGATCAACGCCGCGTACTGTGCGCGGCCAGTGCACATCTCGGTACGTGAACAACTTCCCGATCGTTCAGGAGGATGCCGATGAACCACTCGGCCCGCGCGTTCTGGCTCCGCTCGCCGGGGCACGGCGAGATCCGCGACGTCACTCTCGCGGCGCCGGCCGAGGGTGAGGTACTGGTCCGCGCGCTGTACTCCGGAGTGAGCCGCGGCACGGAGACCCTGGTCTTCCGCGGCGGGGTGCCCGAGTCCCAACACGCCGTGATGCGGGCGCCGTTCCAGGAGGGCGACTTCCCCGGGCCGGTGAAGTACGGCTATCTGAACGTCGGCGTCGTCGAGGAGGGGCCGGGAGAGCTGGTCGGCCGTACGGTGTTCTGTCTTTATCCGCATCAGAGCCGTTACGTCGTTCCGGTGAGCGCCGTGACCGTCGTGCCCGAGCGGGTTCCTGCCGAGCGGGCCGTGCTCGCCGGGACCGTGGAGACCGCCGTGAACGCCCTGTGGGACGCGGCGCCCCTGATCGGCGACCGGATCGCGGTGGTCGGCGGCGGCATGGTCGGCTGCTCGGTGGCCGCGCTGCTCTCCCGCTTCCCCGGCGTACGGCTGCAGCTGGTCGACGCCGACCCGGCCCGCGCGAAGACCGCCGAGGCCCTCGGCGTGGACTTCGCCGCGCCCGGGGACGCCCTCGGCGACTGCGACCTCGTCGTCCACGCCAGCGCCACCGAGCAGGGCCTGACCCGCTCCCTGGAACTCCTCGCCGCCGAGGGCACGGTCGTCGAACTGAGCTGGTACGGCGACCGGCGCGTCGCCCTGCCGCTCGGCGAGGCCTTCCACTCGCGCCGGCTCACCGTGCGCAGCAGCCAGGTCGGCACCGTCTCCCCGGCCGCCCGCGCCGGCCGCGGCTACGCCGAGCGGATGGCGCTCGCCCTCGACCTGCTCGCCGACCCGGCGCTCGACACCCTCGTGACCGGGGAAAACGCCTTCGAGGAACTGCCCGAACTGATGCCGAGGCTCGCCTCCGGCGAGATCCCCGCCCTGTGCCATCGCATCACCTACGGCGCGGACGGCCTGACCTGAGCGAAGGCAGACGGTCTGACCTGAGAAAAGGGTGAGAGGAGGCTGAACAAGGGGAAGCGAAGAGCCGTACTACTCGGCATCCCCCGGCAGGGAACCGCGGGGGACACCAGACGCGCCGCACCTGGAGGGTCGTCCGTTGTTCAGCATCACCGTCCGCGATCACATCATGATCGCCCACAGCTTCCGCGGCGAGGTCTTCGGGCCCGCGCAGCGACTGCACGGCGCCACGTTCCTCGTGGACGCCACCTTCCGCCGCGAGCAGCTGGACGAGGACAACATCGTCGTGGACATCGGCCTGGCCACCCAGGAACTCGGCGCAGTCGTCGCCGAGCTGAACTACCGCAACCTCGACGACGAGCCCGAGTTCGCCGGCATCAACACCTCCACCGAGTTCCTCGCCAAGGTCATCGCCGACCGGCTCGCCGAACGCGTCCACAAGGGCGCCCTGGGCGAGGGCGCCAAGGGCCTGAAGACCATCTCGGTCACTCTGCACGAGTCGCACATCGCCTGGGCGAGTTATGAGCGTGGCCTGTGACCGAGACGACCGTGACGCCCGCGACGCCCGTGACGCCCGTGACCAAGACGCGGCTCGCGTACGTGCCCGAGCAGGCCACTCCTTCCGAGAAGCCCGGGATCATCCCCATGTCCCTGCGCACCGTGCACTTCGTCATGCCGGGCGGAGTCGACGACCCGGCCGCGCCGAGCGGCGGCAACGCCTACGACCGCCGGGTCTGCCTGGACCTGCCGGGCTTCGGCTGGCAGGCCGTGCGGCACTCCGTGCCCGGCAGCTGGCCGCGCCCCGCCCGGGCCGACCGTGACGTGCTCGCCCGCACCCTGCGCGAGTTGCCGGACGACAGCGTCGTGCTGCTGGACGGGCTGGTCGCCTGCGGTGTCCCCGAGGTCGTCGTCCCCGAGGCCGAACGGCTGCGGCTCGCGGTGCTGGTGCACCTGCCCCTCGGCGACGAGACGGGCCTGGACGCGATGGTGGCCGCCGACCTCGACGCCCGCGAGCGGGCGGTGCTGCGCGCGGTGCCTGCCGTGATCGCCACCAGCGACTGGGCGGTGCGCCGCCTCGTCTCCCACCACGGCCTGGCCCCGGAGCGGGTGCGCGTCGCCGCCCCCGGCGCCGACATCGCACCTCTCGCCCCCGGCACCGACGGCGTCTCCCGCCTGCTGTGCGTCGCCGCGGTCACCCCGCGCAAGGGCCAGCACCGGCTGGTGGAGGCGCTCGCCACGGTGACCGACCTGCCGTGGAGCTGTGTGTGCGTCGGCGGGCTCACCAACGACCCGGAATACGTCGCCCACCTGCGCGACCTGATCCGCGAGCACGGTCTCGAGGACCGCCTGCGACTCGTGGGCCCGCAGGCCGGCGCCGAACTCGACGCCAGCTACGCCGCTGCCGACCTGATGGTCCTCACCTCGTACGCGGAGACGTACGGCATGGCGATCACCGAGGCGCTCGCCCGCGGTGTCCCGGTGCTGGCCACCGACGTCGGCGGTGTGCCCGAGGCGGTCGGCCGCGCCCCCGACGGCGGCGTCCCCGGCATCCTCGTCCCGCCGGAGGACCCCGCGGCGCTCGCCGCCGAACTGCGCGGCTGGTTCAGCGAACCCGACGTACGGCGTCGCCTGAAGGCCGCCGCCCGCGGTCGCCGCGCGGCCCTCGACGGCTGGGCGACGACCGCCCGCAGCCTGGCCGGGGTCCTCGGCCGGCTGCCCGAAGCGCCTGGGAGGGTGGCATGACGGAGACGACGACGGTGACCGGTGGGATTCCCGCGCAGCCGGGGCCGCGCGAGGCGGAGCACACGCGGGGGACCGGGAGTGAGGGGCTGCGGGTGGATGCCGGAAGGCGGACGGGTGAGCAGTCCGGTGCGGCCGCCGTGCCGCAGGACGTCCCTGTGGATGCCGATGCCGATGCCGGGCCGGGCGAGCCGTCCGCTGTGATCGCCGGTGCCGGCCCCGTCGCCCGCCCCGGCGAGCGGGCCACCGTGCGGCTGCGCGACGGCGGGCAGGAGGAGCCGCCCCGGTACGCGCCCGAGTGGCTGCAGTTGCGGGAACCGGCCGATGCGGTCGCCCGCGCGGAGGAACTGCTGGACCCGCTGCGGATACGGTCGGCCGATCTGCCGGGCCGGACGGGCAGCATCGTCATTCACGACCTGGGCTGCGGCACCGGCTCGATGGGCCGCTGGCTCGCGCCACGCCTGGACGGCGCCCAGCACTGGGTACTGCACGACCGCGACCCGTACCTGCTGCACTTCGCCGCCGTCGCCTCCCCGCGCTTCGCCGCCGACGGCAGCGGGGTCTCGGTCGAGACGCGCCGCGGCGACGTCGCCCGGCTCACCCCGGACGCGCTGACCGGAGCCTCTCTGGTGACGGCCTCGGCACTGCTGGACGTCCTCACCCGCGAGGAGATCGACGCCCTCGCCGCCGCCTGCGTCGGCGCCGGCTGCCCGGCCCTGCTCACGCTGTCCGTCGCCGGACGCGTCGAACTCACCCCGTCCGACCCGCTGGACGCCGAGATCGCCGAGGCGTTCAACGCCCATCAGCGCCGTTCCGGTCTGCTCGGGCCGGAGGCGGTCACCGTGGCCTGCGAGGCGTTCGCCGAGCGCGGCGCGACGGTACGGGTGCACCCGAGCCCGTGGCGGCTCGGCCCGGAGCAGTCCGCGCTGACCGCGCAGTGGCTGCGCGGCTGGGTGGGCGCGGCCGTGGAGGAGCGGCCCGAGTTGCGCGAGCGCGCCGAGGGCTATCTGCGCGAGCGCCTGGCCGCCTGCGAGGCAGGTGAGTTGCGGGCCGTGGTCCACCACAGTGACCTGCTGGCGCTGCCCCGGCCGACGGGCGGGGCGTCATGAGCGGAAGGGCGGGGGGAGGAGCGGACGCGGTTGCCGCCCAGGACGCCGTGACGGCGTTGCTGGAACCGCCCGTCGGCGAGGCCGTGCGGGCGGGCGTCCCCGCGCAGGGGGAGCGCATTTCGGAGCGCGTCGCCCCCGCGGCGACGGAGCTCGTCGAGGAGCCCTTCGCCCCCGTGGCGACGGAGCACGTCAATGAGCCCTTCGCCCCGGAGCCGGCCGAGCGCAACGCCCCCCGCTCCCTCAAGGGCCGCCTCAACTCCCGTGCCCTGCACACCCACTTGGGCACCGTCGCCGGAGCGGCCATCCTCGCCGCCCTGCTGTGGCGGCTCGGCACCGGCGTGCTGCTCGACGGGCTGCGGCGGATCGACACCGTGACCCTGGTGGCGGCCCTGGGCATCGGAGTCGTCACCACCGTGTTCAGCGCGTGGCGCTGGCAGTTGGTGGCCCGTGGCCTGCGCATCCGGCTGCCGCTGGGCTCGGCGGTGGCCGACTACTACCGGGCGCTGTTCCTGAACGCGGTCTTGCCCGGCGGGGTGTTGGGCGATGTGCACCGGGCGGTCCGGCACGGGCAGAGCGCCGGCGACCTCCGGCGCGGGGTGAAGGCCGTCGTCCTGGAGCGGGTCGCCGGGCAGATCGCGCTGACGGTGTTCGGCGCGGCGGTGCTGCTGAGCCTGCCGTCCCCCGTCCGGGACGACGTCCGCACCTTCGCGGTGCCGGTGGCCCTCGCCGCCGCGGGCGCGCTCGTCGTTGCCCTCGCCGTCCGGATGAACCGCGCGGCCGCACGCCCTGGCGGGAGGCTGCGGTCGGTCCTCGGCGAGGCGCGCCAGGGGCTGCTGTCCCGTCAGGCCGGGCCCGGGGTCGCGCTGTCCTCGGCCGTCGTCCTGGCCGGTCATGTCGCGATGTTCGTGGTGGCGGCCCGGGTGGCGGGCTCCGCCGTCTCCGTCGCGGTGCTGCTCCCGCTCGCGGTCCTCGCCCTGGTCGCCATGGGCCTGCCGCTGAACGTAGGCGGCTTCGGCCCCCGCGAGGGCGTGACCGCCTGGGCGTTCGGCGCCGCCGGGCTCGGCGCGAGCAGCGGAGTGGCCGTCGCCGTCGTGTACGGCGTACTCAGCTTCGTGGCGAGCCTGCCCGGCGCCGTCGTCCTCGTTGCCCGCTGGTACAGCGGGCTGCGCGGCTACTCCGGTACCTCTCCGGCGCCGTCCGCGGACGTGAGCAGCGCGAAAAGCGCGCCGAAGGATTCCACCAGGCTGGACAGCAGTTCCTTCCCCTTTTCCGCCGAGCCCAGGGAGGGACGGCCGATGACGCCCGATTCGGTATAGGCGGACATTCCCACGGTGAGCAGATGACGACGGTCGTCCGCGGTGAAATCGGCGGACTCGTATCCAGGGCGGACGAATTCGGGGTGAGAGTGCAGCAGAATCGAGGTCTCGATTTCTCCCGCGTGCATGTCGGTCAGCAGCGTGGTGGACACCCCCGCCCGCTGTCGTGCCGTCTCCCAGTCCTCGGCGGCCGGGAAGAGCCCCATCCTCTCGCCGCGCGCGGAGGCCTCCTGGACGACGTTGCCCAACACATAATTGCCGCCATGTCCGTTGACCACGACCAGCGCGTCGACACCGGAGCGGCGCAGCGACGCCGCGATGTCCCGGACCACCGCATGGAGGGTCACCGCGGAGATGCTGACGGTCCCCGGCCAGGCCGCGTGCTCGTGCGAGCAGGAGACCGTCACCGGAGGAAGGAGGTGCACCGGGTACGCGACGGCGATCTCCCGCGCCACGGCACAGGCGACGAGCGTGTCGGTGGTCAGCGGAAGGAAGGGACCGTGCTGTTCGAAGCTGCCGACGGGAAGGACGGCGACCTGTGTTGAAACGCCCGCCCCCCGCATCCGTACGTCTTCCGTAGTGTCCGCCGGCATCACCCCGTATGCCGCCGTACGCGCGCCCGAACCACTCATCTTTTCCCGGCCTTTCGTCTCTGCTTAGGAATCAGATCATGACAGAAAACCTCGGCGTCCTCGGCAAGAAGTCCCCGCGGCGTTCGGGCGCGGAACGCGTCGTGAATACCCCGTTGCCCACCGTGTACGGGAAATTCCAGGCGATCGGCTACCTGGACCACGACCGCGGTGACGAGCAAGTCGCCCTCGTGCACGGCGAGATCGGCACCGAGAACGTTCTGGTCCGGCTGCACTCGGAATGCCTGACCGGGGACGCGTTCGGTTCGCAGCACTGCGAGTGCGGCGACCAGCTGGCCTCGGCGCTGCGCGCGGTGGTCGCCGAAGGCAGCGGAATCGTCGTCTACTTGAGGGGCCACGAGGGCCGGGGCATCGGACTGCTGGCCAAGCTGCGCGCGATGGCCCTGCAGGCGGAGGGCCTGGACACGGTCGAGGCGAACCTGGCGCTCGGGCTGCCGGTAGACGCCCGCGACTACGGTGTGGCCGCCGAGATCCTGCACGACCTCGGGGTGCGCTCGGTCCGGCTGATGTCCAACAACCCGCGCAAGCGTGAGGCGCTGGTGCGGCACGGCATCCAGGTCGCCGAGCAGGTGCCGCTGCTGATCGAGCCCTGCGAGAGCAACATCACGTATCTGCGAACCAAGCGCGAGCGGATGGACCACGTCCTGCCCCATCTGGACGCGGTGGCGCACGGCTCTTGATCGGCGGGACGGCCCTACGGACAGGATCGGTGCAGGTCGGAGTGATCAGGACGCGCTGAGGTGCCCCGGGCCTGGGTTGAGCGGGCTCGTGCATGGGCGTTGGCCTTGCGTTGAGGCGTGGTATGCGCGAGGCCAGGGCTCGTGCAGTCTGTGCACCTGGCCGAAATGCGTCCCCCGTCGGCCGGACTCCGACCGACCTGATGCTTCACAGCCGCCGGACGCGCAGCACGCCGGTCAGCATCGGGAGAGTGAACTCGCCGCGGGCGGTCTCCGGTCTGCTCGCGAGGAAAGCGCGGATCCGGCTCAGCGTGACTTCTTGTTCCTGTTCCGGCATGACCAGCACCCCCGCGCGCGTCGCGATGGTCGCGGCGAGAGAGTCGGCGGTGCGGCGCTGCCCGTGCGGGAACTCGGCCTGCTCCGGGGAGCCGAACCGGGCGGCCCCGCCGGTCCGGGGAAGGTGCATGCCGGCCGTCTCGGCGCGCCAGCCGGCGGGCGTGTCACGTGGGCCGACAGCCGCGCTCCCGCTGATCCGCGCGAGCCCGGCCACCCACTCGACCTGGTCGTCCATGAGGTTCCACAGGCCGGCCAGGATGCCGCCGGGCGCGAGGACCCTGGCGATCTCGGGTCCCGCGACGGCCATGTCGAACCAGTGCATGGCATTGCCGGCCAGCACGGCATCGACGGAAGCGTCCGGCAGCGGTATCGACTCGGCACTACCCGGCAGGGCACGGACCTCTGGCAGTGAGCGGCGCAGCTCGGTCAGCATCCCCTCGGCGGGCTCGACTGCGACGACTTCGGCACCCACTGCGACCAGCGTGGCGGTCAGCTTGCCGGTTCCGGCGCCGAGGTCGAGCACGCGCGGTCCTGGCGCTGGTTCAAGCGCCCAGCCCACCGCGGGCCTGCGGGTAGTCCGGACGGTGTTCGGCGTATGCGACGGCCGCCGTGCCGAACGACGAGGCGTGAAGGAGCCGTTCATCCTGATCCACAAGGTGACGCTACTGGTGCGGCCGGCGGTCGGTCACCCCGCCTCACCGCTTCGGCGACGGCGACCCGACAGCGCTACCGGCATCGGCGCCCGGCGAGCACGCGGTGGTCCGTGTCGGGGCGAGCGGCTCAGCGAGTGCGACGGGCTGCTCAGCAGTGCCGCCTGATCCCGCTGGAGGAGGTGCTCACTGGGCGCCGTGGCGCCCGCAGCGCCCGGATGACATCGTTTACCGCAACAGCGCCGGACTCGGCATCCAGGACGCGGCGGCGGCCCGGGCCGTGGTCCGCGCGGCGAAGGAGGCGGTCGCGTGACTCTTCGGGCCCGGGTCGTCATCGTCGGTGGCGGGGTGATGGGCACGAGCATCGCCTACCACCTGGCGCGTGCCGGAGTGCGTGACGTCGTCCTGGTCGAACGCGACGAACTCGCCGCCGGTTCCACCTCCAAGGCCGCGGGCGGGGTGCGGGCCCAGTTCTCCGACGAGCTGAACATCCAGCTCGGCGCCCGCAGCCTGGAGGCCTTCGGCCGGTTCGAGGAGGAGATCGGCCGGGACATCGGGCTGCACCGGGTCGGCTATCTGTTCCTGCTGTCCACGCCCGAGCAGGTGGCCTCCTTCGAGGCGGGCGTACGACTGCAGAACTCCCTCGGTGTGCCCAGCCGGATGCTCACTCCGAAGGAGGCCCGCCGGCTGTCCCCGCTGATCACCACCGACGGACTGCTGGCTGCCGCCCACTCCCCGGACGACGGCCACTGCACGCCCGAGGCGGTCGTCCACGGCTACGCGGCCGCCGCCCGGGCCCACGGCGCCCGCATCCTGCGCCACACCGAGGTCACCGGCATAGAACTGCGCGGCAACACCATCACGGCCGTCACCACCACCCTCGGCAGCATCGCCACCGACACGGTGATCTGCGCGGCCGGTGCCTGGTCGCGGGCGGTCGGCGCCATGGTCGACGTGGATCTGCCGGTACGACCGCTGCGTCGCCAGGTCGCCGTCACCGAACCGGTGCCGGACCTGCCGCCCAGGCTGCCCATGACCATCGACTTCACCACCAGTCTCTACTTCCACGCCGAGGGCCCCGGCCTGCTGCTCGGCATGTCCGACCCGGACGAGCGGCCGGGGTTCGCCACTGACACCCACGACCGCTGGATCCCCCGGCTGTGCGAGGCGATGCAGCGGCGCGCCCCCGCCCTGCTGGAGTTGCGACGCACCGGCGGCTGGGCCGGGCTGTACGAGAACACGCCCGACCACAACGCCCTGATCGGTGAGGCGCCGTCGGTGTCCCGCTTCCTGTATGCGACCGGCTTCTCGGGCCACGGCTTCCTGCAGGGACCCGCCGTGGGCGAGATCGTCCGCGACCTGTACCTGGGCCGCGTACCCTTCCTGGACGTCCGCCCCCTGAGCGCCGGCCGGTTCGCGGCCGACGCCCCGCGCCCGGAGGCCAACCTGGTATGAGCGAGCTCCACCTGTGGCTGCGCCACGAGGCCCGTACGACTGAGCGGCGCACGCCGGTCGTCCCGGCCGACGCCCGCCGCCTGATCGAGAACGGGGTACGCCTGACCGTGGAGGAGTCCCCACAGCGGGTCTTCCCCCTCGAGGAGTACGAGGCGGCCGGCTGTCGTACCGCCCCCGCGGGCTCCTGGGTGACGGCGCCGCCGGACGCCGTGATCCTCGGCCTGAAGGAACTCCCGGACGAGCCACCGGTCTTGGCTCACCGCCACATCTCCTTCGGGCACGCCTACAAGCAGCAACCGGGCGCGGCGGCCCTGCTGCGCCGGTTCGCGGCCGGGGGAGGAGCACTGCTGGACCTGGAGTACCTGGTGGACGAGCACGGCCGCAGGCTGGCCGCCTTCGGCTTCTGGGCGGGCTACCTGGGCGCCGCCCTCGCCGTGCTCCAGCACCGGGGCCGGCTGAGGGCCCCGCTGCGGCCCACCACCAAGGAGGAGCTGGACGCCACCCTCGAACCGGTCGCCGACGACCCCGCGTTCACGGCCCTGGTGATCGGCGCGCTCGGCCGCAGCGGCCGGGGCGCCTCGGCCGCCTTCGACACCGCCGGGGTGGCCCAGACCCGCTGGGACCTCGCCGAGACCCGCGACCTGGACCGCCCGGCCCTGCTCGGCCACGACGTGATGGTCAACTGCGTACTCGCCCTCACCCCCGTCCCGCCCTTCCTGCGCGAGTCGGACCTGGACGATCCCGCCCGCCGGCTGCGCACCCTGTGCGACGTCACCTGCGACGTCGGCTCCCCGCTGAACGTCCTGCCCGTCTACGACCGCACCACCGACTGGACGGACCCGGCGCGCCGCCTGCGCAAGGAGCCGCCGCTGGACCTCATCGCCATCGACAACCTGCCCTCGCTGCTGCCCCGCGAGTCCAGCACCGACTTCTCCGCGGCGCTGCTGCCCCAGTTGCTCGACTTCGGCACCGCGGGCCCGTGGGGGCGCTGCCTCGACCGGTTCCACCAGGCCTGCCGTGAACTCGGCATCGCTGAAGGGGAGTTCCGCCATGACTGAGCGCCTTCCGGCGAGTGGCACGGTCCACTGGGTGGGTGCCGGACTCTCCACCGGCAGCGGGCTGGCCGTGCTGTGCGAGCGGGCCGCGCGGGTACGGCTATGGCACCGTACGGAGGAACGCGCGGCGGGCGCCCTCGCCCACCTGGGCCTGACCGGGCGGGCCGAGCCACGTGCGTTCACGCTTCCCGCGCTCGCCACCGAGCTGGCGCCCGGAGACGTCGTCGTGTCGATGCTGCCCGCGCCCGAACACGCCGGTCTGCTGGCCGCCTGCGTGCGGGCGCGGGCGCACTTCGCCTGCTCCAGCTACGCGTCCCCCGAAGTGCTGGACCAGGTGCCGGCCGCGGAGGAGGCCGGGCTGGTCGTGCTCACCGAGGCGGGCCTCGACCCGGGCATCGACCACCTCTTCGCGCACAGCCTCATCGGCAGGGCGCGCACGGAGATCGGCGCGGACACCCCGGCGGCCTACCGCCTCACCTCGTACTGCGGCGGTGTCCCGGCGGTCCCGAACGACTTCCGCTACCGCTTCAGCTGGGCACCCCTCGGCGTCCTCAACGCCCTGCGCTCGCCCGCCCGTTACCTGGAGAACGGCACCGAGACGATCGCCGACCACCCCTGGGAGGCGACCCGGCCGCACGTCCTCGACGGGGAGACCTTCGAGGCCTACCCCAACCGGGACAGCGTTCCCTTCATCGAGCAGTACGGGCTCCCGGCCGCCTGGACCCCGCGCACCTTCGTGCGCGGCACCCTGCGCCTGGACGGCTGGCTGAAGGCGTGGGAGCCGGTCTTCGAGGAGCTGAGGACGGGCGACGACGAGCGCATCGCCGCCCTGGCCAGGGAGCTGGCGGCCGCGTACCCGACGACGGACACGGACCGCGACCGCGTGGTGCTGTCGGTGACCCTGGAGGTCGAGACCGGCCCGGGCCGCACCTGGACGGGCGGTTACCGGCTCGACCAGCTGGGCGACGCGGAGGAGTCGGCGATGGCCCGCTGCGTCTCCCGCCCCCTCGCCCTCGGCGTCCACCACGTCCTCGACGGCAGCCTGCCGGCGGGCCTGAACCGGGCGGCGGAGACGACGGAACGGTCGGACCGCTGGCTCGCCGAACTCGCGGAGGAGGGACTGTACTTCAGTCTTCGCCTCGGTCATTGGTATTGCCCGTCGTCCGCCATGAACGACGATGCTCCCAGGGAGTGATGGGGGCAGCATGGACCAAGATGTCACGAGGGCCTGATGGTGGGGCTCGATCTGTCCGCTCTGGTCCTCGGTTTACTGCGACCGACAGCCGGATACGACGGTGACTTTCTGTCAGTGGCGATGCCGGCGTGCATCGTGAGCATCGCCGGTGTCGTGTCTGCGCGTGCTCTCGCCCAACGGTGGCTGTCGAGCCGCGACCGTCGGGTTCCCGGATGGATCGTCCACCTGGCCGCCACCGTGGGGTGGTCGGCTGGCCTCTCGCTCCTGACCTCGGTCGTTCTCATGGGCCTGCCGCACGGCGCGGAAACAGCATTGTCCGGGGCCGACGTCCGGCTGCGGCACCACATGGATCGCCGCTGTCCTCGTCCCGGCCGCCGTCGGCACCCATCTGGTGATCCGCCTCTGCCACTGTCGTCGGCTCCGAAAGCATCGCGGCGACCGGGCCGGACCGCGCACGAACAGCGGCGACAGCTGCCGCGAACGATCGGCGGCGACCGCCCTCAGCCCCAGAAGAGCGTGGCACCCGCCCCAAGTCCTCCAAGCGGGGTGGCCTGCACCGTTGACCGTACGAGTCTCCGCACCAGGCCGCCAGCCGCCCGGCAGGCCTCCGATCGTCGGGACGCTGTCCCAGGGGCGCCCCCAGCGAGCCCCCAACAGACGCTTAGGTGACGTCGGTCAGTGGATGACACAGGAGACACCGCAGAGGCCCATGCCCGACTCGGCGGCGAAGCGCCACATGCGCAACGGGCCATCCAGGACCGACTCCTCCTCGTCCTGGTAGTAGAGCCAGTCCCGCCGCTCGATCGTGGCGCGCTCGCCCGGGTCGAATGTCAGCGCCTGTTCGACCCGGGGCAGGGTGGCGCGCACCTCGGCCGAGGTGAGCAGGAAGTTTCCGCACCAGCCGGGCAGCAGCGCGGCCCGGGCCGGACCGAGGGCGTGGAAGAGGGAGGAGAGCGCCCAGTCCTTGCTCTGCACGGAGAGGAATATGCGGTCTCCGATGTCCTCCTGGCCCCAGATGCCGTGGAGCATGCAGAAGGGGTCGTCCGGCGTCAGCCCGTCGTACATCTTCTGGACGTGCTGCCCGCCACAGGTCAAATCCAGGAACTCCACGGAGGGTTCCGACCCCGACGGTACCGTAGTCCAGCTCTTCCACCGTTCCCGCGCGAGCGGTTCGTTCCGCTCGGCCTCGATCAGCGGCAGCAGCCGCGGTGCCAGTTCCCCGATGAAGGTGTCGTCATGGGCGCTGATGCTCCAGGCGCTGGTGATTCCCATGAGACGGGACCGTAGTCGAGGGGTCAGACAATCACGGCCTCGTGGACCAGGCGCCGTAGCTCCGGAAAGACCTTCAGGGTCTTCGGACGTACCTGGGTCATGAACTGGACGGTGAGGTCGCGGGCCGGGTCGATCCAGAAGGCGGTGGTGGCCACGCCCGTCCAGCCGTAGGTGCCGGGGCTCGACGGGGCCAGGGTGCGGGTGGGGTCGGTCACCACGGAGACGTTGAAGCCGAAGCCGAGGCCGTCGTTGCCGCGTTCCTGGTGGACGGGGGCGCCGAAGGTGCTCAGCTCGGCGTCGCCGGGCAGCTGGTTGCGGGTCATCAGGGCGACCGTGTCGGACGACAGCAGGCGGGTGCCGTCCAGCTCGCCGCCCCGGCGCAGCATCTCCATGAACCGGTGGAAGTCGTGGGCGGAGGCGACCAGGCCGCCGCTGCCGGACAGGAAACGCGGCCGGTCCCGCACCGGGAGTCCCGGGGTCGACGCGATGCCGCCGTCGTCCGTCTCCCCGTACAACTCGGCCAGCCGCTCGGCCTGTTCGGGGATGATGTGGAAACCGGTGTCGGTCATGCCGAGCGGGCGGAAGATGCGCTCGGCGAAGTACTCGTCCAGGGGCTGCCCGGAGACCACCTCTACCACCCGGCCCAGTACGTTGGACGCCACCGAGTAGTTCCACTGCGTGCCCGGCTCGAACTGCAGCGGCATCCGCGCGTACACCTCGATTGTCTCCGCGAGGTCCTTGCCCGGCGGCACCGAGTACTCCAGGCCCGCCTCCCGGTAGAGCGCGTCGACGGGGTGCTTGTAGTAGAAGCCGAAGGTCAGGCCGGCCGTGTGGGTGAGCAGATGCCGGATCCGGATCGGGCCGGCTGCCGGACGGGTGCGGACGCCGGTGCCTGAACCACTCTCGTACACCAGGGGGTTGGTGAAGGCGGGCAGGTACCTATCGAGCTGGTCGTCCAGGGACAGGCGGCCGTCCTCGACCAGCCGCAGCACGGCGACCGCGGTGACGGGCTTGGTCATGGAGTAGATCCGCCACAGGGTGTCCGTCTCGACCGGCAGCCCGGCGGCCAGGTCCCGGTGGCCGTGCGTGGTGAGGTGGGCGACGCGGCCGCCGCGGGCCACGGCCACCAGGTAGCCGGGCAGGCGCCCTTCGTCGACGTAGCGGGCGAAGTGCTGGTCCAGCCGGTCGAGGGCCTTCACGTCCAGCCCGGCCTCGCCGGGGTCGACTTCCTGTCGCAGCTGTGCCATCGCTCTCCTCCGGTCGCTTCGTACAGGTGCGTCCCCGCGTGCCCACCGGGACGCACACCCTCATCGTCCCGCAGGAATACCGCGACGGACCCGCTTATCAGCGGTGTTTGTGATCGATGCGACGCCCGGTGCCGGCAGTACGCGGGCCGCCGGCACGGCGATCGCGGCCACGGCGGCGAGCACGAGGAGCGCCGTCCGCGGCCCGGCGCCCATCAGCGCGGTGCCCGCGGCCACGCCGATCACGGGCCCCACGTTGAGCGCGGTCTGCTGCAGGCCGCCCGCCACGCCGGCGACCGCCACTTCCGCATGCCGTACGACGACATGGGTGGCCGCCACCATCACCGTGCCGAACCCGGCGCCCAGCAGCGCGAAGGCACCGCCGAGGGCGAGCGCGCCGGTGGCCGCGGCCAGGACCAGGACGCCGAGCGCGAGCACCGCCGTCGCCGCTGCCGCCGTCCACCGCGCGCCCACCCGGCGCAGCAGCACAGGGCACAGGGGAGCGGAGAGCACCATCAGCACCGCGAGTGGCAGGCTGCGCAGAGCGCTCTGGAACGGGTCGAGGGCGAGCCGGCGCTGCAGTACGTACGTCTCGACGAACAGGGTGCCGAACAGGGAGGCCGACGCGGCGACGAGCATGCCGAGCGCCGCTGCGACCGCCGGCGAGCCGATCACCTCGGGCGGCAGCAGCGGACGCGCGGTCCGCCGCTCGTGCCGCACGAAGGTGGCACCGGCGAGCAGGGCTCCCCCGAGCCCTGCCGCGACGGCCGCACCGGAGGCGGGCAGCGCGACCAGCGTGTGCACGAGACAGGCCAGGGCGACTGCGAGGAACAGGGCCCCGGGGAGATCCAGCGGGGCACGGGCCGCCGGCGGACGGTCCGGTCCGGGCGGGGCCAGTGCCACGAGGCCGAAGCCCACGGCGGGCAGCACACCGAGGAAGAACACCGCCCGCCAGCCCGGCCCGCTCACCAGCGCCCCGCCCAGCAGCGGTCCCGCTGCCGCCGCCAGGCCGATCGCGCTGGTGCGCACCGCCAGGGGCATCGCCAGCCGCTCCGGCGGGAACGCGGCCCGCAGCATCCCGAGCGTGGCCGGCTGCAGCAGCGCCCCGAACACGCCCTGCGCCACCCGCAGCCCGATCACCCAGCCGATCCCGGGCGCCAGGCCGACGCCCGCCGACGCGGCACCGAACCCCAGCATGCCGAGCCCGAACACCCGCCGGTGCCCGTACCGGTCACCGAGCCGCCCCGCGAACACCAACAGGCTTGCCACCGCCACGAGATACGCCGTACTCGTCCACTGCACCTGTACGAACGACGCGTGCAGCGCGCGTTGCAGGGAGGGCTGGGCGACCGTGAGGACCGTACCGTCCAGGGCGACGAGCACGGCGCCCGCCACACTGCTCACCAGCGTCAGCCGGCGGTTCACCGCCCGCCCTCCGGGCCCAGATGGGCGAGCAGGGCGGCGTCCAGCAGGAGGCTGAAGTCCTCGTCACCGCTGGCGAGTTGGAGGCTGTTCCAGCGCCACAGCTGGGCGATGCCATGCAGGTTCGCCCACAGGGCCCCGGTCACGAGCCGGGCGTCCGCCTCGGGACGGGCCTCCCCGACGAGGTCCGCCATCAGCGCGAAGAGCGGCAGACTCGTCTCCCTGAGTCCCGAATTGCCGCTCTCCAGAAGATCGTGACGGAACATCAGCTCGTACATGCCCGGGTTGTCCAGCGCGAACTCCAGGTAGGCGCGGGCAAGCTCCCTCAGCCGCGGGCGCGGATCGGCGTCGACGACGAGCGCGGGCCGGACCCGCTCGTTCAGTTCGGTGAAGCCCCGCCGGGCGATGGCGGACAACAGCTCCCGGTGAGTGGGGAAGTAGCGGCGCGGTGCCCCGTGCGAGACCCCGGCGCGGCGGGCGATCTCCCGCAGTGTCAGCGCCTGGACGCCCTCTGCGGCGACCAGTTGCACGCCGACGTCGACCAGGCGGGCCCGCAGTCCCGTGTCTGACTCCGTCATAGACACTGTCTACCAGTCGCCCGTAGACAGTGTCTACTCGGCTGTTCCAGTGGGCTCGGGACGGGAATGTGCGGGCTCGCGGGCCAGTTGACCCTCGTATGACTCAGGACTCGACGCAGGACGCACTGCTCAAGCTGCTCTCCGACACACGAGGCGGGGTGCTGGTCACCCTGAAGAGCGACGGCCGCCCCCAGCTGTCCAACGTCAGCCACGCCTACTATCCGGACGAGCGGGTCATCCGGATCTCGGTCACCGACGGCCGGGCCAAGACCCGCAACCTCCGCCGCGACCCGCGCGCCTCCTACCACGTCACCAGCGAGGACCGCTGGGCGTACACGGTCGCCGAGGGCGCGGCCGAGCTGTCCCCGGTCGCCGCGGACCCGCACGACGACACCGTCGAGGAGCTGATCCGGCTCTACCGAGACGTCCTCGGCGAGCACCCGGACTGGGACGACTACCGGGCCGCCATGGTGCGCGACCGCCGGCTGGTGGTGCGGCTGCCCGTCGAGCGCGCCTACGGCATCCCGAAGGGCTGAGCCGGGGCGCCTCGAAGGGCTGAGCTGCGGTGCTTCGAAGAGCCGAGCTACGGCGCGTCGAGGAGCCGAGCTGCGGCGCCTCGAAGGTTATGAGCCACCTCCGGAGCTGACCTACGGCGCCTCGACGGTGCGCGCCTCGATCGCCCGCAGCACCGCCACCATGTCCTCGCCGCCGTGACCCTGCGCCACCGTCTCCTCGAACAGCGCGTGGCAGACGTCCAGCAGCGGTGAGGCCAGCCGCGCCTTGCGGGCCGCCTCGGCGATGAG
The DNA here is from genome assembly GCF_042959345.1 of Streptomyces sp. NPDC007905. Classification (NCBI taxonomy): domain Bacteria; kingdom Bacillati; phylum Actinomycetota; class Actinomycetes; order Kitasatosporales; family Streptomycetaceae; genus Streptomyces; species Streptomyces sp. NPDC007905. The sequence goes on along the minus strand of NZ_JBIBKS010000004.1, from coordinate 110,421 downwards.
CCGGTTGTTCTTGAGCACGTCCACCGCCGCGGCCTGCACGGCGAAGTCCCGCTCACGCAGCTTGGGCGCCTTCATCCGCGAGACCCCGCTGGCCATGGGGCCCGCGTCCAGCACGTCAAGGAAGAGCCGCCGGTCCAAACCCTGCCGTTCGGCGAAGTGGAAGGCCTCCGTCAGCCCGGTCACCAGGGTGATCAGGAAGAGGTTCACGGACAGCTTCATCAGCAGCGCGCCCGGCGCCGCCCCGCACACGAACGTCTCCCGGCACAGGGGTGCGAGCAGTGGTCGCACGAGGTCGACGGCGGACTTCTCGCCGGCGAGCATGGCCACCAGCTGTCCCCGCTCCGCCGGGACCCGGGACCCGGAGACGGGCGCCTCGACATACCGGCCGCCGGCCGCGCGCACGCCGGTCTCCAGGGCCTGGGAGTACTCCGGGGAGGTCGTGCCCATGTGGACGACGACCCGACCGGCGACCCTCGCGGCCAGGGCGGGGGTGTCGCGGCCGAGGACGGTGTCGACCGCCGCCTCGTCGGCGAGCATCAGCAGCACCACCTCCGCCCGCGCGAACACCTCGTCGGCGTCCGCCGCGACCTCGGCGCCGGCCGCACGCAGCGGCTCGGCCCGCTCCGGCGTCCGGTTCCACACCAGCAGGGGTGTGCCGGAGGCCGCCAAGCGCAGCGCCATGGACTGACCCATCACTCCGAGACCGATGAAGCCGATGTTCACGGGGGCCGCCCTTCACTCGACGGGCCGAATATGACCGTCGTCATAGTAGCGGGCGTTATGACCCCGGTCATAGAGTGGGTGTGGGTGATCGGAGGTCGGGCATGGCGGAGTCGCGGCACGGACCGCGTGAGCGGATGGTGTTCAGCGCGGCCCAGCTGATCCGGCGCGACGGGGTCGGCGCGACCGGCATGCGGGACGTGGCCGCCCACGCCGGGGCGCCGCGCGGCTCGCTCCAGCACTACTTCCCCGGGGGCAAGGAACAGCTGGTCAACGAGGCCGTGGGCTGGGCCGGGCGGTACGCCGGCGGGCGCGTCGCCCGCTTCCTGGCAGGCCTGGACGAGCCCACGCCGAGCGGTCTGTTCGCGGCCATGGCCGCGCAGTGGACGGACGAGTACGAGAGGGACGGCTTCACCGCAGGCTGCCCGGTCGCCGCCGCGACGGTGGACCGCGCCGCGGTGGGCGCCTCCACCCGCGAGGCGGTGGCCGCCGCGTTCGCGACCTGGCGCGGTCCGGTCGCCGAGGCCCTGACCGGCATGGGCGTGCCCGCCGGGCGCGCCGACTCCCTCGCCACCTTGATGATCAGCGCCCTGGAGGGAGCGATCCTCATGGCCCGGGCCGAACAGGACGTACGCCCGCTGACGACCGCGGTACGCGAACTGGGGCCGCTGCTCGACGCCGCGGCGGTGTCCTCCGCGTGACACCCGGGCGGGTGCTTGTGACGCGAAGCGTCCGGGACTAGCCTCCGCCCGTGATCAATGGGGCACATGTGGTGATCCACACCCGGGACGCGGAGGCCGACCGGGCGTTCCTGCGGGACGTCCTCGGGTGGGCGCACGTCGACGCGGGCCACGGATGGCTGATCTTCCAGGCGCCGCCCACCGAGGTGGCCTGCCATCCCACGGACGGCGAGCCCTCGCACGAACTGATGCTGATGTGCGACGACCTCGAGGCGACGCGGCGGCAACTCGCCGCGAAAGGCGTGGAGTTCGCGCGGCCGGTCGAGGAGGCCCGCTGGGGCCGGGTGACGGAACTGCGGCTGCCGGGAGGCGGTCGGCTAGGTCTGTACGAACCGCGCCACCCACGGCCGTAGAGCCCGCGCCACCCACGGCCGTAGAGCGCCCGCGCCACCTACGGCCATAGAGCGCCCGCGCCATGCCGGCCGGGATCGCGCTCTCTCGCGGCCGGGACATTGCGCTCTTTCCCGGTCGGGACCGTGCGCTCTTTCCCGGTCGGGACCGTGCGCCCTCTCCCGGCCGAGTTCGTGCGCTCTTTCCCGGCCGGGACCGTGCGCCCTCTCCCGGCCGAGTCGTGCGCCCACTCCTGGCCGAGTCCGCGCTCTCTCCCGGTCGAGTCTGTGCGCTCTCTCCCGGTCGAGTTCGTGCGCCCCCTCCCAACCGAAACCGCGCCCCCTCCCAACCGAAACCGCGCCCCCTCCCAACCGAAACCGCGCCCCTCCTGGCCGTGGAGCCGCGCCACCTGCCGCCGTGGAGCGGTGCCGCGATGGTGCGCGAGGGCGCTCAGCCCGCGGCCCGCTCCGCCGTGAGGTAGGCGATCACCATGTCGCCGAGCATGATCCGGTAGTGCTCGCGCTGCGCGGGGTCCGCGAGGTCGCGGCCGAACAGGGCGCCGAAGGTGTGCCGGTTGGCCACCCGGAAGAAGCAGAACGCGGTGATCATCGCGTGCAGGTCGACGGCGTCGACATCGGCCGTGAACAGCCCGGACTCCTGCCCGGCGGCCAGGATCCGGCGGATCACGTCGAGCGCCGGCGAGCCGATCCGCCCGAGCTTCCCGGACGCCGCGATGTGCTCGGCGCCGTGGATGTTCTCGATGCTGACCAGGCGGATGAAGTCGGGGTGCTGCTCATGGTGGTCGAACGTCAGCTCGGCCAGGCGCCGGATCGCCGCGACCGGGTCCAGGTGCTCCACGTCCAGCTGCTGCTCGGCTTCGCGGATCACGCCGTACGCCCGCTCCAGGGTGGCCGTGAACAGCTGCTCCTTGCCGCCGAAGTAGTAGTAGATCATCCGCTTGGTGGTGCGGGTGCGGGCCGCGATCTCGTCCACTCTCGCGCCGTCGTAGCCGGCCCGGGCGAACTCCTGCGTGGCCACGTCGAGGATCTCGGCCTTGGTGCGGACGGCGTCACGCACCCGCCCGCCGGGGCGTACCGGCTCTTCGACGCTGGTCATCGGGGTCCTTCGGGCCATGGGGCGGGCGGATCGCTCAGTCGCGTGCCGGTGATTGTAGAAGCAGGTCCGGCGCAGTGGACGTGGTCTTCCTCAACCCTCCTCCGACACCCGGTCGCCGTTACCAGTGCGGCCCGGGTCACGCGGGGGACCCGGGCCGCGGACAGTGCTGTCAGGCGCGTCTGTTCCACTCGGCGATCACAGGCCGCCCGTGCTCCGTGGAGAGCCGGCTGACCGTGCCGGTCGCCAGCTGGAACAGGCGGCCCTCGGCGGGCGGCAGACCCAGCCGGCGGGCGGTGAGCACCCGCAGGAAGTGGGCGTGCGCGACCAGGACCACGTCACCGGTGTCGGCGGCGAGCGCCGCGTCCACCCGGGCCAGCACCCGGTCTGCCCGGGCCCCGACCTCTTCCGGCGACTCGCCGGGGTGACCCTCGGGGCCGTGCGGTACGCCGTCCGTCCACAGGTCCCAGCCGGGGCGGCCACGATGGATGTCGACGGTGGTGACACCTTCGTAGCCGCCGTAGTCCCACTCGTGCAGATCGGGGTCGGGTATGGCCCCGGTCAGGCCCGCCAGCTCGGCGGTGCGTATCGCGCGGTCCAGCGGGCTGGTCAGCGCGAGCGCGTAGGTCCGTCCGGCGAGGAGCCGCGCGAGGGACTTGGCCTGTACCTCGCCGTGCGTGGTCAGGGGCAGGTCGGTGAAGCTGGTGTGCCGCCCCGACAGGCTCCACTGCGTCTCGCCGTGGCGGACCAGCAGGAGGTCCCCCACGGCCGGTCAGTCCTTCTTCTCGACGGCGTGCCCGCCGAACTGGTTGCGCAGCGCCGCGACCATCTTCATCTGCGGCGAGTCGTCCTGCCGGGAGGCGAACCGGGCGAAGAGCGAGGCGGTGATCGCGGGCAGCGGTACGGCGTGGTGGATGGCCGCCTCGACGGTCCAGCGGCCCTCGCCGGAGTCCTCCGCGTACCCGCGCAGCTTCTCCAGGTGCTCGTCGTCGTCCAGGGCGCTGACCGCCAGGTCCAGCAGCCAGGAGCGGATGACGGTGCCCTCCTGCCAGGAGCGGAAGACCTCGCGGACGTTGTCCACCGACTTGACCTTCTCCAGCAGCTCCCAGCCCTCGGCGTAGGCCTGCATCATCGCGTACTCGATGCCGTTGTGGACCATCTTCGAGAAGTGCCCGGCGCCGACCCGGCCCGCGTGGACGTAGCCGTACGGGCCCTCCGGCTTGAGCGCCTCGAAGATCGGGCGCAGCCGCTCGACGTGTTCCTTGTCGCCGCCGACCATCAGCGCGTAGCCGTTCTGCAGGCCCCACACACCGCCGGAGACGCCCGCGTCGACGAAGCCGATGCCCTTCACGCCCAGCTCAGCGGCGTGCTTCTCGTCGTCCGTCCAGCGGGAGTTGCCGCCGTCGACCACCGTGTCGCCCGCGGACAGCAGGTCCTTGAGCTCGTCGATGACGCCCTGGGTGGCGGTTCCGGCCGGGACCATCACCCAGACCGTGCGGGGCGCGTCCAGCTTCTCGACCAGTTCTTCGAGGCTCTTGACGTCGGAGACTTCGGGGTTGCGGTCGTAGCCGATGACGGTGTGGCCGGCGCGGCGGATCCGCTCGCGCATGTTGCCGCCCATCTTGCCGAGACCGATCAGGCCCAATTGCATCGCTGTCATGTCAGCTTCACTTCCTGAGATTGCGGTAGGCGGCGACGAGGGCCGTGGTGGACGGGTCGAGACCCGGCACGTCGGCGCCCACGGTCAGGGCGGGTTCGACGCGCTTGGCGAGGACCTTGCCCAGCTCCACGCCCCACTGGTCGAAGGAGTCGATGTTCCAGACCGCGCCCTGCACGAACACCTTGTGCTCGTAGAGCGCGACCAGCTGGCCGAGCACGGACGGGGTCAGCTCGGCGGCGAGGATCGTCGTCGTGGGGTGGTCGCCGCGGAAGGTGCGGTGCGGCACCTGCTCCTCGGGCACGCCCTCCGCACGGACCTCCTCGGCGGTCTTGCCGAAGGCGAGCGCTTGGGTCTGGGCGAAGAAGTTGGCCATCAACAGGTCGTGCTGGCCCTGGAGTTCGTCGCTCAGTTCCGGGATCGGGCGGGCGAAGCCGATGAAGTCCGCCGGGATCAGCCTGGTGCCCTGGTGGATCAACTGGTAGTAGGCGTGCTGCCCGTTGGTGCCGGGCGTGCCCCACACGACCGGCCCGGTCTGCCACTCCACCGGCCTGCCGTCACGCTGCACAGACTTGCCGTTGGACTCCATGTCCAGCTGCTGCAGGTACGCGGTGAACTTGGACAGATAGTGCGAGTACGGCAGTACGGCGTGCGACTGGGCGTCGAAGAAGTTGTCGTACCAGATCCCCAGCAGGCCCAGAAGCAGGGGCGCGTTGGCCTCGGCGGGCGCGGTGCGGAAGTGGTCGTCGACGATCCGGAAGCCGTCCAGCATCTCGCGGAAGCGGTCCGGGCCGATGGCGATCATGAGGGACAGGCCGATCGCGGAGTCGTACGAGTAGCGGCCGCCGACCCAGTCCCAGAACTCGAACATGTTGTCCGGGTCGATGCCGAACCCGGCGACCTTCTCCGCGTTCGTGGACAGGGCCACGAAGTGCTTCGCCACGGCCTTGTCGTCACCGTCGAACGCCTGGAGGAGCCAGGAGCGGGCCGACGTGGCGTTGGTGATCGTCTCGATCGTGGTGAACGTCTTGGACGCGACGATGAACAGGGTCTCCGCGGGGTCCAGATCGCGGGTGGCCTCGTGCAGGTCGGCGCCGTCCACGTTGGACACGAAGCGGAACGTCAACTCCCGTGCCGTGTAGGCGCGCAGCGCCTCGTAGGCCATCGCCGGGCCGAGGTCGGAGCCGCCGATGCCGATGTTGACGACGTTCCGGATCCGCTTGCCGGTGTGGCCGGTCCACTCACCTGAGCGGACCCGCTCGGCGAAGCCGGCCATCTTGTCCAGAACGGCGTGCACGCGCGGTACGACGTTCTCGCCGTCGACCTCGACCACCGCGTCCCGCGGGGCGCGCAGCGCCGTGTGCAGCACGGCCCGCCGCTCGGTGATGTTGATCCGCTCACCGCGGAACGTGGCGTCCCGAAGCGCGAACACGCCGGTGGCGGTGGCGAGTTCCTGGAGCAGGGCCAGGGTCTCGTCGGTGATCAGGTGCTTGCTGTAGTCGATGCGCAGATCGCCGACCCGGACGACGTACCGCTCGGCGCGGCCGGGGTCCGTCGCGAACAGCTCGCGCAGGTGCGGCCGACCCTCGGCGCGGTGGTCGGCGAGGGCCGTCCACTCGGGCCTGCGGGTGAGCTCGGGGGCGTCTGACGATGCGTCGGACATGTCAGGCGTTCTCCTTGACGGCCTCGCCCCTGAGGGCGATGGCGTACATCTCGTCGGCGTCGAGGCGGCGCAGCTCCTCGGCGATGAGTTCGGAGGTGGCGCGGACCTTCAGGGCGAGGGTGCGCGGCGGCTGGCCCGGCAGGGTCAGCGTGGCGAGGGGCCCTTCCGGCCGGTCGATGACGATCTCGCCGATGTCGGTGCCGAGGCGCACCGCCGTGACGACCGGCCCGGCAGTGATCACACGGTCCACGGGGACGTGCAGGCGGGCCTCGAGCCAGCGCGACAGGAGCTCGGCGCTGGGGTTGTCCTGCTCGGCCTCGACGGCCGCCGAGGTCACCTTGGTCCGGGCCTGGTCCAGGGCGGCGGCCAGCATGGACCGCCACAGCGTGAGCCGGGTCCAGGCGAGGTCGGTGTCGCCGGGAGCGTAGTTGCGGGCGCGGGTCTCCAGGACCTCCAGCGGCCGCTCGACCGCGTACAGGTCGGTGATCCGCCGCTGGGCCAGCGCACCCAGGGGGTCCTTCGACGGGGCCTCGAGCGCGTCCACCGGCCACCACACGACCACCGGGGCGTCCGGCAGCAGCAGCGGCAGGACCACGGAGTCGGCGTGGTCGGACACCTCGCCGTAGGTCCGCAGCACGACGGTCTCGCCGGTGCCGGCCTCCGAGCCCACCCGGACCTCGGCGTCCAGGCGCGAGGTGGTGCGGTCGCGCAGGGTGCGGGCGTGCCGCTTGATGACCACCAGGGTCCGCGAGGGGTGCTCGTGCGAGGCCTCCTCGGCCGCCTTGATCGAGTCGTAGGCGTTCTCCTCGTCCGTGACGATGACCATCGTCAGGACCATGCCCACGGCCGGGGTGCCGATGGCGCGGCGGCCCTGCACCAGCGCCTTGTTGATCTTGCTTGCCGTGGTGTCGGTCAGGTCGATCTTCATGGCCTGCGCCAGCTCCGTCCGTCTCGTGCGAGCATCTCGTCCGCTTCCTTCGGTCCCCAGGTGCCTGCCGGGTACTGCGCCGGCCTGCCCTGCGCCGCCCAGTACTCCTCGATCGGGTCGAGGATCTTCCAGGACTCTTCCACTTCCTGGTGACGGGGGAACAAATTGGCGTCGCCGAGCAGCACGTCCAGGATGAGCCGCTCGTACGCCTCCGGGCTCGACTCGGTGAACGACTCGCCGTAGGCGAAGTCCATGGACACGTCCCGGATCTCCATCGAGGTGCCCGGCACCTTGGAGCCGAACCGGACGGTCATGCCCTCGTCGGGCTGAACGCGGATGACGATGGCGTTCTGGCCCAGTTCCTCGGTGGCGGTGGAGTCGAACGGGGAGTGCGGGGCCCGCTGGAAGATCACCGCGATCTCGGTCACGCGGCGGCCGAGCCGCTTGCCGGCGCGCAGGTAGAAGGGGACGCCCGCCCAGCGGCGGTTGTCGATGCCCAGCTTGATCGCGGCGAACGTGTCGGTCTTCGACTTGGGGTCGATGCCCTCTTCGTCGAGGTAGCCGACGACCTTCTCGCCGCCCTGCCAGCCGGCCGCGTACTGGGCGCGCACGCTGTACCGGCCCAGGTCCTCGGGCAGCCGCACCGACTTCAGCACCTTCAGCTTCTCGGTGAGCAGCGCCTCCGCGTCGAACGCGATGGGCTCCTCCATGGCGGTCAGCGCCATCAGCTGCAGCAGGTGGTTCTGGATGACGTCACGGGCGGCGCCGATGCCGTCGTAGTAGCCGGCCCGGCCGCCGATGCCGATGTCCTCGGCCATGGTGATCTGCACATGGTCGACGTACGACCGGTTCCAGATCGGCTCGTACATCTGGTTGGCGAAGCGCAGCGCCAGGATGTTCTGGACGGTCTCCTTGCCGAGGTAGTGGTCGATGCGGAACACCTGGTCCGGCTCGAACACGTCGTGCACGATCGCGTTCAGTTCGCGGGCGCTGGCCAGGTCGCGGCCGAACGGCTTCTCGATGACCGCGCGCCGCCAGGAGCCCCGTGGCGGGTTCGCCAGCCCGTGCTTCTTCAGCTGCTGCACGACCTTGGGGAAGAACTTCGGCGGCACCGAGAGGTAGAACGCGAAATTGCCACCGGTGCCGCGGGAGGCGTCCAGCTCGTCGACGGCGTCCTTCAGCTGCTTGAACGCGGTGTCGTCGTCGAAGTCGCCGGGGATGAACCGCATGCCCTCGGCGAGCTGCTGCCAGACCTCCTCGCGGAACTCGGTACGCGCGTGCTCGCGGACCGCGTCATGCACGACCTGCGCGAAGTCCTGGTCCTCCCAGTCCCGGCGGGCGAAGCCCACCAGGGAGAAGCCGGGCGGCAGCAGACCGCGGTTGGCCAGGTCGTACACGGCCGGCATCAGCTTCTTGCGGGACAGGTCGCCGGTCACGCCGAAGATGACCAGGCCGGAGGGGCCCGCGATGCGGGGCAGCCGGCGGTCGCGGGGGTCGCGCAGCGGGTTCACCCAGTCGCCGGCCGGGGCGACCGGGACGCGCACCTCCTCGACGGGGGGTGTCTCGGGTTCAGGAGCCTTGGTCGTCATTACGCGTCAACTCCCTTGCTGTTGAGGGACTTGGTGACGGCGTCCAGCAGCTCCTGCCAGGCCGTCTCGAACTTGGCGACGCCCTCGTCCTCCAGCTGCTGGACGACCTCGTCGTAGGAGATGCCGAGCCGCTCCACGGCGGCGAGGTCCGCGCGGGCCCGCGCATAGCCGCCGGTCACCGTGTCACCGGTGATCCCACCGTGGTCGGCGGTGGCCTTCAGGGTGGCCTCCGGCATCGTGTTCACGGTGCCGGGCGCGACCAGCTCGTCCACGTACAGGGTGTCCTTGTACGCGGGATCCTTCACACCGGTGGAGGCCCACAGCGGGCGCTGCTTGTTCGCCCGCTCACCGGCGAGCGCCGGCCACCGGTCGGACGAGAAGACCTCCTCGTACGCCTCGTAGGCGAGCCGTGCGTTGGCGAGGGCCGCCCGCCCCTTGAGCGCCCGGGCCTCGTCCGTGCCGAGGGCGGTCAGCCGCTTGTCGATCTCGGAGTCCACGCGCGAGACGAAGAAGGACGCCACCGAGTGGATCCGCGACAGGTCCAGGCCGCGCTCGCGGGCCTTCTCCAGACCCGCCAGGTAGGCGGCCATGACCTCGCGGTAGCGCTCCAGGGAGAAGATCAGCGTCACATTGACACTGATGCCGAGGCCGATGACCTCGGTGATCGCCGGCAGGCCCGCCCGGGTGGCCGGGATCTTGATCATCACGTTGGGACGGTCGACCAGCCAGGCCAGCTGCTTGGCCTCGGCGACCGTCGCCTCGGTGCGGTGGGCGAGGCGGGGGTCGACCTCGATGGAGACCCGGCCGTCCCGGCCGTCCGAAGTGGTGTACACCGCATCCAGGATATCGGCGGCGGCCCGCACATCGGCGGTCGTCATCATCCGTACGGCCTCGTCGACCGTGACACCCCGTGCGGCGAGGTCGGTCAGCTGCTCCTCGTAGCCCTCGCCGGAGCCGATGGCCGCCTGGAAGATCGACGGGTTGGTGGTCACGCCGACGACGCCGCCGCTCGCCACCAGCTCGGCCAGGCTGCCCGAGGTGATCCGCTTGCGCGACAGGTCGTCCAGCCAGACCGACACCCCCTCGTCGGCAAGGCGCTTGAGGGCTCCCGGGGTCCCGATTGCTTCGGTCACAGTGATCATCTTTCCTATCGCGTCGGTATCAGGCGCGCGCGGCGGCCAGCGACTCGCGGGCAGCGGCGGCGACGTTCTCGGGGGTGAGGCCGAACTCGGCGAACAGGGTGGTCGCATCGGCGGAGGCACCGAAGTGTTCGAGGGAGACAATCCGACCTGCGTCACCCACGAACCGGTGCCACGTCAGACCGATCCCGGCCTCGACGGCGACGCGCGCCTTCACGGCCGGCGGCAGCACCCTCTCGCGGTAGGCGCGCGACTGCTCCTCGAACCACTCCACGGACGGCATCGACACCACCCGCGTGCCGATCCCCTCGGCCTCCAGCTGCTCCCGCGCGGCGACGGCCGGCTGCACCTCGGAACCGGTCGCGACGATGATCACCTCCGGGGTCTCGGTCGACGACTCGCGCAGCACATAGCCGCCCTTGGCAGCGTCCTCGTGGGGCGCGTACGTCGGCACGCCCTGGCGGGTCAGCGCGAGTCCGTGCGGGGCCGGGTCGGTGGCGTGCCTCTTCAGGATCTCGGCCCAGGCGATCGCGGTCTCGTTGGCGTCCGCCGGGCGGACGACGTTCAGGCCCGGAATCGCGCGCAGCGAGGCCAGGTGCTCGACCGGCTGGTGCGTCGGGCCGTCCTCGCCGAGACCGACGGAGTCGTGCGTCCACACGTACGTCACCGGCAGCTGCATCAGCGCCGACATACGGACGGCGTTGCGCATGTAGTCGGAGAAGACCAGGAAGGTGCCGCCGTAGATGCGGGTGTTGCCGTGCAGGGCGATGCCGTTCATCTCCGCGGCCATGGAGAACTCGCGGATGCCGAAGTGGACGGTACGGCCGTACGGGTTCGCCTCGGGCAGCGGGTTGCCCTCCGGCAGGAAGGAGCTGCCCTTGTCGATGGTCGTGTTGTTGGAGCCGGCCAGGTCGGCGGAGCCGCCCCACAGCTCCGGGATCACCGGGCCGAGCGCCTGCAGCACCTTGCCGGAGGCGGCACGGGTGGCGACGGACCTGCCCTCCTCGAACACCGGCAGGGCGTCCTGCCAGCCCTCGGGCAGCTCGCCCCTGCTGATCCGGTCGAACAGCTCCGCACGCTCGGGCTGGGCCGCACGCCACTCGGCGATCCGCTTGTCCCAGGCCGCGTGCGCCTCGGCGCCCCGGTCAAGGGCCCGGCGCGTGTGCCCGAGGACCTCGTCGCTCACCTCGAAGGTCTGCTCGGGGTCGAACCCGAGGACACGCTTGGTCGCCGCGATCTCGTCCTCGCCGAGCGCCGAGCCGTGGGAGGCCTCGGTGTTCCGCGCGTTGGGGGCGGGCCAGGCGATGATCGTGCGCATCGCGATGATCGAGGGCCGCCCGGTCTCGGCCTGCGCGGCCTTCAGCGCCGCGTACAGCGCGGGCACGTCGACGTCGCCGTCGGCGGTGGGCGCGATGCGCTGGGTGTGCCAGCCGTAGGCCTCGTACCGCCCCAGCACGTCCTCGGAGAAGGCGGTGGCGGTGTCGCCCTCGATGGAGATGTGGTTGTCGTCGTAGAGGAAGACCAGGTTGCCGAGCCTCTGGTGGCCCGCGAGGGAGGAGGCCTCGGCGGAGACGCCCTCCTCCAGGTCGCCGTCGGAGACGATCGCCCAGATGGTGTGGTCGAAGGGGGAGGTGCCCTCGGGGGCCTCCGGGTCGAACAGGCCACGCTCGTAGCGGGCGGCCATCGCCATGCCGACGGCGTTGGCGACACCCTGGCCCAGCGGGCCGGTGGTGGTCTCGACGCCGGCGGTGTGCCCGAACTCCGGGTGACCGGGCGTCTTCGAGCCGTGCGCGCGGAACGCCTTCAGATCATCCAGCTCCAGTTCGTATCCGGAGAGGAAGAGCTGGGTGTAGAGCGTCAGCGAGGAGTGGCCGGGGGACAGCACGAAGCGGTCACGGCCGGTCCACTCCGGGTCGGCCGGGTCGTGCCGCATCACCTTCTGAAAGATCGTGTACGCGGCGGGGGCCAGGCTCATCGCGGTACCCGGGTGGCCATTGCCGACCTTCTGCACGGCATCCGCCGCGAGAAGCCGGGCGGTGTCCGCGGCACGCCGGTCGAGGTCGGTCCACTCGCAGCCATCGGATGTCTGCGTGCTCATCTTCAAGAAGTCCTCGTTCAGTGCGTGATGGCTGGCTGGACGCGTTCAAACGTAAAAGTCTGACCTTTTCGAAGGAAGGGCGGGGTGTGTCAGCCTGTGGTGAATCTGGGACAGTGATCATGGGACAGGGGTGGCACGAAAAAGACATGACGTACAGAAGACCCAAAGCCGGTGACGACGGTGTGGACGGCGGCGGGATCAGAACCTTCCCCTTCCCTGTCGAACTGGCCGTCGGTGGGGTCGGCATGCAGGTCGGCCCCATGGGAGAGGACCGCCCCTGGCACGCCGGCGCCCCGGTGCACCGTGTCCATCGCATCGACTTCCACGTGGTCATGCTCTTCACCGCGGGCCCGGTACGGCACATGATCGACTTCGCCGAGTACGAGGCCACGGCCGACGACCTGCTGTGGATCCGCCCCGGACAGGTCCACCGGTTCTCCCGCACGAGCGAGTACCGCGGAACCGTCCTGACCATGCAGCCCGGCTTCCTGCCCCGCGCCACCGTCGAGTCCACCGGCCTGTACCGCTACGACCTGCCGCCCCTCTTGCACCCCGCTCCGGCGCAACTGGCCGCGCTCCGGGCCGCCCTCGAACAGCTGCGCCGCGAGTACCAGGACACCGCGACGCTGCCGCTGAGCCTGCACACGGCCGTGCTCCGGCACACGCTGACCGCGTTGCTGCTGCGCCTCGCCCACCTCGCAGCCAGTCCGGCGGAGGCCTCCCGGCAGCAGACGGACACCACCTTCACCCTCTTCCGGGACGCGGTCGAGCAGGGCTTCGCCGCCAACCACAGCGTCAGCGCCTATGCCGACGCGCTGGGTTACTCCCGCCGCACCCTCGTGCGCGCGGTGCGCGCGGCCACCGGCGGGACGCCGAAGGGCTTCATCGACAGGCGGGTGACCCTGGAGGCCAAACGCCTCCTCGCCCACACGGACACGCCGATCGGCCGCGTCGGGGCGGCCGTGGGCTTCCCCGACGCGGCGAACTTCTCCAAGTTCTTCCAATTGCACACCGGTCGGACGCCGGCGGCGTTCCGGGCGGAGCTGCGGTAGGCGTTGCCCGGTTGCCGGTCCGCCACCGGCTGCGCTCATTCACGGGCCACAACCACGTCCGCGCGGCCGTGGTGGGTTGTGCACCACCGATATGCAGCGATTGGACGGAAGGGCGAACCCCCACCGTCGCGGCCTCCGCCGGCTGGAGGGTGCCGTCCAGCGGATGACCACATGGGTGCGTGGGTGCCCCGCGGGTCCTGCTCACGGGGCACCCCTCACTCCTTGGTCAGTGACCGAAGTCGAACCAGTTCACGTTCACGAAGTCGGCCGGCTGGCCGCTGGTGAAGGTCAGGTAGACGTCGTGCGTGCCGGTCACCGAGCCGATGTTCGCCGGGACCGTCCGCCACGACTGCCAGCCACCGGTGTTGGCCAGCGCGAAGCTGCCGACGGGTGCGTTGCTGCGACTGTCCAGGCGTACCTCGACCAGTCCGCTCACCCCGGACGCGGCCCCGCTCGCCACCCGCGCGTAGAACTGGGTGGCCGCCGTGGAGCCGAAGTTGACGCCCTTGTAGAGGGCCCAGTCACCGTTCGCGAGGTAGCCGATGTCCTGCCCGCCGCCGGTGTCCGTGGTGGTCTCGGTGCTCACGCCGGACTGGCTGTCGTAGGACTCGGCCTGGATGGCGCTGTAGGCGTCCCGGTTGCCGGGGGGCGGGGGAGTGGTACCGCCCCCGCCGCCCGAGGACTGGAGCACCTGCACATAGTCCACGACCATCGGGTGGTTCGGCTCGGTGCCGCTGTCCGGGCCGCCGCCGAAGGCCGACGGGAAGCCGCCGCCCATGGCCACGTTCAGGATGACGAAGAAACCGTGGTTGGTGGCGTTCGCCCACGTCGTGGCGTCGACCTGGTTGGCCTTGACCGTGTGGAAGTTGACGCCGTCGAGGTAGAAGCGGATCTCTTCGGGGCTGGTCGAGCGGTCCCATTCCATGGCGTAGGTGTGGAAGCCGGCCTGGCAGGTCGTGCCGGTGCACGAGGTGGAGTTGCCGATGCCGGACGTCTCGTTGCAGGGGCCGCCCGGGTTGGTGCCGCAGTGCATCGTGGCCCAGTCGGTGTTCAGGCCCTGGACGTTCTCCATGATGTCGAGCTCGCCGACGCTCGGCCAGTTCTGGTAGTTGCCGCGGTAGGGGGCGCCCAGCATCCAGAAGGCCGGCCAGTAGCCCTTGGCGGCGGCTCCCGTGACGTTCGGCATCTGGACACGGGACTCGACCCGTAGCTTGCCGCCGGCCGGCGGCTGGAAGTCGGTCCGGGTGGTCTCGATGCGGCCCGATGTCCAGTGGCCGGACGCGTCGCGTCGCGGGGTGATGAGCAGGTTGCCGTTGCCGTCCAGCGAGACGTTGCTGGTGCTCGAGGTCATCGTCTCGACCTCGCCGGTGCCCCAGTTGGCGGCGCCGCTCGGGTACGACGTCCCGGTGTCGTACTGCCAGTTGGTGGTGTTGACGCCGGAGCCGGCCGAGCCGTTGAAGTCGTCCAGGAAGACCTGCGTCCAGCCGGACGGGGGCGTGGGGGCGGAGGCGTTGGCGGGGAGGGTGGCGGCGGTCGCGACCGCCGCGGCCAGCCCGAGCGTGGCGAGGGCGGCGACGAGTGCGCGGCGGACGGCACGGGGTCTGGGTATGCCGGAGGATTCACTCATGGGGGAAGGACCTCTCGGGTACGGAGGGGTGTGCGGGAGCCGGGTGAGAGCGCTCCCATTGCGCGCTGAGAGCGCTCTCACGGTGCCGCCAATGTGCTCCCCGTCCCTGCGGTCGTCAAGACTTAAAGCAAGGAAAGTCCTTCTACGGCAAGCGAGTTCACCCCATGAAGCCTCCCGTACCGGCTCGGATCGCGTTGCCGGCCGGCCGCTCGGTCCTGAGTGGTCCGTCGGTGCGTGGGCATCCCGCGCCGGTGGTCCGGGTCGTTCCTTGAATCCGGGGGGAGCCGAGGTTCCGGTGAGGAAGGACCGCCGGTCAGGAGGCGGCCGGCGGTCTGCGCGGGGTGCCGGGATTCCCCCTGCCGAGTGCCGCGAGCACGAAGGTGACGCTGATGAGCAGGGACCATGCGCCGAACTTGCCGACGTCGACGGGCTGCCAGCCGTGGAGCTGGTACGGGTAGCGCCACGCGCCCACGTAGGTGGCGAGGTTCTCCGCGAGCCACAGGAAGAACCCGATCAGGCCGAACGACAGGGCGAGCGGCATGCGCCGCCGTACCCCGCGGACCGTGTAGCGCACGGAGGTGCCCGTGGTGACGGCCAGGAGGAGGGCGCTGAGCGGCCAGCGGGCGTCGGGGAGCCAGTGGTGACTGAAGAAGTTGACGTAGACGGCGGCGGCCACCAGTGCGGTCGCCCGTGGCCGGTAGCCGGTCGGCTCCAGGTCGAACAAGTGCCAGGCCCGGCAGACGTAGCTGCCGACGGCCGCGTAGAGGAAGCCCCCGTACAGGGGGACCCCCGCGAACTTCAGCACGGCCGGCTCCGGGTAGCTCCATGAGCCCTGCGCGACCTTCACCAGCTCGAAGGCGAGTCCGATGACATGGCAGGCGCTGATGACGGCGACGTCCCGTCCGCTCTCCCAGCCGCGCCGCCAGAACAGCACGGTGAGCAGCACGCCGTAGCCGACGAGCAGGTCGTAGCGGGCCACCGGCAGCGGCGGCAGCAGGGTCGATGCCGCCACCCCGGACAGCAGGGCGATGGCGAAGGCGCAGGCCCGGGTCTGTGTCCAGGTGAAGTCGAGCAGCTGACCGACTGGGGAGGCCGGGGGGCCGGCCGGGCTTGTAGTGAGCATGGTGACGAGGAGGACGGTGTGAGGTCCCCTTCCGGTTGCCGGGGCGCGCTGGTCACCGGCCCACAGGACTCCGTCCGCCGGTTCGTCGTCTCTTGACTGCTGACCCCCGCCCGCCCTCGCCGCAGCGCACACGTCCCCGCGCCGGAGCCCCACGGCGCGGGGGACGTCACGGCTCCGGGTGCCAGCCCAGTGCCCGGGAGATTCCCCGGGCGGCCACGCGCACCGCCGGTATCAACACCGGTACCGCAGCCGGCAGACGTACACGGTCGTGGCGATCGCGCACACGCCCGGCGCGGCACCACGAGGTCCGCGCGCGTCTCCTCGTACGACACCGTCCCCCGGTCAGCGGGTGGAAGTCGTGCCGGTTCACGCCCCGGATGAACACGCGTTCAGCGTTGACGAGGAGGCGCCGGCCGTGAGCTCGACGTCCCGGAAGCCGACGCGGCGGTGGGAGGTGTCCGCCGTCGTGCCGTTGGCGCGGTGCGGACGCACGGTGAGGTCGTAAGGTCGTGCTGCTCGCCGACGCGGCGAAGTTCCCGGGTACGGGGATGGCGAAGGTCTGCGGTCCCCAGGACCTGGACGTGGTGGTGACGAACGCGCCGGTCGACCCGGCGACCCGCTCCGCGCCGCAGGAGGCGGGCGCCGAGGTGGTCCTGGCGGGAAAGGTGCAGGCGTGAAGCTGACGATGCTGGGCGGCGGCGGGTTCCGGGTGCCGCTCGTGTACGGGGCGCTCCTGGCGGACCGCGGCGAGGGGCGGGTCACGGAGGTCGTGCTGCACGATCTGGACGACAGCCGACTCCATGCGGTCGCCCGGGTACTGGCCGAACAGGCGTCGACCGCGGTCGACGCTCCCCGGGTGACCGCCACGACCGACCTCGACGAGGCCCTGCGCGGCGCCGACTTCGTCTTCTCCGCGATCCGTGTCGGCGGCCTGGAGGGCCGGGCGAACGACGAGCGGGTGGCCCTCGCGGAGGGGGTCCTCGGCCAGGAGACGGTCGGTGCGGGCGGTATCGCCTACGGGCTGCGGACGGTTCCGGTCGCCGTCGAGATCGCGCGGCGGGTGGCCCGGCTCGCCCCCGAAGCCTGGGTCATCAACTTCACCAACCCGGCCGGGCTGGTCACCGAGGCCATGTCCCGCCACCTCGGCGACCGCGTCATCGGCATCTGCGACTCGCCGGTCGGCCTCGGCCGCCGTATCGCCCGGGTGCTCGGCGCGAACCCGAAGGAGGCGTGGATCGACTACGTCGGTCTCAACCACCTCGGCTGGGTGCGCGGGCTGCGTGTCGCGGGCCGGGACGAGCTGCCACGCCTGCTCGCGGAGCCCGGCCTGCTCGGCTCCTTCGAGGAGGGAAAGCTCTTCGGCGTGGACTGGCTGCGGTCGCTGGGCGCGATTCCCAACGAGTACCTGCACTACTACTACTTCAACCGTGAGGCCGTACGCGCCTATCAGGAGGCCGAGAAGACCCGAGGTGCCTTCCTGCGCGACCAGCAGGCGCGGTTCTACGAGGAGGCGCGGCGCGCGGACGTCTCCGCCCTCGACGTCTGGGACCGCACCCGCGCCGAGCGCGAGGCGACCTACATGGCCGAGAACCGGGAGACGGCCGGTGCCGGCGAACGCGACGCCGACGACCTCTCCGGCGGGTACGAGAAGGTGGCCCTCGCCCTGATGCGGGCCATCGCCTGGGACGAGCGCGCGACCCTGATCCTCGACGTGCGCAACCAGGGCACCCTGTCGGTCCTCGACGCGGACGCCGTCATCGAGGTCCCCTGCCTGGTCGACGCCAACGGAGCCCACCCCGTCGCGGTGGCCCCGCTGCCCGGGCACGCCACCGGGCTGGTGTGCGCGGTCAAGGCCGTCGAACGCGAGGTGCTGGCCGCCGCCGAGTCCGGTTCGCGGGCGACAGCGGTGAAGGCCTTCGCCCTGCACCCGCTGGTGGACTCCGTCAATGTGGCCCGCCGCCTGGTCGAGGGATACACGGCCGTCCATCCTGGTCTCGGGTACCTGAAGTAGGCTCCCGGCCAAAAGCGCTTTCTCGCCGCTCTTGCCGCACCTCGTCCCGCCCCCTCGGGAGACCTCTCGTGCACGACGAACGCAGCCGGATCGAGGAGCGCGAGGAGCGCCTCCACCACCAGCGCGTCAAGCCGGCGATGTACGCGGCCGCCGTTCCCTTGGAGGTGGCGGCCTGGCAGGCTCCGGGGGAGCCGGTCCCCTTCGCGGAGGCCGCGGCCGCGCCGTACGAGCCCTTCGCGATGGGCACCCCCTGGGGACCGCCCTGGGGTACGACCTGGTTCCGGATGCGTGGACAGGTGCCGGCCGAGTTCGCGGGCAGACGCGTCGAGGCCGTCATCGACCTCGGCCTCGTGGGCGACTGGCCCGGCAACCAGGCCGAGAGCTGCGGCTGTACCGCGGGGCGAGCCACTTCTGACGGCACCTGCGCCCGCTCCGGGCACGGGGGTTGTGCTTCGGGTCGGCCGGTCGCTCCCCGTGACCGCGGCCGGCCGACCCGATCCCCCGTTCCCCCGTTCCCCCCTCGGGGCTTCCCCCCGTGTCCCCCCGTTCCTGATATGGAGAGCGGTCAGGTCGTCTCCTGATACACCCCGGGCGGAAAAAAAATCCCCCCGGCCCGGGAGCAGGGGGGATCCGGGTCGTGCCGGTGCCGTGCTCAGCCGGTGAAGCCGGCCGTGATCGAGGTGAACTGCCAGGTGTTCTGGCTGATGCCGGAGCAGTTGCTCACCACGCCGCCACCCGCGCACGGCCGGTCGCGGTTGACCGCCCAGAAGGCGAGCCGGGCGATGTGGTGCGAGTTGGCCCAGTCACGGATCTGGGTCCAGACCCCCGGGGTGGTGTTCTCCTGCTGGTCGGACAGGCCGTTCATGCCGGAGATGCCGATGTGGGAGTAGGCGGTCGCGTCGTCCCAGCCGAACGTCGACTTCAGCTTGGCCTTCAGCCCCTCGGCCGCGTTGACCGTGTTCCCGTACATGTCCGAGCCGCCGCCGAAGTCGAACGGCATGATCGTGAAGACGTCGAGGTTGGCGCCGAGCGACTGCGCCTGCTCGATGAGCCGGTTGCCGTAGTAGGTCGGGCCGGTGGTAGAGGTGCCGAAGGTGACGATCGTCTTCAGGCCCGGGTTGTTGGCCTTGACCGTCTTCAGCGCGGTCAGGATCTTCGCCTGCACGGCCTCGTTCTCGAACTCGTCCGTGTTCTCGATGTCCATGTCGATCGCCTTGAGCGAGTAGGCGTCGATCACCTTCTGCAGCGCCCCGGACAGGGCGCCCGCGGAGGAGCAGTTGGCGCCCAGCTTGCTGCCCTGCCAGCCGCCGAACGACGGGACGACGTCACCGCCCGCGGAGCGGATCTGGTTGATGGCGGTCTGGTCGACACCCCCGGTCAGGGACCGGCTGCCGTCCCAGGCGGGTGTGCAGCCGCCCGAGTCGAGCATGAACGCCATCGTGAACCACTTGACGCCGGTCGCGCTCATCACCGTGGACGGGCTCGGCGGGTCGCCCCAGCCCTCGTACAGGTAGGGCGCCGCCTGCTTGAAGGAGGTTCCGCCGCCGCTGCCCGCGTTGGTCGTGACGCTCACGGAGTTGGAGGCCGCCGAGGTGTTCCCGGCCGCGTCCCGCGCCTTCACGCTGAAGGTGTACGAGGTGCTGGGCGACAGCCCGCTGACCGTGGCGGACGTACCGGAGACACTGAGGACCTGACTGGATCCGCTGTAGATGTCGTACGCCGTCACGCCCGCGTTGTCCGAGGAGGCGTTCCACTGCAGCGACACGCTCGACGACGTCTTCCCGGTCGAGGCGAGTCCGCTGGGCGCGGTCGGGGCCTGGGTGTCCCCGCCGCCGCCCGGCCCGTCCAGGCTGATGTCGTCGGCGTAGTACGTGCCCTGCGCGTACCAGCCGTGCACGTAGATGGTGGCGCTGGTCTGCGAGGCGCCGGTGGTGAAGGAGACGCTGAGCCGGCTGTACGCGGACGGGGACGTCGTCCAGGTGGAGGCGCCGCCGTTGACGCCGAGGTAGACGTACGAGCCACGGACCCAGCCTTGCAGCGTGTACGTCGTGTTCGGCTGGACGGCGACCGTCTGGCTGCACTGCGCGTTGTCGCTGTCGGACACCGCGCCCTGCAGGGCCTTGGAGCCGCCGTGCACGGGGGAGGAGACGACCGAGCCGAGGTTTCCGGTACAGGTCCAGGGGGACAGGCCGCCCGACTCGAAGCCGGGGTTGGTGAGGATGTTGGCCGCCTGGGCGGTGCCCGGCAGCGCGATGGCCCCGCCGAGCGCGAGAGCGGCGGTGCCGAGCAGAGCGAGGAGCCGGCGTCTGGGACGCCCGAGTATGTGGCGCACGCGATCTCCCAGTGAGGATAAGGGTGTTCGGGAGTGCAGGGGAGTGCGGAAGGTGCGCCACCCAAGTTGGTATGGACCAATGTGACTGTCAAGGAGAACGGCGGAATTGGTCCATACCGGTGAGGTGAAGCGCCCCGGCGGGGGCGCGGGAACTGCGCGAGCAGCCATGGGCGACCCGCGGAGCACGGCCTACAGCGGCAGCGCCTCCGCCGCTGAAGCCGCCTGCGCAGGCACCGCCGGCAGCAGGACCTCGGGCTCCTCCACCCTCTGCTGCGGCAGCGACACCGGCCGCAGGGGTCGCGGCCCCGACACCACCGTGTAGTCCTGCCCGAGGAACGGCGGCTCGACCACGCCGGGGTCCTCGCCGAGCGCCAACTGCACCGCGGCCCAGGGGGCGTTCACCCCGCAGAGCGAGAGCTGATGCAGGCCCCCGGCGGGCCTCGTGTTGACGTCGAGCAGTACCGGGCGGTCGCCGAGCATCCGGAACTGGATGTTGGACAGGTAGTGCAGCCCGAAGCCCTCCGCGATCAGCCGGGCCGGCTCCAGCCACTGCTCGTGCAGCGTGAAGCCCCGTCTGCGGCCGTTCTTGGTACGGCCCACGGCCAGCCGGACGCGGTTGTCCGGGCCGGTCAGGCAGTCGACGGACACCTCCGGCTGCTCCAGGCGCGGCATCACCAGCCAGTCCACGGGCTCCTCGGCCCGCTCCAGCGCCTCGACCACCAGATCCAGCTGCACGTACGGGCCGGGGAAACCGCTGAGGTGCGTCAGCGAGAAGGGGGCGCGCGTGATCATCCGGAAGCCGACCCCGCCCGCGCCGGAGGCCGGCTTGAAGCACGCCCTGTGCCCGGCCGTCTCCAACTCCTCGACAGCGGAAACCAGTTCGTCGGCCGTACGCACCCGCCACCACGGCGGCACCGGCACGTCGACCGAGCGGACCGCGCCGTACGCGGTCGCCTTGTCCTCGAACACGGCCACCGCCTGGGGCGTCGGCGCCAGCAGCGCCGTACCCACGGCCTCGAACTCGGCTCGGTGCGCCACGATCGCCGCCTGGTGCAGCCGGGGCACGAACACGTCGATGCCGCGCCGCGCGCACTGGTCCAGGGCGTACTCGACGTACCCGGCCGGGGACAGCCCCTCCGGCTCCAGGTCGGCGGTGTCGGCGGCGGCCAGCACGGGGGAGTCGGCGTCACCGTGCGTCGCATGGATCTCGACCGCCCGGTCGCTGGGATTTCTCCTCAGCTGATCCATGAAGAACACGTTCTCCGCGTACGTGCGGTTGAGCCAGACGCGTACGCGAGAGAGCATGCAGGCCGCCTTTCAGGGTTTTCGGGCAGGGCGCCGCGGCCCGTGCCCGGGCAGGAGAGAGGAAGGGACACCAAACGGCCCTGCGCGAAGGGAGATGGAGGGCGTTGATGTTGGGGCGATCATACGGCTTTCAAGAGACCGCGCGTGCAACGCGCATGTTACGGATTCACCCCGGCTCTCCAGGCCGCCGCCGCCGGGTCGCCCTTGTCCCCGGCCGGTGAATGTGTTCTCGTGGTGCTGACGGATGATCGGAAAGGGGTGCGGGGTGGAGTCGACGGCCGGGGCCGGACAGCTGCTGGCCATCAGCGACCTGCACGTCTCCTATCCGGAGAACCGCGCGCTCGTCGAGGAGATGCGCCCCCACACGGACGACGACTGGCTGATCGTGGCCGGGGACATCGCGGAGACCGTGGAGGACATCCGCTGGACGCTCGCCACGCTCGCGGACCGCTTCCGCAAGGTCCTGTGGGCGCCCGGCAACCACGACCTGTGGACCCACCCGAGGGACACGGTCACCCTGCGCGGCGTCGCCCGGTACGAGCACCTCGTCGCCCTGTGCCGGGAACTGGGCGTGAGCACACCGCAGGACCCGTACCCGGTGTGGCACGGCCCCGGTGGACCGGTCGCCGTCGCCCCGCTGTTCCTGCTCTACGACTACTCCTTCCTGCCGGCCGGCTGTGCCACCAAGGAGGAGGGCCTGGCCTACGCGGAGAGCACCGGCATCGTCTGCAGCGACGAGTACCTGCTCCACTCCGACCCGTACCCGGCCCGCGAGGACTGGTGCCGGGCCCGCGTCGCCGAGACCGAGCGCAGACTCGCCGAGCTGCCTTCGGATCTGCCCGTGGTCCTCGCCAACCACTACCCGCTCGACCGGCACCCGACCGACGTGCTGTGGCACCCGGAGTTCGCCATGTGGTGCGGCACCGCCCTCACTGCCGACTGGCACCGCCGGTTCCGCGTCGAGACGATGGTCTACGGTCATCTGCACATCCCGCGGACCACCTGGCACGAGGGTGTCCGCTTCGAAGAGGTGTCCGTGGGATACCCCCGCGAATGGCGCAAGCGTCCCGGGGGCCCGGGACAGCCGCGCCGCATTCTGCCGATGGAGGTCGGGCCCGGTGATCGAGGAGCTGCTCCCGGAGTCGGTGGTGGCCGTGGAAGCGTTCGGTGACCAGCAGTCCCAGGGCGTCTCGCTGTACCCGGAGGAGGAGCGGCTCGTGGCACGGGCGGTGGACAAGCGCCGCCGGGAGTTCACGGCCGTACGGGTCTGCGCCCGGCTCGCCATGGAGAAGCTCGGTGTGCCGCCACAGGCCGTGCCGACCGGCGAGCGCGGCGCCCCGACCTGGCCGCAGGGCCTGACCGGCAGCATGACCCACTGCGACGGTTACCGCGCCGCGGCACTGGTCCGTGCCGGGGACCTCGCCTCCCTCGGGATCGACGCCGAACCCCACGGACCACTGCCGAGCGGAGTGTTCGACAGCATCGCGCTGCCCGCCGAGCAGGACCGGCACCGCACACTGCGCGCCACCCGGCCCGGTGTGCACTGGGACCGGCTGTTGTTCAGCGCCAAGGAGTCCGTGTACAAGGCGTGGTTTCCCCTCACCCACGCCTGGCTGGACTTCTCCGAGGCCGACATCGAACTGGCCGCCGCGGCGGGGTCCGGCACGCGCGGCAGTTTCCATGCCCGGCTCCTCGTCCCCGGGCCGCTGTTGGACGGCGTACGCCTGAGCGCGTTCGAGGGCCGCTGGCTGATCGCGGACGGCCTGGTCCTGACGGCGGTGACCGTCCCTCACCACTGAGCGGGACGGTCACGGACCGCCGGGCTCACTCCTGTGGACACCAGTGGCGCAGCAGCCGGAAGAACTCCTGCTCATTGCCCGCGAGTCCCGCCCGCGCCAGCGCCCGCTCCGCCTCGGCGAGCACGGCGGGCGGCACCATCACGGGCCGGCCGCCGTCCGGCGGGCCGTCGAAGGCGGCGCGCACGGTGTGCAGCAGCCGCAGATAAGCCTGTACGGCGGTGCGCTCACGGTCGGTCAGTACGGCGGTGGGCATTGGTCGCTCTCCCCGGTTCGGCGTCACGGTCACGCGCCCTGCGGCGCCGTGCACCACGTCGTACGGCGCACACATCCAGCTTGCCGTCCACCACTGACATTGATACTCGTAGGGCGGCTTCCGGCGGTCGTGGCCCAGCCACTGACCGACGCCCTGCTGGGCTGTCCTCGCGTTGTTCTGCCCGACCGCCGGAGCTGGTTCCCAAGGCTTCGGCCGGGCGGATCATGACCTGATAGGAGCTTGGTCAGAAGCCCAACGCCGTTTCGCACTGCCTCGGTTCGCCCGCTCGACGGAGGCGAAACCCCACCGAGCCACCCTCGGAGCACGCGCCTGCCCACGGCCACGGTTCCCGGTGCCCCGGGTGGCGCCCCGCCGGTCGGCCAAGCCCTGCGGCCCAGACGTCTCAGCGACGCCCCGTCGGTCGGCCAAGCCCTGCGGCCCAGACGTCTCAGCGACGCCCCGTCGGTCGGCCAAGCCCTGCGGCCCAGACGTCTCAGCGACGCCCCGTCGGTCG